>JAKPTX010000137.1 GCA_029570835.1 Bacteroidota bacterium
TGAGAATTAACCCTGTAACCAACAGAAATTATAGCGTCAAGATTATAGAACTCCAGATTACGGGAAACCTCCCTGCCAGCTTCAGTTTGAACTGTTCGGATTTTCCGAACAGTTGCGGCTTTTTCAAGTTCGCTGTTCTGATAGATATTGGTTAAATGCTCACTTATAGTTGATTTTGTAACGCCAAACAGTTCACCTATTGCTTTTTGTGTCAGCCAAACAGTGTCATCCCGGACAATTACCTCCAGTTTAACATCTCCCTGAGGAGTGGTATATAGTATTATTTCTGAGTTATTCATTTTCAAATTTATATCCGTGTGCTGCCCTAAGTCTATCAGAAATGTCAGCCACATCTGTTCCTGCTAAGTCCTTGTATTGGACGCAAGCTTTCATGTTAATAGGATTTGAGATTTATACAATTTACCGATCAGGCTCTTTAATGTAATGGATATTGCGTGGCTTTTAAAGGTGGTTTCTGTTCCCCACTGCCAGTAAAACATATCGGACATTTTGTCTGTTATTTTGTCTGATATAATAAGCGCACAGGTTCAGCTGCCAGGTTTCTCCATTCCAAATGGTTTAACATCATCCAATCTATTGGCAACCCCCTTCTGATCAAAATCTGAATGCTGTCTCAGCTGGATAACCTCAATATTTTTGCTCCATTTAAATTCAGTTGACAGGACAATGCTAAGCAAAACCGATTTGCGAACCTCCTCGTCCGATATGCCATGTCTGTTCTCATTGAAGATTTCCTCTGACGTTTCATTCAGATCAATTACACTGGCATATAAATTTATGTTGGCGCTTATTTTTTCCAGGGAGTATTTTGTGATAATCTCCTCAGCGATTGGAATCGTGGATATATTTGGAAGATCAGACTTTCTAAGAATAAACAATGAATCTCTAACCAGGTATGTACTGTTAAAGGAGAAAATGCCGGTATCCTTATACTTCTCCTGTGAAAGTTCAGAAACATGTAATTGATTTATAAAATAGTCCAGATAAACCCCGAAATTGATAATCACAAAACTTTCATCAATATCCAGCTTGCCGATGGCTTTAAAAAATTCTTCTGGTTTGATCAGATATGATCGGGATGCTTTACGGAGCAACATATCTCCAAAACCGTCATTTAGCCTCCTTGAAACTGCTGTCGCTAAAAAAGTGTCAAAATTGAGATGATGGACTTCAGAATCTTCAATGAACGCATCTCTGCTTTGAAGCATCCGTTGTCCGTTTACATACCATTTGTCAGGGTTTTCATCCTGAATCGGTTTGGCATTGTTAACTGGCTGGAATCTTTCTATTGCAGATTCAATGATAGACCTTGTCGACTCCCTGAATTGTGATATTTTGTTATCAGATAAGGGCAAAGTCAGAGAATTTGAATGATATGCCTCTTCAAGATTTGTCTTGAAAGTCTCAATAAATGTGA
>JAKPTX010000143.1 GCA_029570835.1 Bacteroidota bacterium
AACAAATGATGCTTTGCTCGAATCATCAAGTGTAATGGCAAATGCTTTTCTTTCTTTTGTCTCGTTGCTTAATGAACTTTCAAGTTTGGTAAGAAATTCATCATTCAATTCCAACTTTGTAAAATCAACTTTGGGTTTTATCCCGAGTTTGACAGTTAAATGGGTTTAGTGCTTCTGAGACCCGCATAAAATCGCGATTCTTATTCCCAATTTTCGGAAATGTAGTGAACAATATTTTATCACAATTTGCTACAGTATTACTTATGTACTATTTTTATGTCGTTAAGACACGACTATGTACATAAAGATTACAAAAAATCAAAGGGGTTATGCTTATTACCATCTAGTAGAAGCCTACAGGGAAGATGGTAAGGTCAAGCAAAGGACACTTATGTCCTTGGGCAGAGTTGAAGAAAATAAACTTGAGCAACTATCCGATGCAATCAGTAAGCATCTTGAGACAGTTAGCATTTTGAGTCTTTCGAAGGAAATAGACATAGCTGATACGTATATCCTTGGACCACTGTTGGTTTTAGAGAGAATGGTAGAGGCAATAGGTATAAAAGCAGCTCTGCAAAATGTACTTTCTCAACATAAAAAACTTCAGTTTGATTTTGAGAAGGTTGTTTTTACCCAACTCTGTTCACGGTTCATAAAACCCGTATCAAAACTTTCTCTTTACGATAACTGGGTTGGCCGGATGTATCCGGAAATGATAGACCATCAGGTTGATCTGCAACATATCTATCGGAGCCTGGATATTTTGGCCGATCATAAAGAAGTGATCGAGAAATTTATTTACCAGTGGAAGAAGGATCTGTTCACCATTAACGTTGACGTAGTTCTGTATGATCTGACAACCTTACGTTTTGAAAGTACCCGTGAGGACCTGGGAGACCTGAGGAGATTTGGTTATAGTAAGGAAATGCGTACAGATTGTACCCAGGTTGTATTAGGGCTGCTTACCGATACAGATGGTATACCATTATGTTTTGAGGTACACCCAGGGAACACTTTTGAAGGGAAAACTCTTGAGAAAATAGTTGAAAAAATGCGTGGTAAGTTTTTAATCCGCAGGTTTATTTTTATTGCCGACCGGGGGTTGTTCTCTTTTGAAAACCTTGATCATATCCGTGCTGACGGGGGTGAGTTTATTGTTGGATTAAAAATGGGTTCGATGAGTAAACTGCGTCAGGAAGAATACTTTGACCTGTCGAAGTTCACGTGGATAAACGAAAAGCTTGCTTTTTATGAAACCACCCTGAATGAGGATCGTTGCATTATTACATGGTCAAAGTCAAGATCTGAACGGGATCGTAAAGCCAGAGAAGACATACTGGAAAAAATAACTCAGAAACTTGCTGAAGATAAGAAGCTGACCAAAAAATTTATCACTAACCGCAGTTACAAAAAATACCTCAGGATAGAAGGGAAAGACCACTGTGAACTCAATCACAGAGCCATCGCCGAAGAAGCAAAGAAAGACGGTTTTTTTGGAATCATTACCAATGTTGTTTCCATGGAAGCTTCAGAAATCGTAACCCATTACAAACAATTATGGAAAATCGAAGATGCCTTTGGGGAAATTAAGGGAACGCTTAAAACCCGTCCCATGTTCCATTGGACTGATAAACGAATTATCGGACATCTGATGTTGTGTTTTCTGGCATACTTGTGTGAAGCCCAATTAACAAAATTACTTAGAGAAAGTGCCGGGAATCTTGACAAAAAGTCAATTGAAAAAAAAATTATCCGAACAAGAGAACTGACAGTGGTTCAGGCAATGGATGAATTGAATCGGGTTATGGCAATACCTGTAAAAGTAAGAAAACAAACCATTTGGGTAAGAACAGATATACCCCCTAATGCCCAAAATCTGATAAAAACTATCGGGATGAGAATCCCACCAAAAATATTACGGAAAACGGAAATGTAGTGGCACAAATTTTTTTTACGCAAGTAATACGTTTAATATTAACTAGTTGAAAAAATCAACTGTCAAACTCGGGAGGAATAGCTGCCAGATCAGTACAGGTGTGATCTGATGAAAAATCATCCTTTAATCTCAGATCATTTTCATCCTTACTGCAGGCAAAAACCAGAAGGATCAATAAACCGGGAAATAATACTTTTATCTTCTTAATCATATTCAAAACTATTAAGTTATTGCAGACCATACTTATACGCCCGGATAATTAAAAAAGTTACAGACTCAGGCTAATTATATAGCGCTTCCTGTCCTGGCTCTTTTCAACCTGGTGAACATTTTTAAATGTTATACGTATAAAACAACGGAATAAATATTTCTGTCAGGTGCTAATACCATGATAAGTTTTCTACAGCCCATTACCTGGCAGTGAACGTGCTAAGATTATGAGGAGATTAATAAAATCGGCATTTTTTCTTCTTCTAGTATCTATAACAATAACAGGTTGTTATGCTGAGAAAAGAAATATGAGTGAACTCGGGGGACTGATGCTCCTTGATCACACATATCTGAGCAGGAATAAAGCTTTCTATTCCAGGCGTAATAAAAGGTTGAAGAAAAATGTGCATAATAATCATAAAAAAGTTGCCAGAGAAAATAAGAAAATCAGGTTTGTAAAATATCGATAAGGATTGCTTCGTCCTGCTTTCATAAACTGCAGGTCTACGTAAGACACACGGCGGGACTCGCAATGGCTTCAACATGAAGCACATTGAGTGTTTTCGCTACACGCGTTGCAACATTTCAATTGCCTTTTTCGTATCAGTAGGTCTAAAAGTCAATAGTCAGCAATATTTTAAACCAAAACCTGAGAATATGAAAAAGTGCAGAAAAATCGCAAAGGAAAAGTTACAGGATTTTAACAAGACCATCAGGACCGCTTTGTTGAAAGGTGATATGATTTGCGGAGTTGCAGGTAAAATAAACGGTGATCTTTTTGCGAAAGTAACAGGAACAATTATCAATAATAAAAGATACTATGGTATCTGGGAAAAGGATCTGCTTGAAGGAAAATGGCATTTGCTGCATTTTGGTGTAAAAGAGGATGTTGAGCCGGAATGGAAGGATTACACCGATTTCTGGACACAACACGGAGACCGCATTTCCCCTATGGCTGCATAGGAGATTGCTACTTTATCCTAAAATTATAAGTACCCCTTAGCGCTATAACAAGATTACGGTCATTTCCGGCTGCATATCTGGTGATATCTGTTAATCCCGGAATAACCCTTAATCCTACTCCGAAATTACTTTTAAATTCATAACCTATTCCTACCGGGAAACTTAAATCAATTTTCCGCATATTGACAATTATATTATCAACCGTCCCTTCATATTTTTTAGCGCTGACAAGGAATCCCGGCTGGATACCTGCTTCAGCAAAGAATCCAAAATCGAACTGATATCTTGCCACTACCGGAGCATTAATATATAATAGATTGGTCCTCCCTTTAGTGTCTGTTCCCTCCCACTTCGCTCCCTGCATCGACAAATTTGCCTCTGCTCTCAGATCGATTTTGTCG
>JAKPTX010000113.1 GCA_029570835.1 Bacteroidota bacterium
GGCAAGAAAAGCAATTTGTTTCTGGCTGTTCAGGTCTCCGTGAATCAGGATGTTTTTTTGGTCAGGGGTTAGTGTCTCCAACCGCTTCCTAATTTCACGGAATTCTCTGTCGGTTGTTCTGTTTTTTACCGAACCAAATACTACACCACTTTCTTTTACTGTATCAAGGTCAGTTATGTCATCCTCTTGGGCAGCCTTTGCGACCTTGACCATCTCATTCAACCGTAATGAAGCAGCAGTAAAGGACAATATGTATTTCGATTCGATATTCATCAGATGTTGATAATGGCTTTTACTGGAACTTCAAGAATTTCGCTGATTTTCTTTAGATGTGCTCTTTTGGGCACACTTTTACCTGAGCACCAGTTGGAGACGGTAACTTCGCTAACACCAATCTTATCGGCAAGCCATTTTTGCTTTAGACCTTTTGATTTCAGAAGTTCTTTAAGAAGCATCGATTTAAGAAAAGTTAAAGTTTTGGAGAATCGAATGTACGGAATTTTATTTTGAATTACTATAGAAAAAAACCTAAAAAAAGATTGGCATTTTTTAGAATATTATTGTCAGGTAAAAAAGAAAGGGGTGCAGCATCCTCTTAAACCACTGCACCCCTGATTGAAGTTAAAAAGGTAATTCCACCTCATCTACAATATCTATGCTTGATACATCAACGCACCATGCAGCAAGGTAACCTTTCTGCAATTCTGTATAACCAATTTGAATGCGGTATATCAGTTTCTTGGTTAGATGTGTTGCAGCGTACAATCCTGTATTTTGTTTAACGTATACATAATTTATGGTATCATATCCTGCTTCCCTTAATGCATCAATCCTATCCTGCATAATCGGATGCATATTGCTTATTTCCTTTATTTCGGTTTTAATCTGATTTAAAGTCTTCATTTTCATTGATTTTAAGTGTAATTTCATGACTTCTATCCAACATAATCACCATAATTCAACCGCCAAGATTGAGTGTCATCTCCAATGGATTGGACAATACGACTGGATTTGCTTATGCAATAGCAGGTTACACGCTTCTTACCTTTTCTTATGGTCTCGAAACCATTCTCTGCCATGAGTTTACCAATTACCAGTACGTTGATGCGTTTGCTGGCATGGGGGAATCTACCCAGCAATGCATTTACCAAATCCAGATTAGTAATCAGAAAGGTGTCACCTACTGTGTCTGGTTTCTGGACGTACTCATCGAATATCAAATCGATATCTGAATATTGAATATAGTCAGCATAAATGTGCTTCAATTCCTGTTTGTTATCCTGCTGGTATGAATATGGGAAACCATTTACAAGCAAGTTATAGGCTTCCATAAACAAATCAGTGTAGTCGATTTCAGCCAGTTTTTCAAAATGAATTTTTTCAATTTCGAGAGGAATTATTCTTCGGTTTTGCTGTTCCCTGACTACAAACAGATAGTTGCCACTACCAGCAAAACTGCATCTGCGCTTAATTGTAGATATTCTTCGGTCATATTTTCTGCGCATGGTCAATTCTTTGGTGCTCAAAACTGTTTTGAACGTTTTGTCTTGCTCATACGAGCGACCATCCATTTCATCATCCACAATTAGCAAAGCCTGAGACATCAAGACCTTGAAATCATCATCAAAACTCAGGGAATGCTCTTTCCTATAACGTTGAAGTTCTTTCGGAAGAGTGTAGTTCCTGAGCAGGGTGGTCTTACCAAGACCTTGTTCAACAGATAATAGAGTTAAAAAGAACTCGTTGGGGTACTCATACCCCAGTGCCTGAGCAATCATTCCAACATACCATTTCTTCAGATACTTTATAAGTAGAGTCCTGTCAATGGATTTGTTCTTTAACACCATACAATCCAACCATCTTTCAAACATACCAACAGGATGCCTCTCTTTATTTGCTTCAATGAATTCAAGTAGAGGATTGATAACGGTGATATAATTCGACTTAATAGTCTCTTCGAACCGTGTCCTCGGAATCTCCTTGTCGAAATGCTTCTTCAAATCGATGTAAAGGGTGTTATAATCCAGTTCCTCGATTATTTTACCGTTGATAGTCAGGTCTTGGATAAATGT
>JAKPTX010000115.1 GCA_029570835.1 Bacteroidota bacterium
TTTAGGTGTTCTGTAGAGATTGAGAGCACTCGTCCACTGCTGAGGACCGAAACTTTTACCTTCAATAGTAAAGAAATCTCCTGGTCGAATTTTTGATGGTGAAACTTTTAAAATTGGTGAGCATATCGAATGAGCTACATAAGCAATTACGTTTGGTTCAGAACAAAGTCTAAAGTGATTGTAAAGTACAGGATACGGAGACCATTGTGATTTAAACAATTCCTTGCCGTAAAGTTCGTTCAAAGAGTTAGCATAGAATGCGCTTTCTACTGGAACAATACCGTCATTTTCAGGATAGTTTTTTGTAAATGGTTTTAAATCTTTGATCTGTATTTTAGTTTTTGATTTATCATCTAAATCAACATTATAATCGAATAGATTATTCAGTTTATCAAGTTCACCTTTGGCTTTTAGCCCATATCCAATATTCACACCAATTTTGACAACTAACCTCAACAAGAAATCTCGGCCAGAAAGCGGTATATTGTTTAAATCATTAATATAAGAATTTAAAACATGACCTGCTCCTAAAATTAACTCATCAGTATCGTCAATCCAGGGTTTACCATCACTACCTTTAACTGCAATCTGTCCTGCAAGGGCAACAATTTTACTCGCATAATCAAGCTTGCAATCCGTGGGAGGATTTAGTTGTTGTATCCCAAATATCTTTCCTATGTATGTTGGCAGACAATTGAGCTTTTTTAGAAACTGATTAGGTGATTTTTCATCTACCAATGCAACATCGTAATCGTCCCAGCTTAAATCTGTTGTAAACTGTGATGGTAGGATATTTTTTGAACCTATACTCAAAGAAGCTACTGGCGAGCCATGATGTGGTGTACCAAGTGTCACAACTCTTGTTACATCCTGACCAAAGTTCCTATTTTTACCTCTCCATTTTTCAGCCATAAAAGATCTGGCAACAAGACCACCCATCGAATGGCAGACAAAATACATACCATTACTGAATGTTGTTAAGTCAGATGAATAGGCTGATTCAATCTCTCTTTTAAGTTCAAACCCAACTGCTTCTATACCTTTCAATATTCTTGGTTCACTAGGAGGATCAAGATAAGGAGATGCCTTTTCATAATCACAGAAACCGTCTAATAAATCACTTGAATCGTACTGATAAACATAAGGTTTGAATGATTTATATATATATTTATTTTCAGTGCCAAATGCTTTGATCATATCTTCAAAGCATTGCTCTTCTGCGTCTTTGCCTGGTACCATCAAATTTACCCCATGT
>JAKPTX010000171.1 GCA_029570835.1 Bacteroidota bacterium
GGACAAAAATGCGACACAAAAAGTTAAAATTAAGTGCTATAATTTTGTTAGGACTAGGACTGACAGGACTACAGGCACAAGAGAGCGTTAACGCCACAGGCGGAGATGCTTCGGGTAGCGGAGGATCTGTAAGCTATTCCGTAGGACAGGTTGTTTACACCACCAACACAGGGACAAATGGTTCGGTGACACAAGGCGTACAACAACCCTACGAAATTTCGGTAGTAACGGCAATTGAAGAAGCCAAAGGCATAAACCTTACGGTTACGGCTTACCCCAACCCAGCTACCGATTATCTTACATTGCGTATTGATGAGTTTGAAATTTCAAATTTATCATTCCAACTGTATGATATGAACGGAAAACTTTTGCAAAACGAAAAAATCACCGGCAACCAAACAAGCATTGTTATGAGCAATCTTGTTCCTGCCAATTATTTTGTAAAAGTAACACAAGGAAACAAAGAAGTAAAAACGTTTAAAATCATTAAAAATTAAGGAGGACAAAACAATGAAAAAAGTATTTTCAATTTTGGCAGCCGTTTTATTAACGGTAATTGAGTTTCTACCACAGCAGGCAAGAGCTCAATCACCCGAAAAAATGAGCTATCAGGCCGTAATTCGCAACAGTAGCGACGAATTAGTAACAAATCAAACTATTGGTATGCAAATAAGCATATTGCAAGGTTCAGCAAGTGGAACAATAGTTTACAGCGAAACCCAAACGCCAACGACCAATATCAATGGTTTGGTAAGTTTAGAAATTGGCACGGGAACAACTTCTGATGATTTTTCAAGTATTGACTGGACAAATGGACCTTATTTTATTAAAACCGAAACCGATTTAAATGGTGGTACCAATTACACCATTACCGGTACAAGTCAATTGCTTAGCGTTCCTTATGCTATGCACGCAAAGACGGCAGAAACAGTAACAGGTGGTATTACCGAAACCGACCCTGTGTTTTCGGCATGGGACAAAAATTACAACGATTTGACCAATAAACCTAATCTTGCAACCGTAGCAATCAGTGGCGATTACAACGACCTTAGTAATAAGCCCACTAATGTAAGTACATTTACAAATGACGCAGGTTATTTAACCGACTATACCGAAACTCAAACGTTATCTGATGTATTAACAATAAGCAACAACGCTAATGGTAATCAAATTAAAAACCTTGCCAACCCGACCGATGCTCAGGATGCAGCCACAAAAGCCTATGTTACATTTAGAGTATCTTTAACTGGAGACACCCTATTTTTAGGAAGTGAGCAGTATGTAATAATACCCGGCATAAGCAATGCAAATAATTCAACAGGTACTTTCTCTGATAGCAGAGATGGCAATGTCTATTCATATATAACTATAGGCAATCAAGTATGGATGGCAGAGAATTTAAAATATTTACCAAGTGTAGTTGGTCCTGCTACTGGTTCGAATACAACACCTTATTATTATGTTTACGGATATGATGGTTCTGATGTAAATGCCGCCAAAGCTACTGCAAATTACACAACCTATGGCGTATTATACAATTGGCCAGCGGCAATGAATGGTGCAGCAAGCAGCACGGCAAACCCGAGTGGAGTGCAAGGAGTTTGTCCTACAGGCTGGCATTTACCAAGCGATGCCGAGTGGACAGAATTAACCGATTACCTTGGCGGAACAAGCATTGCCGGTGGTAAACTTAAAGAAACCGGAACAACTCATTGGAACAGTCCAAATACTGGTGCAACCAACGAAACCGGCTTTACAGCTCTTCCGGGTGGCTACCGTCTCTATGATGGTTCATTCCTCAGTATTGGAGGCGGCGGTTACTGGTGGTGCGCTACGGAGAACGATGCTACATATGCGTGGTACCGTTACTTGAACTTCAATCTCAGCGATGTACTCAGCTTCAACAACAGTAAGGAGTTGGGGTTTTCTGTCCGTTGCGTAAGGGATTAGAATTTATTTGATTCATTTGACTATTTGATTTATTTTTACCCTGAGCTTGTCGAAGGGTGTTTATTTCCGCGAAGCGGTCGATTTTTTTTTGAATGGCACAGTACAACGAACTACCTGTTTATAAGGCAACGTATGATTTACTTTTGGCTATTTTCCAATTTACAAAGGAATTTAGCAAGGAGTATAAATATACCGTAGGTGAGAGTTTGAAGAAAGAAACTATTGAGTTGCTTACTTTGATTTATCGTGCCAATACAAGGCATCAAAAAGCCGATGTACTTCAAATTGCAAGAGAGCAAATAGAAGTAATTCGGTTGCTCATACGTGTAATGAAAGATATGAAGCAGATAAGCCTTGAGAAATTTGTAAGAATAAACGAAGCAGTTGAAAATGTGTCAAAACAATTAAGCGGATGGCAGAAGAGTCAAAAATAAAAGTTTTCCGCCAGAGTCGTGCGTGCTACGGCATAGACGAGCGAGCATTTTTAAATCCGGTAACCCGTTGGCATTGTAAATACCTGCCATATCCAAAACAGGTAGATGTTAGCTATAAAAGATTTCACGGGCTGAGAATGCCGGTGCGACAAATTAAGTGGTTACTTTTACAGCTCTTCCGGGTGGCAACCGTAACAATAATGGAACATTCAACAATATTGGAAACAACGGTAACTGGTGGAGCGCTACGGAGAACAATGCAACAAATGCATGGAACCGTAACATGAACAACAATAACAGCAATGTAAACAGAAACAACAACAATAAGGAGTTGGGGTTTTCTGTCCGTTGCGTAAGGGATTTGAAGGAAAACACAGCCACGGGGATTATTTCTCCGTGGCTTTTATAAAAAACAAAGGATGCAGCAACTCAATTTGTTTTCAGAAATAGATAGGAAAAAAATCACGCTCGATTTGTTCCAAGCGTATTTTGATGCACGTAAAAACAAACGTAATACCATTAATGCCCTTGCATTTGAAAAGCATCTGGAAGCAAATTTATTTGCTTTAGCCAGTGAGATTATTGAACGCAAATACGCCCCAAAGCCAAGTATATGTTTTATTGTGGATAAACCTGTAAAACGAGAAATATTTGCTGCCGATTTTCGTGATAGGGTTATTCATCATTTTATTTACAACTACATTTCGCCCATTTTTGAGAAATCATTTATTAACGACAGTTATAGCTGTAGAAAAGGCAAAGGAACGCATTACGGCATAAAACGCATTGACCATTTTATACGCTCGTGTTCGCAAAACTATTCAAAAGACTGCTACATACTTAAGCTCGATATTAAAGGGTATTTTATGGCAATGAACAAGTCTTTGCTTTATGACAAGGTTAAAAACGAGCTAATTCGCACTAAGAAGAAATTGGGTTTTGATTTAGAACTTGTTTTGTACCTTATTGAAAAAACCATCTTTAACGACCCAAAAGTAAATTGTATAATCAAAGGTAAAAAAGAAGATTGGAGCGGTTTGCCCCAAACAAAAAGTTTGTTTCATGCACAGCCCAATTGCGGCTTGCCTATAGGCAATTTAACCTCTCAATTATTTGGTAATATCTACATGAACGAATTTGACCATTGGGTAAAAAAAGAATTAGGCATAAAACATTACGGTAGATATGTTGATGATTTTGTATTGATACACGAAAGTAAAGATTATTTACAATCAATAATACCAAATCTTTCAGCCTATTTACTTTCAACTTTAGAACTGACATTGCATCCCGATAAAATTTATTTACAGCATTATAGCAAGGGCGTTAAATACCTTGGAGTAGTAATCAAACCACATAAAACATACATAGCCAACCGCACCAAAGGAAACTTCTACAATGCCATAGAAAAGCAAAACCAAATAGCCCGTGACCACAAACCGACAAAAGAAGAGCAACAAGCTTTCCAAAGCAGCATGAACTCGTATTTGGGCATTATGAAACATTACAAAAGCTACAAACTAAGAAAACAAATGATTTTTAAAAACCTGAGCGGCTGGTGGTGGAATTATGTATATTTATCGGGCGGAATAGCTAAATTTGAAATAAAAACAAAAACAGTATGACAAAAACCACCGAAATGCTAACACGCGGTATAGTTAATTGCCGGTGCAGTGCTTATTCGGGCGGCACAGCACGTATCAAAAGTAGTTGTACCTTGATAGGAAAGTGCTTCGAAATCGGCAACTAACCATACCGCAATCCGTTACCTGCAAGTGTAACGACAGTGCATACTGACAGCATTTACAAGTAGCGAAGGCAAGACACTCGCGAAGCCATTAGAGCGGGAAAAACTAAAAGTTGCGCCCGACACAAATAAGGGATTGAAAAATGAAGAAAATAATTTTCTTATCAAGTGTTATTTTGGCGTTTGGATGCTTGCAGTTGAAAGCACAAGACACAAATAAGTCGGAAAGTATTGACCCACTTGACATTTCAAAACAAATGGAACAGATTGAAAAATACGGAGTTCCAACTATTGCAACCGTTGACGAAATGAAAACAAAAGCAGATGTTTTGTACGAATCTCAATCTTGGAAAGAAGCCGCACTTGCTTATGAAGTTTATGCTAAAAATGTGAATTGGTTAGCAAACTTGTTATCACAATGCGTTGAACCCTATTATTCTGCAAGTTATGACGATAGGAAAAATACTTCGTATTCAACTTTGAAGCCATTTATCCCTTTTGAAAGCAAAGCAAATGAATGCAAAAAGCAAAGAAATATTGCATATGTGAAAATTGGTTTGTGTTATAAAAATACAGGGGACATGAAAAATGCTATTGCCTATTTACACAAAGGATTGGATTTGTTGAGTGTAGATGAACTGTCTTATTGGACTATGGCAAAAGATGCTATGGCTGAAATATTGCAATTTGATGTTGAAAAATCAAAATAATTTGATAATTATGAGAAAGTATTTTATCATCTCGATGATGTGTTTATCAATGTCATTATCTGCGCAAACAGATTTTTTGCAATTTATCAATTCTGTAGATTGGAATTCTACTGAAAATGATTTTGTAACAAAATATTCGTCGCAAGTAACACCTCGGAACCATTATTATAGTGATTATAACAAAACAAAGACCGATTTTGAAGTTGCCGGTATAGTTTTGGGCGATAAGGAATGTACTGCTTCTGTTTTTGTAGATTCTGCTTCATTGAAATTAGAGTCGTTATCATTTAGTTTTGGAAAAGTTGAGAAAAGCGAGAATGCATTAGAAGATGCTATCAAATTTTCCAATGAAATGGATAATCTTTTAATTCCACTGTTCGGAGAACCTGACAAACGTAAAGATGAATTAGACAGTAAGTATGTGAATAGTCTGGATAGAACTTGGTACAAAGATAATTATCTTATAGAAGTACGGTATATGATTTTCTCAGACTCTCATTTATATTCTCTGTCTGTAAAAGGTATTGAGAATAAAGGTGCAGATTTTAGAGTTGCAAAATGGGGTGATTCAAAAAAGATAGTAATGCAAAAAGAAGGCAAAACGGATTTATCCACCATTGATAACCTTTATTTGTTTTCTGATTTTGTCGCCGGTATAAGTTGCGATGTTGCCTATATCTTTACCAATGATAAATTAACTATGGCAAAATATCTGTTTAATCCTACTCACTCTAATAAAAACGATTTTATCAAAGATTTTCGAGAGTTAGTAAATCTAATGACAGAAAAATATGGAAAACCTGACTATAATGCGCCTGAATGGCGTAATTCTTTATACAAAGATGACCCAGATGATTATGGATTTGCCGTTAGTTTGGGGCATTTATCGTATAGTGCTGGTTGGCTTGGCGAAACAACAGGGATTACCGTTGCTTTATATGGAGAAAATTACAAGATTTCTCTGATAATCCAGTATGTCAGTAAAAAATACGAAGGCTTAAGGGAAAAGACGAATATTCAAAGTAAAATCAAAGATTTATAGTGTGGGCAATAAAATAGTTAGTCAATTTGTTTAGTTGTCCAGTTGAAAAAAACACAAACACCAGCAGGTAACATGCGGTATAAAAAATTGCCGGGACAGTAGGTTATTCAAGGGTTGTAGCCCGCTTCAATTTTTCTTGTACTTTGATAGGAAATCGCCCGCAATCGGCAACTTTTCATACCGCTACCCGTTAGGGGCAAGTGTAAAAAGACAGCGACACAGCAGACAATTTGCTACATAAAGACAGAAAAAGAAAAAACGAAATAATGTACAACCAACGCATAAAACTGCACATTTGCAAACCGCACCAGCTGACACCAGACCAAAGTTTGCAAAAGAGCTGTTTTCTTGCCGATACACGAGAATATATATGTATCTTTGGTGTTTAATTTAATAAAATTAAAAAGGATTAATAACATATGAGTGAAGAATTAAAAGACGGATATATATTTGATTATATTTCAAATGAACAAGTAAAAGCAACACCAGAAGAAATAGAAGCAGTGCAAGTTTTTTCAAGACAACTTGTTGAAGATTATGGTTATTCAAAAG
>JAKPTX010000116.1 GCA_029570835.1 Bacteroidota bacterium
CAAAATTTGAAACAAAGTCAGTTCTTGAAAAGCCAGGACCCTGCATGCCAGGAGTTGCTTCAAAAAGCAAATCTGCGGCGGCTTCGAAATCGCCTCTCGTCAATAAATCAAAATAGTATCTAATAAGCTTTTCCCCTTCGGTGGAATCCGAAGGGGTACAAGCTGTGACACAACCACAAAGAAAGATAGCGGCGAAGAGAAGACCAGACACAACGAAGATTAACCACTTCTTGTTGGGATATTCACAAAGACTCATATTATGAAACCCTCTTATCAAGTAAATTAATAGCCGATTATCTGAATCGGATATGTTCTGGAATAGTTAAACGCAGTAAAAGGGTAATTATTGACATCTGGTGAATGACCAGCAACTAAAGGAAATAACTCTTGGTTTCCTAGGTCGGTCATCTCAACGACAATTACCGCATGGTCATATGTTTCACTGCCAGTTCTAATATCATACAGAATTACGTCACCAGGTAGAAGTTGCTGGATAACAGTAACTACACCTTCTGGACCATTGACCCACCAATGCCCATTCACGACGAAGTCATAGAAAGCTGGCGTAAAAGTCCATGCATTGGCATATTGTGAAGAATTGACATAATACCATCCAACATTCACACCTGGTGCCGTCGCAGTTTGTGGAATAGAGCCACCAATATTAATGGCTTGAGAAACAAAGTTTGTACAATCTGCGCTAAACCTATAAAAGCCTGGGTAAGTAGAGTTATACCAGGTTCTGGCAAATTGGACAGCATTTGAGCGATTATATCCACCACTACCCACTTTATTTTGCTGAATTGCAGGATATGATGCAAAAGGAATCGACTGGGGTGTGTTTAATTGACTTTCAATAAATTCAATAGAAGTTTGGCGGATTGCTCTCCAGAGATAATCGTCATATATATCGTCTATGATTTTCCAAAATTGGCCATCCGGGGACAATACGATTTGATGGATAAGGTTGTTCATCTTAGAAACGATGTGCGGTGTTTTTTTAAAGACTACCTCATGGTTCTCGAGAACAATGACAGTTACAGTTCTGTCCTGGGATTTAACATCAACACTTTGGATATCGATCGTAAATTTATAGTCAAGATATTCCAAGTCATTTTTATCTACGTGTAAAGCCTCTAATCGTAATTTATTAGTTTCTGTAGAAAGAAATTTATTAGCTCTTTCGGAATTCACAGCGACGAATTGACTAAGGTCAGGGATAACATTCTTCTTTCTTGCCTCATATCTTAGTTGAAAATATTGGTATAGAAGGTTTTGTATCTCCTCTAAATTAACATCGTGAGTTGCGTTAATTGTTGCAGTTGCTGGAGAAATACTCCCAAACAATAAAAGGACAGCCAGCCCGATATACAAGATACACAATCGAAATTTAGATGTTTTCATAGTTACCTTTCCTTCATTTTTTTGTTTGTGTAGGCTAAAGCCTTCCGTATAGTAATTAAACGGAGTGGATCATAAAAATGTTTCATCTGTTAAATTTGTTTGCTCAATTCCTTGAGAGACGTATCAATTCTTCTCTCACATCTCCTATTAATAATTTATACAAAATTAAAGTGACATAACAGTTTGAATTATTCAATTATCGACGTTTTTAGCTTATGGAGAACCTCCTTTCTAAGAACAGATTTTGATTATGTACAATCCATTCACATGAAAAATCATCAATTTAAACGGTTGTTTTGTTGGAGTTTACAATACAAGACATTAATTCCACATTAAATCCTCTAATAATTCGAGTTTAGAATAAACAGAAAAACATAAAAATACCGTACAGAAAGACACCTTCAAAAAAGGTCGATTTTTACCCATACATGCAAGGGAAGTATCATCATTACCAATGCCTCATGTGTTCCTCAAAAGGAGATTTCTTTATAATCACTCTCTTCATAGTGTTCTTACCAAGCTGATTAACAAACCTGTGGGTTGTTTCATTAAAAATAAGGTCTCGTCGAAAACATTCAAGGATACTGACAGTTACCTCCGAAAAAATCCTTCTTTGGTGACTAATGCCTTTTATCATTTACCAAATCATTGTCACTCCTAAAAACACGAGAGATATCCTTTTGCACGATTTGCAATCGCTTCAGATGCCGCTTTAATTCGTTATAACTTTCATACAGATCATCCAATTGACCTCGAAGTTTCGTGCATTCTTCGAAGATTATCTTACTGGACGGATATGGAGGATTCAGGCCCCTTGCTTGTAAATATTGAGTAGCTGCTTCAAATAATAACCGTTTAGTGGGAGTATATTGGTTATTTAACGCAGTCGTTTGTTGGTAATTTTTCTCTATTATTTTCAATTGCTTTACTACCCCCAATTGGAATTCCAGGGTTTTCTCAACATTTCGTAATTCAGTTTTTATTTTTGCAAGCTTAACTCTCTCTTCTTCAAGCTTTTGATTAAACATTGAAATTGTTTCTATTCCATTGTCCAGGAGGTAATTTAATGAGTTAGCAGTAAGTTTGAGATTGTTGAATCTGGCTGTCGATCGCCATTTTGATCTTGAGTCACTGATAGACATTGTATGTTCCCCAAAATTCATAAAGATCCTTTCCTTGATGGAGGTTTCCCAATACTTGTATCCGAGCGAAGACGCCTTTACATAACGGTTTTTACCTATAATTCGGAATGCCAGGTCTCTTCCTTCCCGTATCTCCATACCCAGCATATTCATTTTGATACAGAACTCTTCGTAGCTCAAGCTTCCTGATACGGCTATCTCTATCGACTTTCTAATCCGATTCTTCCAACTCACTCCTTCTTTTTTTGCAAGGTATTCTTTATATGAATTCCCCCGATCTGCTTGTGGAACAACAACTGACAAACCAAATTCTTCACAGAGTCGATCACTTATCTTTCTTATCTGATAATAGCTTTTTCTATTCGAAATGTATTTGCGGTAATCAATAAAGTTTGCAGCACAGAAAATCAAATGGTTGTGAATATGTCCTTTATCAATATGTGTACTAAGTACATATTCATATTTTCCTTTGAGCACCTCATGTGCCAGATCAGCACCAATCTTGTGAGCGGTTTCTTGATTTGTTTCGCCAGGTTTAAAAGACTGGATGAGATGGAATGCAAGGTTATTACCTTTTTCCATACAATGGGATAACGTAAAGCCGAATTCTAAATCCGCAGTTTCAGGTGAACAAGCAAAGCTTGAAACAAGAATCCCTTCATCGGTTTTCTTTCCATCAAGAACATAAGCCAAGGCTTGCTTTAACGTAGACTTGATAGGATGGATCTTTGTAATCGCCATATCTCATCAAGCCTATCCTTAATTGTTTCAATATCCTGCCGATAAATATTTCCAGTGGCATTTAGGTGATGCGCAATTTGATTGACGTTTATTCCAATCATTCTGATTTGGCGTGTATGTTCTTTTAAAAAGGAGTAGTCAATATGAATGATGTAAGCATCAATCGCAACTTTCCGTAAATATGCGCTTCTATTCCGAAATCCTGTGGATATCATTCTTGACTCAATACTTCTGAGTTCTTCATCATCCACATAAAACAAGATTTGATTTTTTCGTCTTCGATTAGTCATATGATCTCATAGTCCTTCACCTTAATCTTTCCTAAACTTCAAAAGGTAAGCGATTTCAGTTATTGAATAATGTAATTTTCGGATGTGTATATACACTTCCTTTGCTTGCTACACTGAACAATCACATCGTCCTTCGTATGCTTAACATCAACCAAGAATTATTTGCCAGAGTTTCAAGAAAATGTTGGTTCTTAAACATTCATTTTCTAAAATAAATAAATTGGCTGAGAGATTCGGGGTTTCTTAGACTTACAATGATGTCGCCAGCCTATGAATTATTTTATCGAAGTTTCGGATAACTTTTTTTTAATTCCCCGCCATAGATCTGGACTTCCACCTGGCATTTGTATTGCTAATTTTCGAAGGAGAATTCACATTCGAAAACGACGGATAAGTTTCATAAGTTGAATCGTATATTCCTCCAACCAGTATGTTCCCGTAACATAATACTTTCATGTTGTCCAAAAGTTCGTGGATTTATTCATTTTGGTTCAATCGGTGTATTTTTGCACCAAGTCACCCGAAACAAATTCTTATAAAAATCTAAACTCGCGATTCAGCGTAAAATTGTTCAGAGCATGATAAGGAGATACGATGACATTACGACCACAAATCAAGGTTAATAATGAGAGCGATCGGCTCTACCTTGAAATGCTTTATGATAACTATAAAAATCTGATGTTTAAACAAGCCCGGAAATACTTTCAGAACCAATCAGATGTCGAGGATGTCGTTCAGCAATCCTTCGTAAAATTAATCATGCATCTTCCGACTTTAAGAAAACTAAACCGAAACACTTTGGCGGTTTATATCGTTAATGTTATTAGAAGCTGTTCCATCGATATCTGCAGGAAAAGAAAGATTGTGAAAGAAAATAATTTTTCCGACTTTTTCGAGGGTTATGAGGAAACGCTTGAAGATGATTATGATATAGACTGTGTAATGGAAACTTTTCTTTCAGTGCAACAACTTACTAACGCCATCTCACAACTGCCAGAGAAGGATCAATTTGTTTTGGAAGCCAAATATCTACAATGTTGGCGCGATTCCGAGATCGCTGAAGTTTTAGGAATCAAGAAGAACACGGTTCGTACACGTTTATTTCGAGCAAAGAATAAAGTGTTAGAAATCATTTTGAGAGGCAATAATGAGGAAGAATAAGATTAAGAAGAATGAACTCGAGACTCTTTTTGAAGAAGCCACAATTGCAGCCGCAGAATTAAAAGGGAAAAAGCTTTTGGAAGAAGCTAAAAAGGATACTAATTATCCGTCTGCTGAGTTCAATCATCGAATCCATTCGTTGATTGAAAGCAAAACAAAAAAGACGGAACCCCTTGCTTTTTTCAACAAGGTATTCCTGGTTTATTCCAGGGCATCTGCATGGATCCTTTTAGCATTGGTCTTACTTTTTGTAACCGTTCCGAATATCGCGTCAGCACGAAACTGGGTAACAAAACT
>JAKPTX010000224.1 GCA_029570835.1 Bacteroidota bacterium
GAAATCAAAAATGGTATTGCAGAGTCAATGAGATGTAATCGTTAAATTGCAGCTTGACTCTTTCGTTAAATACCCAAGTTGGAACACGAACAGGATAGATAGAGGAACTCCAACGGAAAGAGAGCCCCCAATGATCTTCTATTCTGCAAAAAAGACCCGCAATAACGGCTGCTTCCCAAAACCTCAATGGTGAACGATGCATCACCTCACCATTAAATGTTTCTTTTTGGTGAAATAAAAAGTTGAGTGAGGGACCCGCTTCAAAATAGAAGGTATAGGTTTTATCACCGGGACTGGTATAGTATCCAAGCTCCCTTTGAAATAGAAAAGGTGTCTCAGTGTAGAGTAGAGTTAATTTGTAAACATCGTTTAGTGAACCATCTTCACGGGCGTACACAAAAGTTTGACTCCCTTTCATAACAAAATTGAGTTCCATCTGGAAGCGCCATTTGCCGGATAACGAAATAGGAGTGTTGGCAAATAAGCCGGCATAAGCCCCCAATTTATGGTATCCGGCTAAATTGTCACCGGAGATCTGAGAAGCAACTAATCCTAGACGGGCTCCTCCTTTAATATTACCTCCGCTTTTACTCAATTCTTGACCTGCAAGGGAGTAACTGAGTAAAACAAAACTGAATATAAATAGAATGATTCTGTTTTTTTTCATAATTCATTATTATTAATTGATGTTACGCTCTTTTTTGATTCTATCGTAAGCCTCGTTAAGGAGTTTGAATTTCTCTTCCGCCTTTTTACGCACCTCTTCACCCAGATGATTTACCTTGTCAGGGTGGTGTTTCATAGCCATTTTTCGGTACGCTTTTTTTACCTCTTCATCACTGGCATTGGGGTCAATCTCTAACATTTTATAATCGTTTTCTCTGGAGTAGCTCCCGACATAGGATTCTTGTCGTGACTGTTGATAACCTCCTCCTCTGTTGTATTGTTGCTGCTGATAGTAGTTTCTGGAAAAGAACATTGCTTTTAGGGATTCAAAGTCACGCCGACTTACTCCCATCCAATCTGAAATGTTTCGGATCATTTCCATTTCTGCATTACTGCTCGAACCATCTGCTCCGGATAAACCAAACAGAAACTCCAATAAAATGAGTTTTTCCTGGATGGTGGCTTTGAGACTGAATTGATGACATATTGTAGGGATATCAAAATCTTGTTCCAGATAATCTCTGAGTCGATAGAGTGCTTCACCGGTAACCTCAGGTCCAAAGGTGTGGAGTAGATAACTTTTGACATATTGAAGTTCTGAGCGTAACATTCTCCCGCTGCTGTCAGCCTTGGCAACAGCTGACGTGAGAACCAGCAACATATTGAGGAAGTTATCACGACTGGTAAAATAACCGGTACGGATTACTTTAGTTCTCCGGACGATGTCAATCAGTCTTCCAAAGAAAAATCCCAAAAGCATTCCCGGAATCCGGAAGAAGAAAAATCCCAAAATAGCACCAATCAATGCAAACATAACTTTCCGAATTAAATAACTTTACCAATGAGTTCATAAGCGCCGGCATCTTCAATATATACCGGTTGGAAGGTGCCGATTTCAAGAGTTTTCTCATTCTTATCAATCAAAACGATGTTGTCCACTTCAGGAGAATCAAATTCGGTTCTTCCGATATAGAAATCCCCATCCAGGTCATCAATAAGTACCCTCATTACAGATCCTACTTTTTCCTGATTTTGCTCGTACGCAATCTCATTTTGAACACTCAACAACTCCTCCTGACGTCTGTTCTTCTCTTTTTGACTCACAGGATCTCCCAATGGGAATGCGGGTGTATTTTCTTCCGGTGAGTAGGTGAAAACACCCAATCTTTCAAAACGCATATCCTTTACAAATTGAACCAGTTCTTTGTGTTCTTTTCTGGTTTCTGTAGGATATCCTGTGATTAGAGAAGTACGAATCGCAATGCCCGGTACTTTATTGCGCATCGTTTCGATTAATTTGTAGTTTTGAGCACTGTTGCCACCTCTGCGCATACTTTGAAGTATCTGATCATTAACATGTTGCAAAGGAATGTCGATATATTTGCAGATGTTGCCGTACTCATTCATCACATCCAGAATCTCATAAGGGAACCCGATGGGATAGGCGTAATGCAACCGGATCCATTCTAATCCGTCGACAGAGGCCAACCTGCGAAGTAGGGGCTCCAAATCTCGTTTTCCACTGATATCGATGCCGTAGTAGGTCAAGTCTTGTGCAATCAAAATCAGCTCTTTAACTCCCTGAGAGGCTAATTTTTGAGCCTCAGACACCAACAGATCAATGGGCTTGGATATTTGCTTCCCCCTAATTAATGGAATTGCACAATAGGAACACTCTCTATCACATCCTTCAGACACTTTCATATAGGCATAATGTGAAGGAGTAGAGAGAATTCTGTCGGGAGATTTCAACAGGTCAAATTGGGGGTCATTTAAAAAGAGATTGAGATCTTTAAAACCATAAATTCCATCTGCTTCAGGTATCGCTTCGATGAGCTCATCTTTGTAACGTTCAGAAAGACAGCCTATTACAAAAACTTTTTTTACATCTCCGGCTTTCTTTCTTTCCAGGTGGATTAATATTTCATTGATCGATTCCTCTTTGGCATCCCCGATGAAGCCACACGTATTAATAATCACATAATCCGTATTTTGAACGCTTTCAAACAGCACACTGTTGCCTTGCGATATTAATTTAGCAGCAATCACTTCTGAATCAACACTATTTTTTGAGCACCCCATGGTGATGATGTTAAACGTTGCCATAGTTACGATAATTTGGGTTTTAAATATTTTGCGGTATAGGATGCTTCACAGTGGATTAACTCTTCGGGAGTTCCTTCAAAAACCACAGATCCACCCTCATCTCCTCCCTCAGGTCCTAAGTCAATAATCCAGTCGGCACACTTAATCAATTCCGTATTGTGTTCAATCACAATAATGCTGTTTCCAATCTCAATCAGCTTATTAAAAGCACGATAGAGGTTGTTGATATCATGGAAATGAAGTCCGGTAGTAGGTTCATCAAATATAAAAAGATAATTTTTATCAGTGGTCCCTTTGGATAAAAAAGAGGCTAATTTAATTCTCTGCGCTTCTCCTCCGGAGAGGGTAGAGGAGGGTTGCCCCATTTTTAAATACCCTAGTCCTACTTCAATGAGAGGAGTAATCTTTTCAATGATCGAAGTGATAAGTCGACTTTTAGGTAGTGAAGTGAAAAACTCATACGCCTGGTTGATCGTCATGTTTAAGATATCACTGATAGTCTGATCTTTAATCTTGATATCCAAAACTTCCTCTTTGTATCGTTTGCCGTCACATTCAGTACAGTGAAGCTCAACATCAGCCATAAATTGCATTTCGACGTAAATAATTCCTTCCCCCATACATGCTTCACATCTCCCACCTTCAGTATTGAATGAGAAATAAGAGGCTTTATAATTCCGCTGCACTGCCAAAGGTTGTTGAGCGTAAAGGTTTCTTATATCGTCAAATATTTTGAGATATGTCGCCGGATTGGAACGTTTGGATTTACCAATCGGGTTTTGGTCAATCAAAAGTACTTCACTGAGTCCAGATTTAGTGATTTTTAACAGGTTATAATCTTTTTTCTCCTTGGGTTCAAATCCTGAAAAGTAATTATTGACTCTATTCAACAACTCAGATTTGATCAAGGTACTTTTTCCGGAACCACTCACACCGGTAACTACAGTCAGGACATCGAGGGGAAATTTAACGCTGATTTTTTTTAGGTTATGTGCCACTGCATCAACTACTTCAATGTAGTTTTTCCATTTTCGCCTTATTTTTGGAACAGGAATAGTGAGGGATTCTTTTCCGGTAGGAGCTGCAATTCCTGCCAAACTGTTCATCCCCCGCATATATTGTGCTGTAAGATGATCCGATTCTTTGATCAGTTGCTGATAGTTTCCGGTAAAGACCACCTCACCGCCCAATCTGCCCGCCATAGGTCCCATATCAATGATATAATCGGCACTTTTGATCATCTCTTCATCATGTTCCACAACTACAACGGTATTGCCGATATCCCGTAAACGTTTTAGAACTGAGATCAAACGCTCCGTATCCCTGGGATGCAATCCAATGCTCGGTTCGTCCAATACATAGAGAGATCCCACTAAACTACTTCCCAAAGAGGTTGCCAGGTTGATTCTTTGCGATTCCCCTCCGGAGAGTGTTTTGCTGTTTCTGTCCAGAGTGAGGTACCCCAATCCGACATCATTGAGGAAGCCCAATCGGGAGGTGATTTCATGAACAAGTTGATAAGCAATTTTTTTCTCGGTTTCGCTTTCATACTCAAACTGTTGGAAGAAGGGATAGAGTTGTTTAACCGGAACATTAACCATATCCCAGATGCTGTATCCTTTTACTTTCACATAAAGAGCACTATCACGCAACCTTTTACCGCGACATTTGGGACAATATGTGGAACCTGAAATTCTGGCAACCATCAGGTGATTGTGGTAGGAGCTATTTTTTTTCAATCCGCTCAGGGAATTCAATACGCCAAAAACATCCTTTTCATGATCTCCTTCCCATAACAGTAAAAACTGCTCTTGGGTCAATTCATGAATGGGACGATGGATGGGGAAATTTAATGCAGCACTTTTGTTGATAAATCTGCGCTTATGAGGTTCCAGACTCTCACTGTTCCAAATAGAAACGGCTCCGTCATAAACAGATTTGGATTTATCCGGAATAATCTTATCTACTGAGAAACCTTCCACTACACCGGTTCCTCCACATTCGGGACAAGCCCCGTATGGATTGTTAAAACTAAAAAGATGAGGAATCGGTTCCTCAAACTGGATTCCATCCAACTCGAAAAAGTTATTGAATGAACGTTGGGTAATCGTTTCATTCTCAACCTGAATGACGCAGGTTCCTTTGCCTTCAAAAAAGGCGGTTTGAATGGAGTCACCAACTCGTTGAGGATGCTCTTTTAGTCGCTCAGACCTGAAACGGTCTATCAATAGAAATAGCTTAACTTTTGATTTGGAGGAATAAAATTCGGCGTATTCTTTTGATTCTTTGTTGGATAGGATCTGATCTATTTCAGTCAGAGATTGATTGAGAACTACCCGAGAGAATCCTTGCATTTTAAATATCTCCAGTTGTTCAAACCAGTTCCGACCGGAGATGAGTGAAATAGGGGATAGAATATAGAGTCTACTGTTTCTAGGTATGGTATGCAGATAGTTGACCACATCTCTGGTAGTTTCCCGTTTTACCTCTTCACCACTGATGGGAGAGTAGGTTTTACCTATACGGGCAAATAAAAGTTTGATGTATTCGTATATTTCAGTTGTTGTTCCAACAGTAGAACGCGGATTTTTTGAGATTACTCTTTGTTCAATAGCCACCGCCGGAGGAATCCCTTTGATAAATTCTACTTCAGGCTTGGAAAGTTTGCCCATAAATTGACGCGCATAGGCACTCAAACTCTCAACATATCGTCTTTGACCCTCAGCATAAAGTGTGTCAAATGCCAATGAAGACTTCCCCGATCCGGATAAACCGGTAATAACAATCAATTTGTTTCTCGGAATATCTACATCGATATTTTTAAGATTGTGAACGTTGGCTCCCTTTATGCTGATTGACGAATTACTCATATAGTCTATATAGAAAAAGACGCAAAGGTACAAAAATATAGTTAAAGTTGTACTTCAAAAAGAGAAATTATCCGATCAGCACTCCTGTAAAGGAGCAAAATGGACTTATCATTTAACGCTACAGTGGTGATATACTCAATAAATTGATCTTGTGGAAAAGTATAGTTGGTTATTGCAATAAATTGTTCTTCTGTCGGATCCCATTTAAAAACTTCCAGCAATCCGCTATTTTTATTGTAAACAATGAGCTGATCCTGTGAACTTTTATCAAAGTTCCCAACACAATAGAGGTAAGATCCCCTGGGTAATGATTGTGAATAACTGTTTGTTTTTTCTGGAGAGATGGAGTCAGTTAGAGTCAATCTTGCTCCCCGAATATGGAGTTGTTGTTTGTTTTTAGAACCTAAAAACTTGCCCTCCAACAACATGTTTTTATTATTGGGCCTGGTGGTTTTAATATTTTCTTCCACTTTTTGTTTTTCCTGTTCAGTCAAGGGGATATTCTTCAAAGTATATCCAATCCCATCAAAGCGGATCTCCCTGATGCGATGAGGTACTTCTACTCGGGTAGGGATCATTTCAAATCGATATTCGTTGTATTGATTTTTGTCTTTCTGAAATAAAATGGAGAACCTCCCCTTTTTATTATTTAAAACCCCATTCATCACCTTATTGCTATAAGTAGGAATTGATAAAGAGTCTAAAGAGATTGCACCAATTGGGGAGAAATGATGCTTGTATTTTGATGCATTAGCCAATCCCAGCATATTGGTTCCTACGGTTCCATGTAACATCTTTCTGGGTCTGAACAGGTATGAAGTGTAGTAATCGGCAATTCTGCTGTAGAAAAGTTGTGCATCGGATAAGGAGTTGTGAATCTCAATTTTGCTCAATCCCAGCCACCGGGCTAAGCCATACTCTAAGGTAAAATCCTTCTCAGAGCAATCTTTGGGATATTTCCAAAAGTAGCAACTCCCATCAATGGCATTGTGATAATGCAGAGGGGAGTGGTAGATGGAATAACTGAAAGTATTGGCAAATTTCAGTGCTTCTTGCTTCGAGAAGTAGGTTGTTGTAGTGCATCTGTTCTTAGAGTTTTCCTGAATAAACTGTCGATGCTCGTAAGAGAATTGAATCAAGTCAATGCTGGCTGCACCATGGGAGATATCCTCAACTTTTCCACTTTGAGATTGGGTCCACCCCAATTCCGGCCATAGATAGTAGCTTGTTTGTGAGCGACTGTTTTGTTCCGATAATCTGCTTTTAAACCGACAAATAATCGACTCATATTTATCAAGATAGAAAGCACTCTGCTCAGTACCGGGATTGATCATTGCCAGGTAAAGAAACACATATCCCCAGTTCATCTGTCTGTCGGTTCCCTCAATGACGTACCGCTGCGTACAATGATCATCAGCATATTGAATCATGCAAGAGTCTTTATTCCAGTAATATTGGTCGTAATAACGCACCGTTTTCATCACTTTCTCTTCCAGCCAATCGGCATAATCAGTGAAATGTGTAATAGAAACAGAATCAAAGGTGTACCAGCTTTCTCCAAAGGGGAGTTTCTCAACTTCTTCATAATGAGACTGTTTCACTAAATAACAGTAATGCACCATCGGAATCAAGATCAGTGCGGTTTGGTGTGTCATCGGACCATAACATTTTGTTCTGTGGTTGGTTGACCAAACAGGCAGTTTTCTCATCACACCCCGATAGTCATCCCTATTTTGGATTACTTCCGAAGAGGCACAAATAAAATCGTGCAGGTATTCACTTTCATGGGTATTCTCATACATCCGCAACAACCCCTCCATACCATAACTCAACCCATCTCCGTAAGCACTGTAGTCATTCCCCTCGGGAGTTAAATACAATTCCAGAGCAAATGATTTGATGGTATCAAAAAGGGATCTAAAAATATCAGTTTGTGCTTTCCCTACAGTCACCGTAAAAAACAGCAAAGCAAACAGTAGATTTTTACGAATCATGGAATAATATAATGTAGGTGCAAAAGTAT
>JAKPTX010000231.1 GCA_029570835.1 Bacteroidota bacterium
CAAATCCGCTACCACCAATGGTAACAATATCGCCTGAGTTATCCCTTTCCCTAGCCATTCCACATGATGGGTGGCCAAAATCCCAGAAGTAGCGGAAAGTTTGTTGCTGGATAAGCGTAAGCAGGTCATCGTCGGGAATAAAAGGAAACTTCTCGGATGAATCGACCCTGGTATAAAACTTGGCTTTAAACCCGTTAATAATATTGCCACCCAAATTTTTTCCTTGAATAATGGTAAACCGAAAAACTGTTAGGGGTGGTAAGGTTTCATTTGACCAAAGAATAAGAGATTTTACATTACTTGAGAACTTATAGGAGTAGTTATCGAAAAGATTGCTAGAAAAATAAATATCATTAGTGTTAAGCTTTGTACTATCAACCGTGTTGCTGAAAAAAACTTGAATTTTGGGTTGGAAACATACATTATATAAACTGCCATTGTCAGCTACTTTAATACCATCTATTAGCACAGAATCAACATTTACATTGCCAATTCTAATTATAGCATCATCCTTTTTGCATTGGCAAAAAATCACTAGTAGAAAAAATAAAATAGAGAAAAGGTGAAATTTCATTTTTAAGAAAGTTGACGGTAGATACTAACTACCATTTAGAAAAATTTATCAAAGCAGGAAATTTTTTAAGCCAATAAAATTGAGCACAACAATAATTGAAATAAAAAGGGAAAAAAGGGAAGGGTATCACCCCTTACCCTTTTTTTAAAAGTATAGATTACTCGGTAATCTGAGAAACTTCTGCGTCATATAGGGCTTTAACTTCAGTTGCAGTTAAAGCTTTATCGTAAACGCGAAATTCATCGATATTTCCAAGGTACCATCCCATCCATGCATCACTTAAGCCACCCTCAGATTTAGTACGCCAAGCACCAAAATTAAGCTTATCAACATTTTCAAAGGCTAAAGGACCAAGAGCAGGTCCATTTTCACCATCAATTCTGTTTTCGATGTTTGCAGGAATGTTCACCTTAACGCCATCTTTGTAAATCATAAATTTAGAAGTGGTTCCGTCGTACTGCACAACAATGTGCATCCACTTGTTAATCTGAAAAGACGGATTTGAATAGCTGATGTGTTGACCCTTCCATGTTGTAGCGTCTGATTTCAGAAAAAATGTTTTTAACTGGAGAGAATCAGCAGTAGCGCTAAGCCTGTTTAAAGCAAATTTCAAATTACCCCAAAACAGGTCATCAGATTTACCAATTTCGAAAATAGTTGGTTCAGGATCTCCAGTTACCAGGGGTGATTTTAACCACATGGCAAGAGAAAACGAAGTTAACGTTTTCAGTTTACTTCCATCGGGAATAGTGTAAAGTAAATGAGCCTGGTCAGCTCCCTGGTATGCTTGACCTCTCCGTCCAGCAACATAGGTTACTCCAGGTTGTTGAGTAGGTGTTAGATTTGCAATTTTCTCGGTAGCGTTTCCATCAAAAGGGAAATAAGCTACCAGGTTTGCCTCAGCAATGGTACCAGGATCAACCTTGCCATTGTTGTTATTGTCATCATCATCGTCGCTACTGCAGGAACTAAAAGTTAGAGTTCCGGCAACCATTACGCCAAGTAAAAGCGTACCAAAAATTCTGAATTTGTTTTTCATAGCACTTGGATTAAGTTAAACATTGGTTTGAATTAAGATAACTGGTTAATATCCTGTATTTTGGGTTAAATTAGGATTAAGCTGCATTTGTGCAGCAGGAATGGGGTAATGTTCATGTTTCCCCACCACAAATCCCTTTGAGGCAAGGACAGTTGCTGCCTGGTTAGTTCTAACAAGATCAAAGTATCTGTCTTCCTCCAAGGCGAGCTCTGCTCGGCGCTCGTTCCATATATCCAATAAGGTAACTCCTGTAATGTTGTCTAAGCCAGCTCTAAAGCGTACTAGATTAACTGCATCATCAGCACTTAAGCCAGAAGACAATGGAACAGCAGCACCCTGGATAAGGGCTTCGGCATACATAAGAAGAATATCTGAGTATCTAATGACCCTAATGTTATGATCGAAACCGTAACCATTGTAAACCCACCTATTTTGAGATGAGGGAGTATAAACTTTCCCGTTATAAACCGGGTTTGTACAGTTTGATTTAATGCTATCACCTTCTGGAGTAACTGTGCCCCTATACAAAAAGGTAGTAGCTGGTCTTACTACTTCACCGCGGTCAGCATAAAAATCAATCAGATTTTGACTCGGAGTGCAAAACCCCCATCCCTGCATGTTAGCAGGTGAATTGCCACGTGGACCCTGCACATATCCATAGTCGAGATAGGCTGCATCACCCGAAGACTTACCTAGAGTTGAACTTTGAATTTCAAATAGGGATTCTTTAGAGTTTTCTCCATCAAGGCTGAAAACCTCACGAAAATTATCTAGAAGCTTAAATCTTCCGGAGGCAATAATTTTATCGGTTAGGGAAGCAACTGAGTCCCATTCAGCCTGGTAAAGGTGCACTTTGGCTTTAATGGCCATTGCGGTGTACTTTGAGATTCGCCCACCCCATTCTTTAGTATAGCCATCGGGTAGAACAGCAATTGCTTCCTGCAGGTCGTTTTCGATAAAATTGTACAGCTCAGTAGTGCTGGCTTGCTTCAACGAAGCAAGCTGCTCAGATGACAGAACGGTATCAACAATTGGAACCCTTCCAAAAAGACGGGTAAGGTTGAAGTATGCATAAGCTCTAATTGCTTTTGCTTCACCCTGACACTGTATAGCATAATCCCTATCGGTTTGGCTAGGTAAGGTTTCAACAAACAAAGGCATTTGGTGAATAGCATAGTTTGCACCGCTAACAATATCAAAATAACCCGTCCATAGCCCGTTAATTAAACCGTTTGTTGGCTGAAAGTTAAGATTGTCAATATCTTTCATTTCGGGGTTATCCTCAGGAGTGCTACCCTTATCGGCGTTGTCCGACGCAATTTCAAATGCTCCTATATATGGGAACGTATGGGCATCCCAACTTCTAAGTTTTGAATAGGCAGCGCTAACAGAAAGAAAAATATTTTCAGGTTTAGTGTAATCAATACCGGTTGTCGGCAAAGTCGCCTCCTGCCGAATATCGAGAAAATCGTCGCAGCTACTTATGGCTAGTAAGGCTGCTATAAGCAATAAAGTAAGCCGAGTTCTTTTCATTTTGGTAATGTGTTAATGATTTAAAACATCATTTTTAATCCAAGCGTGTAAATGGCCTGCATTGGATAAACATTGTTATCAATGCCACTGCTAATTGGAGATCCTCCAACCTCGGGAGTAAATCCCTTATATGTAAAAAAGGTGAATGGTCGTTGGGCAGTAATAAATACCCTGAACTTGGGGATAAAAGAAATTTTATCAGTTGTGTATCCTAGCTGGATGTTTTGAATTCGGATATAGAATCCATTTTCAACGAAAAAGTCGTTAGCTTGCTGAATAAAAGAGGAATTGTAGGCTTCGGCAGAAGGGTACTCGCTCGACTTGTTGCTGGAAGTCCACCTGTTTTGGTAGAAATCTTCATCATAATTTCCGTCGGAGAATACATCCCGGTTCATTCGTTTAGCATTTAGAATTTTATTCCCGTACTGGCCAGCGATTGACAGGCTAATGTCGAATTTCTTAAAGTTTATCCCCATGTCCAATCCCGAAATAAGCCAGGGTATAGCGCTGCCGAGGTAAACCTTATCCTTATCATCAATTACCTTGTCGCCATTTTGATCTTTGTACTTAAAGTACCCTTTATCCTTTATAGCCTGACTCACAGGATCCTTAAGGGCATCTCCCTCACTTTTGTAAACCCCATCTATTTCATAGCCATAAAATGAACCAATAGGATGGCCTACTGCGGTACGTGTGGTGTAGTTTCCCCTAATATATCCACTTGGAATATATTCGCGTCCGTTAAGTTCCAACACTTCGTTATGGTTGAATGTTGCGTTAAAAGAGATGAAGTAGTTGAAATCTTCAGATATCTCATCCTTCCAGTTCAAAGTAAACTCCAAACCCGTGTTGAGAACCTTGCCATTGTTACCCAGTAATTCTGCAACGCCTCCTCCGGTAGCAATGGGAGCATAAAATACGACATTATTAGTAACCCGATGGTAATAGTCAACTTCACCAGAGAGTTTTTCATTTTTGAGGGTATAATCAATGCCAACGTCAAACTCAGTAACTGTCTCCCAACGCAAATAGTTTTGAAGTACCGTCTGGGCACCCATTCCGTCAACCAGGTTATCGCCAAAAACCCCAGAGCTGCCAATTCCGGTTTGCCCAAGAATTACAGATGAATTTGACGGTACATTGTCGTTTCCAAGCATACCCCAGCTTAGTCGAAGTTTTAAGTTGGAAAATGCAGCGTTAAGTTTTGAAAAGCCTTCCTGGGAGATATTCCATGCAAATCCAACTGAAGGAAAGTAACCCCATTTTTTTTGATATTTTGAGCTTGCATCAGCCCTGAAAGTAACAGTGGCAAGGTACTTCTCGCGAAAGTTTAGGGTTCCCCGGGTAAAAAATGACAATCCATTATACCTTTCAGCAGCATCGTAAGCGTTACGATCACGGAATGAACCGTTTACTAAGTATTTCGACTGGTCGTCGTACCCAGGAACGCTGTTGGCATACCCTGAAAGAGTTTCCCTCTTTTCTATTCTGGTTGATTGGCCAAACAAAACAGTGTATGAGGTTTTACCCTTTGTCCTCTTTAGAGTTAAAAGGTTATCAATTATTTGCTTAGAGGAGTTGCCGAAGGTTTTTGTCAAATTTGATTTAGTAACGCCCTGTGAACCACCAACGTAAAACTGTGGGGTATAATACCTTTGATTCCAGCTATCCTGATCTTGATTGTAGGCAACTCTATAGGATAAAATGTCCTTTACAATGTCAACTTCTCCAAAAATGCTGAAAACCTCCTTATGCCCCTTTTCAAAGTTATCAGCATAATATGCTGCGGCAACAGGGTTACCATACTGGTTTCCAAAACCATATTTCTGGGGGGCTCCAAATTTAACAGGATAAGCTTCGGCATTAGTTGGATCATAAACCGTGTAAACCGGTGGGTTAACATAGGCTCCAAAAAAGGCATCTGAATTTGGAATGTTTTTATTATAATTCGATATGATAGTGTTGATTCCTATTTTAAGATTCTTGTTTACCTGCTGTTCTAACCTTCCCCTAATATTGTAACGTTGATAGTTATTCTGAGCATCCATTATTCCATTTTGGTACAAAAAGTTACCCCCAATGGAGTAAGAAGTTTTATCGGTAGCACCTGTTATGTCTATGTTGTGGTTATTTATACCGGCTGTTCTAACAAGTTCATTATACCAATCCGTGCTGGTTGGGTAGTCGGATGGATTTTTAGGTATGTATCCAGGTATGTTTGCATTTGCCTCGTTTAGTAGGGTTATATACTGGTTTTTTGATGCCATTTTAAGAATATTAACAGGCATTTGTACCCCCACATAGCCATCGTAACTAACTACCGGTAACCCCGATTTTCCTTTTCTTGTAGTAATAATAATTACCCCATTAGCTGCCCTTACACCATAAATTGCAGCGGCAGAGGCATCTTTTAAAATAGTTAGCTCTTCAACATCGCTAGGGCTAATAAAATCAATATTGTCAACAAAAACTCCATCAACCACATAAAGAGGATTAGCATAATCACCCACAGACCCCACGCCTCTGATTTTAATTGAGGCTCCGCTACCGGGAACGCCGCTATTAATAATTTGAACTCCCGAAACTTTTCCCTGAAGCGCATTTAAAGGATTTGAAGTAACCTGTTTTGACAAATCATTTCCTTTCACGGTAACAATAGGTGCAGTTAAATCTTTGGCTTTTTGCGTTCCATAGCCAACAACAACCACCTCTTGCATTAAAGTGGATTTTACCTTTAAAGCAACATCCACTACCTTTTGGTTAAGCACCTCCAACTCAACATCTTCATATCCCACAAATGAGAATGATAAAATTTTGTCCTCTGCAATCAGCTCGATTTTATAATTTCCATTTACATCGGTTGTTGTACCACGAGTTGTACCCTTGACAATTACATTTACTCCGGGCAGCGTTTCGCCAGTTTCGGCATCGGTAACCCTTCCGCTCACTGTTTTTTGTGCAAATGCTTCGGGCAAGCATAGCACAAGTAGTAAGTTTAACAGCAGAAACTTCTTAAAATGAACTTTTCTCTCCATTTGC
>JAKPTX010000263.1 GCA_029570835.1 Bacteroidota bacterium
CTTTGATATTAAAGGAAATGTAATTACCTGCAAAGCTTCTGACGTATTAAAATACGGACAAGGAATCTGCTATGCAAAATCACATTTATTAGCTGCCTTGTTAAGAAGTTTGGGTATTCCCACCGGGTTCTGCTATCAAAAACTGATTTTTTCGGATGAAAACCCAAAAATAATTCTGCATGGATTGAATTCGGTTTACCTAAAAAGCTTGGACAAATGGGTCAGATTAGATGCCCGGGGAAATAAAGAAGGTGTGAATGCTCAATTTTCTTTGGAAAAAGAAATGTTAGCGTTTCCGGCGCGAAGTGAACTGGGTGAAGTTGACGGGGAAGAAGTTTATGATGAGCCAAGCATGAATGTAATTATTGCCCTGGAAAAATCAAGCACGGCTGAAGAGTTAGAAAACAACTTGCCGGTTGAAATATAACGGACCATTCACCGGGAGCGGTACTGTATGCTTTGAAAGCCGTAAAACATGCCGGTAAATGAGTTTGATTTTATTCATTACACCTTTTCTCATGGCAGACTTGAACTGGCATAATAATATCGAAGATGCTTTAGATAAAGCAGCAGTAAACGATAAATATGTTTTTGTATTCTTCACTGGATCAGACTGGTGTTCATGGTGCCACAAGCTTACAGATGAGGTCTTTGATCATGATGAATTTCAAACTTACGTAAAAAAGAATATGGAAATGGTGCTTTTGGATTTTCCAAGAAGTACCCCACAAGATCAGGCAACCAAAAAATATAATGAAGAAAAAAGAGATCTATATGGTATTCGTGGATATCCTTCTGTGATCATTCTGGAATCAAATGGTGAAATTGCCATGCAGTTGGGTTACCGTGAAGGTGGTCCAGTGGAATATGTGAAATATATTGAGGGAGTTCTCAATTGGGATTCAGCAGAACTGGAAGAACCATATATCTCACCATCAGGACAAAAATGGTATAGAAATCTTGATCAGGCTCAGAAATTAGCACAAGAACAGGATAAGCATATTTTGATAAATTTTACAGGTTCAGACTGGTGTACATGGTGTCACAGATTAAGGGATGAAGTCTTTGAACAACCTGAATTTACCCAATTCTCAAATGATGAGTTAATTCTTGTTCGTTTTGATTTTCCGAAATCTATAGAATTGCCTGCAGGAGAAGAAAGTTATAACATGAAGATGGCACAAAAATATGGGGTTCGGGGTTTTCCTTCAATATTTCTATTGAATAAAAAGGGGATTACCATAAAGAAATTTGGTTATGAAGCAGGTGGTCCAGAAAATTATATCAATATGCTGGAAGATCAAATGAAATAACCTGTCATTAGATTAATACTGATTTTTCTTATAATCATTTTCATAATAAAATTAGATAAAAGGTTTAATTCATTTGAAAATGATTTGAGCACGAAAAGTATCTTCCTGCTTTAGAGATACTGATGAGCGACAATTAAACTTCCCGACGAGCGACAATTAGAATTCCCGTTTAGGAAAGGGGATAGATTATTGTGATGCTGATGGATTGGAGGCGTCACGATGGTCACAGACAAGCAAGTCAGGAGGTTCATGCAATTGTT
>JAKPTX010000017.1 GCA_029570835.1 Bacteroidota bacterium
ATTAAACGATCAGTTTAAGCCGATTTTTGCCTATCCCGATAAAATCGAAGAATACACCATTTACATTTATAATCGCTGGGGAAATCTGCTCTTTACCTCTCAAAATCCGGAACAAGGCTGGACAGGCGAAGGCTGCATGAATGGCGTTTACACCTACGTCATTTTCTATAAATCCGAAGGAAAAGGAGGAAAAGTGGTGAACGGAACGGTAACGATATATTGATTTCGGATTTATCTGAATTTTACAAACTTTCTCACTACCGTTTCCGTTTCGGTTTGAATGACACAGTAGTACACTCCCGCAGGGTGTTGTGAAACTTCTACTTCAATGGTTTCAGAATCAAAATCGGATTGGTAGATTTGAGCTCCCAGATTGTTAAAGATTGAAATCTGTTTCTTCTGAACTATTTCTGAACGGTCTCTCACACACAGAAGATCTTTCACCGGATTGGGATAGAGCTGAATGGATCTATCCAATGTCCAATGATCTACAGCATCATTGATTGGAGCTAATTCTACATTAAGCACTTGCTGAGTTTGAGAATTGACTGTAACAGTAAATGTTTTAGAATGGTATCCCGGAGCACTAAAGTTAACGGAGTAGGTTCCGGCTGCAACAGGACGATGATATTTTCCACTAGGTAGCATTGAATTAACCATCGTTTGTTGAATATCGTGAGCAACAATTAACACCGTAGCTTCCAACGGTGCATGAGTTAATGAGTCGGTAACGGTTCCCACTATGCCGTAAGATGCCTCCAGCACATAATTCAAGAGAGAACGATACAAATAGTTCCAATAAGTCGGCAGATAAGATGAAGGTGTTTTCTTACTCGATGAAATCTCTATCGTTGCATCCCTACATTGATGATAATAATTAAAGCAATCCAAACGAGAACCGTAAATCACATACCAATCTCCCCCATTGGTAATACCACCTTGATCAGTAAAATAGTAATATGTAGAATGAGCCCTCACTGTATCTAAAAAACGATTACCTATTTCTAACCACCAGAGTCTGTCAGGATGTGGGTTTTGATTGGTAGTATATCTATCCCAAGGGTAATTGTAGAGTTCCGCTCCTCCATGCAAATTGACAGCCATCATAATCTGATTCCTATCAATAAAGTCTATCATCGCCGCAACTTCTGTCAAGGAAGGTTCCGGTTGCTGTGAATAACCTGCTACAGGATAACTTCTATTTAAATCAAGTCCTTCAGCATTGTAACGAATCGATCCCGCAACGGAATTGTTGTTGGATGGGAAGGTCCCATCCGGATTCTCCAACGGACAAATATAAAGATCTACCTGATCCAAAATTTGAGACACGATCGGATTCGACTGGTTGGTCAACATGTAATCCATCAATCTTAACATTAACACGTATCCGCATAATTCATCACCATGCATAGTAGCAGAATAAAAAAAGGCAGGTTTATTCTCAACTCCATCATCCAAACGCCCAATTTTAGCGGCTAAAATAGTGTGATTCAGTTGTGTCTGAAGCAAAATAGTATCCAACACACAACGATTGGGATATTGAGATTGGTAATATTGCATCATCTCTAAATAGAGTCCATAAGTTGGATAGCGATTCCAGGATGACATCTGCCCCATTGTAGTAGCCATAGTCAAAGCAGGAGACAAATAACTTTCCTCATCAATCTCATAAGGTAAGTTTTCAGATATAAACTGAGGTAAGTCGCGTTGTCCAAGCCATACCTTAACCTGATATTGATCGCCAATCTTTTTAATATCTCCTCTTTCGATAGAATAAGTATAAAGTAACTTCTGAACCTCCTCCTGAGAAGAAAGTTTGAGGGTCACATAAGCACCGGAGTGCTCATCAATCCATTCTTGCAATGGATTATAATTAACCTGCGCTTGTCCTCCCCCCAAAATTATATATAAAAAAATGAATAAAAAAAACTTTCTCATGATAGTGATTCAATTAACTGTTGCATTCTATTTTTTAACGATTCAGAAACGGGTACCAAAGGCAATCTCAAATAGGGTTTAATTTTATTTTGGAGGGCAAGAAACTGTTTTACACCTGCGGGATTTCCTTCCACAAAGCAAGCTTGCATAATATCCAACAGTTCAGCATGATAGGCTCTGGCAGTAGCAAAATCAGAGTTCAAAGCCGCATGAACCATCTGAGACATCCGTTGAGGAAATGCGTTAGCCGTAACGGAAATCACTCCATCAGCACCCACCGACATCAAGGGAAGAGAAATGGCATCATCCCCGGAGATCACCATAAAATCTTTAGGTTTATGCTTAATCACCCTCATCATTTGGTTCAGATTTCCTGAAGCCTCTTTGATCCCAATAATTTGATCCAGCTCTGCCAATCTCAAAGTGGTAACCGAGTCCAAATTGGAAGCAGTTCTCGACTGAACAGTGTAAAGGATTAAAGGACGTGGTGCATGTTGAGCCAACAGTTTGTAGTGTTGAAAAAGTCCCTCCTGGGAAGGTCTGTTGTAGTAGGGCGTAACGGAAAGAATCGCATCCACCCCATTCCAGTCAAACGATTCCATTTCATCCAACAAAGCGTGTGTAGAGTTTCCCCCCATTCCTACAACAATAGGAACTCTTTCCGCATTAACTTGAATTACTGTGCGTACAATCTGTTTTCTTTCCTCATGGTTCAATGTGGGGGTTTCGGCAGTGGTTCCCAATAAAACGAGATAATCTACACCTCCTTCAATTAAAAAATTTGATAAATAGTGTAAGCTTTCATAATCCACAGCTCCATTTTCATGAAAGGGAGTTACCATAGCAACTCCAAGTCCTTTTAGTCGGTCATTGATTTTCATTCTCCGGACAGTTTTTGTAAATACAAATTAATATTTTTTAGCACCTCCACAAGATCACTTCTATCTTCCATTTTGATAAAAAGATCATATTCATCCTGAAACGCAGGATTTGTTCCCACGATCAATCCGGCATGGTTTTGATTCAAAATGTAGTAAATCGGGGTAAAATATTGATCTGTAAAATCGATCAACAGATTAAATGGTTTTGCTAAAAAGTCATTCATCTGAATAAACTGAGGTTTACCATACCAGTTGAGTTGTTTTTGAGAAAAAAAATCAGCCGTTAATTGTTGTAAGCAGTAATGAGGAACCTCTTTACCATCATAGTAGCCCATCAACCAGACAGTTTTACCCATAGATTGCAATTTGGAAAAAATAGCATAAATATTTTTATATGAGTCTTCATCCGTAATATGCACAATAATTCCAATATGCTTGGCTTTAGCAATAGAAACAATCTCTTTATCTCTAGAAAACCTATGCTTTTTCAGGTATTTTGTGAGATAATATTTTTTTAATTTTTCTAACATTTTGAATAACCTCTTTTAGAATTTACAAAAATAGGATAATTTTAGATTCAAATGGATGATAATTCAATTTTTTTTCCTAATTTTGTCGTCTAAATTTAATTTATTTGTTATGAAAACAAAAATTACGCCACTTTTTTTACTCTTTTCTCTACTAGTTCTATTTATGGGATGTGCTAAATTTGAACCTGCACAACTTAAAATGACTGCCACTTATAATCCTGAAGAAAGAACTGTAACTTGTGATGTTACCATTATAGATGATGGTGGTTGTTCCAACTTCACTGAACAGGGGGGTATTTTTAGTTTGAGTGAAGTCCCCTCACATCTGGATCAATATTCTGTTGTTGAAGTGGTTGAAAAAAATACAAAAAATACTACTTTCAGGTACAAGACCAGTAAGTTACCATTAGAAAACACCACCTATTACATCAGGACCTACGTAAAAACCAATGCCGGTACGGGGTACAGTAATATTGTTACATTCGATACCACAGTAGAAGACGGAGAAGAAACTGAATAACATAGAGGATCACTCTATTTTCCCCAACTATCTCTGTCTAAACTTCTAAAATTAATCGCTTCAGCCAGATGTTCAGTCTGTATATTTTCAGAATTGTCCAAGTCGGCAATAGTGCGCGCTACTTTTAATATTCGATCGTATGCTCTGGCTGAAAGTCCTAATCTTTCCATAGCCACTTTAAGCAGTGCTTTACCTGCCGGAGAGACCGCACAATATTTTCGCACCAACCTACTGCTCATCTGAGCATTAGCGAAAAGTCCGGGATAATTTTGGAATCTTTTCTTTTGTACTCCCCTGGCAGCTACTACCCTAGCCCGAATCTGATCACTCTTTTCTACCGGAGCCTGCGAAGCCAACTCTTCATGAGAAACAGGTACCACTTCGACATGAATATCGATTCTATCCATCAGCGGACCGGATACTTTATTGAGATACTTCTGCACTACGCCTTGTCCACAAGTACAAGGGATAGTGGGATGGTTATAATTTCCGCAGGGACAAGGATTCATTGCTGCGACAAACATAAAAGAAGCGGGAAACTCAACAGAATACTTGGAACGGGATATACTCACATAACGATCCTCCAAAGGTTGGCGCATCACTTCCAAAACGGTTCGTTTAAATTCCGGCAGCTCATCCAGGAAAAGCACACCATTATGTGCCAGGGAGATCTCTCCCGGTTGAGGATGAGTTCCCCCTCCCACTAAAGCCACATCCGAAATAGTGTGGTGTGGAGCACGGAAAGGACGCACGGAGATGAGAGAGGAGTAGCGTCCCATCTTTCCGGCTACCGAGTGAATTTTTGTCGTTTCCAGTGCTTCTTCAAGACTGAGCGGAGGCAGAATCGAGGGAAGGCGTTTTGCCAGCATCGTTTTACCGGAGCCGGGAGGACCGATCAAAATCACATTGTGTCCTCCACCCGCAGCTATCTCCAACGCTCTTTTGATATTCTCCTGACCTTTGACATCGGCAAAATCAAACTCATACTCATTCAGGCTCTCCTGAAACTCCTTTCTGGTATTGACTATGGTTTTGGGTATCTCAATCTGTTGATCAAAGAAATCGATTACCTGTTTGATGTTTTCTACACCTAAGACATCGATATTGGAAACGATGGCTGCTTCCCGGGCATTTTGAATTGGTAGAATCACTCCTTTTTTGCCCATTTTTCGCGCTTCAATGGCCAAAGGCAATGCTCCACGAATCGGCTGTAAAGAACCATCCAAAGAGAGTTCTCCCATGATGATATAATTTTCAACCTGATCGGCACCCTTGATCTGTTCTGAGGCAACAAGAATCCCTACCGCCAGGGTTAAATCATAAGCGGAACCCTCCTTTCGGATATCAGCGGGAGCCATATTGATCACAATCTTTTTTCCGGGAATCTTATAACCGTAACATTTCAATGCTGTGTCAACCCGCTGCTGGCTCTCTTTCACGGCACTATCGGGCAAACCAACCAAACAAAAGTTGACTCCTATTTCAACATTCACTTCAACAGTAATGGGGATTGCTGCGCATCCCATCAAGGCGCATCCAAAAGTTCTTACGAGCATAGTATAGCAATTAGAGTTATTTTGAACTCCAAAATTACTAAAAAAGAAAAGGGGAAATATTACAACTTTTTGAAGAAAAGTATAAGTTGTAACAATCGGATAATTAAGATTTTATATTTTTAGGAACGATTCTCAATTTTACTGCTTTGATCCCTAAAAGATCATATTTTGATGATTTACGTAAGATTTTAAAAGTATACTTAGCTGAATTGTTAAAATATTTCTCAGAATAGACCTCTTTTGTTAAAATTTTTGGAGTATTGGGAGAACTTACCCCATCATCTGAGACCACAGGAAAGAAATAAACCACCTCTTTATGAGTCTCTTCACCTTGATCGGAATAGATTGATAAGGTAAGCGGGAACTGATCTAAATCCAAATCTCGCTCCAAATCCAAATCAACAAAAATCTGATAAGGAGTTTCAGAACCCTCAATCTGTTTTTCAAAGGTTAGCATTCGGTTTTCAAAATCCCAATTACTATTGGTAAACTCCACCGATTCTTCAAAAAAAGGTTTTGTACGATTGCAAGAGAAAGAAGAGATTAGTATTACACTGACTATCAATAGGTAAGAAAAACGACTAAAGAATTGTTTATAATTATTTTTTTTCATCTCTTTTATAAATTTAATTTTATTTATTTTTGTTCTTTCAAAACTACAAAATTAACAAATAAATCTAACATGGCAACTAAAAAAAAATCTTACGTGGTTTGGGAAGGTAGAATCTGTGGTATTTTTGATAATTGGGAAGATTGCAAAGCTCAGGTTTTTGGTTATGAAGGGGCTAAATATAAGGCATTTGAATCCCGAATCGAAGCTGAAACTGCTTTTAAAGAGGGTTACAGCAACTACTATAAACGCGTATCTCCATTTGGAAATAATAAAAAGTTTGACTTTTTGGCTTCCGGTGAATCGCAACCTATTTTAAACAGCTTAACAGTTGATGCTGCTTGTAATATGACCACCAGATTGATGGAGTACCGCGGTGTTCATGCGGGAACAGGTAAATTATGGTTTCATCAAGGTCCATACAAAGGTGCCAGTAACAATATTGGCGAATTTTTAGCTTTAGTCCACGGTTTGGCACTACTCAAACAACAAGGTAGCTCACTCCCTATTTATAGCGATAGTATAACAGCTATTGCGTGGGTACGTCATAAAAAACACAAATCGATTGTGTTACCTACTGAAGAGAATAGTGTCATTTTTGACCTTTTAAGTCGGGCGGAATTTTGGCTGCAAAACAATAGTTTTGAGACTCCTATATTAAAGTGGAATACAAAAAATTGGGGGGAGATTCCTGCCGACTTTGGTCGGAAGTAGAAAATTTTATCTTGCTCCCTCTTCACTACAAATAGAATCCCACTCAATCGGCTTTTTCCCCTGTTGAACCAATATATTATTGATTTTGGAAAATGGTTTTGATCCAAAAAAGCCGGCATGAGCTGAGAGCGGCGAGGGATGAGGCGCTTCAATGATATAATGCTTGGATTGATCAATCAGCACTTTTTTAGCACGTGCATAATTTCCCCAAAGAAGGAAAATTAGACCACTTTTTTCATCAGAAAGCTTCCTAATTACCGCATCTGTAAAGGTTTCCCAGCCTTTATTGCGGTGTGATCCTGCCGAATGCGCCCGAACCGTTAGGATTGCATTGAGCATCAAAATACCTTGTTGCGCCCAAGACTCCAAATTACCACTTTGGGGAGGTGTAATCTGCATATCTGTTTCCAGTTCTTTGTAGATATTTTGCAGTGATTTAGGAATCGGAACGCCATTGGGAACTGAAAAACAGAGTCCGTGCGCCTGTCCTACCCCATGGTAAGGATCTTGTCCCAACAGTACCACCTTAACCTGATCCCAAGGGGTCAATAAAAATGCACGCAATAGATTTTCTTTAGGGGGAAAAACCTGATAGTTCGCTCTTTCTTGAATAACAAAACGCCTTAATTCCCTAAAATAGGGCTGTTGAAACTGATCATTTAATACGGATAACCAACCTGGATCTATATACTTTTGTGACATCTTTCAAATTTCGGATTTGTTAAATTTAGAATTTAGAAATTAGAATTTAGAATTATTTGATTGATAATCAGTAAATTATATTTTCACGTCAAACCATTTCGACTTTCGACTTCCGACTTAAAATAGTTTAAGTCTGCAAAGGTAATAAAAAAAAGACTAGGATTAATAGGATTAAAGGATTTTAGGATAAAAAAGAAGGCGGAAGGCGGAATGATCCAATTACGAATTACGAATTACGAATTACGGATTTTAATTAATGAGCAAAAAGGATCTTTTCTGTCTTTTGTTTTCCATTAAAAAAAGTAACCTTTATGAAATAGATTCCGGTGGATTGGGGCGTATAATTGAGTATAAACTCCTCGCTATCAACCTTTTGTACAAGTAAAACTTTTCCGGTATTATCAATAATTTCAAGAGTTTTTATCTCATCTTTTGAGGTTATCTTTGTTGCACCTACACTTGGATTAGGAGCTATGCTAAATTGAGGATTATTAATATCAGGAGCAGAAACCGTAGAAGATGTTAATCGGTAGCAATTACGTCCGCTCATTGCATATCCGTTATTTTCATCAAACATAATGATCTGATATAGATTATCAGTTGAGGTGAAAGGATCTTGTGTCCATTCCGCTCCTCCATCTATTGTTCTTAATATCAGTCCATTATTACCGCAGGCAAACAGAATATTTTCATTGACAACATCTATTTTATACAATGTGTCGGATATGTTATTATAGATGGTATCCCATACCTCTCCTCCATCTGTTGTTTTAATAATTATTCCGGGATATATAACGGCATATCCTGTATTCACTTCATCAAAGGTAAAGTCAACAATAGGATTCGATGTTTTATAAATAGTATCCCATGAACGCAAATCTGTTGAACTGCGCAGTAGCTTCCTCATTGCCGTATTATGATCAACAACATACATATAACCTCGATCTACTGCGGGAAAATCAATTTTCTTAGATGTAAAAGTAGAAAAAGTATCTATTGCAGTACCAACACCATTGATCATGGAGTAGAGTATATGATGATATCCACCGGAATAGTTAACATCATAAATGGAATACAAATGATTTTCATCCAATGCACTGAAACAACGAGACCATCCCCACGGATGCACCATTATAGCGGAAACATTTCCAAGAGAGTCTAATACCCGAAAATTAGGAATTCCTTGATAAGATCCAAATCGATACACTTTGCCCAATTTTTTCTCTGTGAACATAAATGTTCCGACTACTCCATACCCGGATTCCGAGTAAACAACTGTCATTTCCCCTGTCAATTCATCAATTTTATAAACTGTGGCGTCGCTTGATGTTGGACCTCCACCATAACTGTATATTGTATAAATCGTTGTTCCGTACAACCCAAAATCCATGGAAGCATAACCTACTCCATCAAAATCACAACTATAACCCATTATATGATTTGGAGGAGGACCTTCGGGAAGATTATAGGAAAGAGTACGCAAATATGTCCACTGATTTTGAGCGGATAATGCCATGGACATTAAAAGCAATAGGGCGAAAATTGACTTTTTCATATCGATAAAAATTTTCAATTCTTATGCTACAAATTTAATTGTTTTTTTTGAGAAAATCAAGTTATATTTGAAAATATTTTATAAATATATCTATCTGATTATCAATCACTTCAAAAAAAAAAAAAAAAAAAAAAAAAAAAAAAAAAAAAAAAAAAAAA
>JAKPTX010000009.1 GCA_029570835.1 Bacteroidota bacterium
TGCCGGGCTATCAGGCGTATATGATTCGACCTTTTTTGCTTTGTCTTTAATTTCATCCGGTGGCGGTTCATTTGAGATAACGGTAACACCTTGCTTATTCTTGTAGGTATAAATTTCACCGGCTGATGTTAAACAAGGCAAAACAAAAAGAATTATAATAATATAAACCATATTCTTCATAATAAACCTCCTCTTATTTTTTTAAATTTAAAACTTAAATTAAAAATATGCCGTTATGGCTCAATTACAATAACCTTTACTTTTAGAGTATTCTAATCCCTTACATTCTCCCAGATCACAGGCTTTTTGTAAATCAAGGCAACCAAGCCTTTTTTTGTTTTGAACAATATAAAGAAGACCTCTGCTATTGTATGCTTGAGCATGATCTGTTTTTAGTAGGATGGTTTTACTAAAGTCTTCAATAGCATATTCAAACTGGTTAAGTTTACTATATGAATATCCCCTTGCGTAGTAGCCGCTATAAGTAGGGCTAAGACGAAGAGATTCAGTAAAGTCATCAACAGCGAGTTTGTGTTGATCGAGTTTTTTATAAGCTAAACCTCTAAAATAGTAAACTATCTGAAAGTCTGGCTTCAAGCGTATTGCTACACTATAATCCTCAATAGCACGTTGATATTGACCAAGGTCATCATTTGCAAGCGCTCTACCAAAGTATGCTTTAGGGTCATCAGGGGCTAAGCGGATGGCTTCATCATAATCAACTATGGCGCGTTGATACTGCCCAAGATCACTATATGCAAGCCCACGCCCAAGGTAGGCTTCGACATAATTAGGTTCTAATAGAATGGCGTTGTTCAAATATTCGATTGCCTTTTGCGGATCTGTCAATTTCCCATCAACCGATAATGCTTGCGCCTTCTTAAACCATTCCTCTGCGGTTAATTCTTGAGGCATTGCCTGTGTTTCAGTTACGGTGTAATTACTTTGCGTTTGATTAGGAGAATTTGATCTAATATCATTTAAAAATAAAAAGACTACAGCAATTGCCACTATAATTATAATTGCAATGACCACTTTAGCCGTTGCTGCATTTTTTTCTTCTTTTGCCAAAGTATATTCTTGATGGCTCGATTTTTTTTGTGGTTTAACATCAGGCGATAATCCTCTCTTTTTAAGTTCGTCTGATAATGTATTTATAGTTTTTGACAGTTCAATATCGCGGTTATTACCAGCAGTATCTATAAACTTCGCGCGATGATATATCTCAAGTAATTCCTTGCCGGGAATATTGTTCAGTCCGTTTTCGTTTATAGAGGATTTCAACAATTCGATAAATTCTTCATCATTATGTTGTGCGCCCGATGTTGAATTATAAGTTGAATCATTTTTAACTTTTCCAGATGCCATTGTTTCCGCATCGCGAATTATTTTTTCTATTTTAATGTCTTCTTTCCCAGAAGTCTCGGGCCAACGGTTTACAACAAGACATCCAGCCATTATATCGTGAAGGCCTTGCTTTTTCTGCGTGAACGCAACCATGATGTATCCAATAAAAATTAACAACACAGAAAGTAACCTGCCAAAATGACGGCCAGTCGCCCTACCAAAACCAATCCTATTTCCATTTAAATCAGTGACTTTTATACCCAAAAACATTTTCCCGATTGTGCCTTGATAAACAGAACTTTCCATTAATGCAAAGTAAAGCCACGCAAAGGCTAATCCCATGCCTTGGACCTTCCTCTCTGCGACCGATGGTTCATCATTTGAAAAATATGCGTAGAAAATGAATGTGACTGGAATGGAGCAAATTGCTATAATTACAAAATCTATGACAAACGCAGCGACTCTTTTCCAGAATCCAGCATATTGCATTGTTTGCTCTTTCTGTCTGGTTAGTTGAGGAGTTACGACTGGCCGATATAGAAGCCAATTGAATATAATAAGTCCTCCGATGTTGAGAGTTCCCAATACAATTAAACGTGTCAATGACTTATTATCAACACCTGCACTTACCATGAACAAGCCAGCTATAGTTGCCGCAGTCATATACATCAGATAAGGTAATAAGGCCTTCCACTTCCAGAATTTCCACGCTTCAATTGTTGAATACATCCATAATAAAGTCCAACCAAAATTTTTTGACGGTTTGGTGGTATTAGTTGCTTCGGCTAATGCTAAAAAAATCATATAAAGGACAACTGTGATTACACCGGCGAGAAGAAATGATTTCCAACTCCATAAGGTAATTTTATCTGAAAGGATTTCTTTCTCACTGTTATGGGACTTTCCAATATAAGCTAGAGTTATTGTATCTTGCTTTGGCGATGGCATGGTAGGTGTTGTAATTTTGTCGCTGTTAACATCTTTATTTGAAAATGGCTCTTCTTGTTTATTAAGCCATTCACCACAGTAACGACATTTAATTGCAGAATCCTGAATTTCTTCCTGACAAAAAGGACATTTTTTCATAACCTGCCTCGCATGAATAAATGTTGTGATTGGAACTATTATTGATCGTGCAAATTGCTCCTGTTATGTAATGCAAATAATCAAAAGCCACAGTGGCTTTTATTAATATTGATTGCGGCGAGTAAAATTCCATTCCGGTCCAGATAGGTATAGTTGTATCGAACATCCATCTTCAGCATTTTGATCGTATTTTCATTGCTGCATTGATTTTTCACCAGTTGAGCCTTTATTTTATTTTCAAAGTCTATTTTGTCTATCTCTGTTTCCGACACGTTGATCATTGTGTATTTATATGCCACGTGCTTTCCGGCACACATTGTCACATCCAAACGAGTTTCTGAATCAACCATCATTGGTAACTGTTTATTGATTTGTTGAGAGGCCTCCAGCAATGCTTCTTCTATTGCGCCGTCAATTTTTCCTTGCTCATAATTTTTTACGGCTGATTTACCAATATTCTTGCCAATAGCGCTGGCTAAGGCGATGATGATCAATAGTCCAATTACCGCGCCAATTTTACCGAGAGTTTTCATGATATGATTCTACTCCCATACTTCGTTGCGTTAATTTTTTAAAATGAATCTTTTTTGAGGCTGAGCTAAAGTACGTGTATACGATAAACTAATTATAAACAATAATCAACCCCCCCCCTTGAAAGGCCTCTCGCTAGAAGGTTGACAAATAAATTTCATAAGTGCATATAGAAACAAAACTGTCTGCTGCAATATTAGCACCGATCCACATAATCAATTTTAGTTCGGAGAAAAGACTATAACAGATGGAATCACAAGTCATATCGAAAAAGCGGGTCGCCGATCATGGCGAGGTGCTGACCGGGCAACGCGAGGTCAACGCCATGCTTGATCTGGTGCAGCAGGAGACAGAACGAATCGAATCG
>JAKPTX010000041.1 GCA_029570835.1 Bacteroidota bacterium
CCGGGTCCCAATGATTCAGGTAGTGCCTCCTCTCCCAATAATGATGGTACTACTGATGCGAATTTACAAGCACTGACCAGTGGGAATTTAACGGGACTCTCCAAATTGGAGTTTGATTTTATGTCGATATCGGGGTATGTACAATTTGAGTATATATTTGCTTCTGAAGAGTATCCTGAGTATGTGTGCTCTAGTTTTAATGATATATTTGCCTTCTTTTTGACAGGAACTCACCCTGTTACAGGGGTTACCTCCACGTGGAATATCGCATTAATTCCAGGAACAACGCTTCCTGTGGCAATCAACTCATTGAATCCCGGAGTTCCGGGCAGTTCGGGAAGTGCCAGTGGTTGTTCCGGTCCAAATCAGTCGCTCGCATACTCCAGCTTTTATCAGTCGGTGGCCAGCGGTAGCACCGGCATGCAGTTTGACGGATTTACCAGAATTCCTGCTTCCAGTCCGCACTCTCCATTTGGTATTCCGATGGGATTGCTGGCTAAATCAAGAATTCTACCCTGTGAAACCTATCACATGAAGTTGGCTATTGCTAATGTAACCGATAATGCCTACGATTCAGGCGTGTTTTTGAAACAAGGTAGTTTTATCACTCCTTCGGAGTTTAAAACCTTCCGTGCACCTACGGTTCCAAGCAATCCTTATTTGATTCCCGGATATAACAGCGATACGGTATATTGCATGATTATACCTCCCGATTCCACCCGCGAGTACACGATTTTGGCTTTCCCGGATATGACTGAAACTACTGCCGAGTTTGATGTGGATTTTGAAATCTACTATTTGGATGCGATAGGGGATACACTTGTAAAATCCGATACTGTAGTAACTGCATTTCAATTGGGGTTGGGTCAACCGATTACCAAAATGTTGGTGAAAGTAAAAGATGATGCTCAATTCGATGAGGGTGAAGTCAAAGTACTGAAAATGGTCGTAAAAGTGGAGACTTGTCCTAACGCCATTCCCATCGTGGACACTATTTTCTACAGTCTGCGGGCTCCCAACGAGGATGAAATAGGGATAGATACGTACGAATTTTCTTCCGTTACAATTTATCCTAATCCTTCCGATGCTATTTTTTATATTAAAAATCAAGGGGGGGATCCAATCCGTGAAATCGAACTTTTTGATCTTTCCGGCAAACGGGTTGGGCTCTATACCCAGATCCACTCACCCGAATATAGCCTGGATCTCAACCATTTGAAAACCGGCATCTATTTCGCCAAACTCAAAATGGACAGATACCATCGGATTGAGAAATTGGTAAAACAATAGCGATTTCGGATTTCGGATTTCGGATTTTGACTAGGATTATGATTTCAGGATATAACTTGCTGAAATTCAATTATTTCCAATTTTTTATTTCTTGTTTCTTATTTGGAATTTTAAATAAATGGGGGGCAGATCATATTTCGCTTTTTCGATATTTCTTTACCCCACTCTGGAATATTACACCTTTTAGGGAATTACACAAATTACGAATTACGAATTACGATGAATCAATTCTAAATTCTGAATTCTAATTTCTAAATTTACTTCCGAAATCATTTCTCTTCCTCGTGCTGCTTTTTTGCTTGCTCGTAAGCAATAAACGTCACTGGATAGAAAAAGCCCCACATGAAAAAAGTCTTAAATAAAAAGGTCCTGACAGACCACGGATCATCCAATATCAGGAATACCAAAAGATTACAAATAAGAGCTAAAACCAGACTTCCCACTACAAAGAACCAATATTTGTATTTGTCAAGAACCGGAAAAGAAATTTTCTTCATTGGATTATGTTTTTTAATTTCTGCAAATATATAACTTTTTTGAACGCGCAACCTAATCAATTCTCTACAAACGGCCAACGTCTCTACGATATGGAAATAGATTTTCCAAAAATCGGAAATAAAATTATACCTTTGCAAACTGAATTAATTATAAACAATTTGTTCAAATAATCCGCAATCCGAAATCTAATTAATGTTCAGCAATATTGTTTCCACGTTTTTCTCCCGAATCTTGACCATCCTGGTGATGCTTTTTGTCATGATTTTCAATTCCAACCAGTTTGGAGCAGAAGGGGTGGGGTCAATCAGTTTGATTATATTGAATGTTACTATCATTCAGCTCATTGCAACCTTTATTGGCGGAACAACGTTGGTTTATTTAATACCACGAAGAGATCCTAAACTGTTATTGAAACTGAGTTTCTATTGGGCACTACTGGCTAATTTATTGGGTGTCACTATTTTACATCTCGCCGGAATGATCCCTGAAGGGTACACTGTTTTGTTGTTCTTTATGGCACTCTCTGTTACCTTTTTTACTATTAATCTGTCTGTTTTGCAAGCTTACGAGAAGATCAAAGCACTGAATGTTTTTCAAGTGATGCAATCGCTGATTTTAATTGCTATGATGGGCGTTTTGCTCTTCTTTTATCGTTACCGGCACTATGCTCTCTCAATAGATATCTACATTGATGCCTATTTTTTCTCTTATCTTGTACTTTTTTTAATCTCTTTCCGTCTTGTTTTACGTCTCCTTCGTCAACCAACTCAAATAACTGTAAATCAATCAATTGATACTGAAAGGCAACCTTCGTTAACTTTTTGGGAGCAACTAAAAGAGATGGCTCAACTGGGTTTTTGGGTTCAAATTGCAAACTTGACTCAATTGTTTAATTATCGCTTAAGTTATTATTTGATAGAGTTTTATGTGGGGAGAAAACCGTTAGGAGTTTACGATATGGGAACCAAAATCTCTGAGGCGATCTGGGTGCTTCCCAAAAGTTTATCTTTAGTGCAATATGCTCGTCTCTCCAACACCAACGATAACCAATATGCTCAAAAAATCACCTCTATTTTGGCTAAAATATCTACTTTATTCACCTTTTTTGCACTCTGTATACTGCTCATTTTACCCTCCTCGCTCTTTGTAGCCATTTTTGGTCCCGATTTTGGAGAAGTCAAGAAGGTGATCCTTGTTTTGGCACCCGGAATCTTATCCATCTCATTTTTAACGATTATATCTCATTATTTTGCTGCACAAGGACTCTATCGTATCAATGCAATCTCTTCATTGATAGGACTTTGTGTTACTCTACTAGGTGGATTTTTTTTTATCCCGCTCATGGCTCATTACGGAACATTGCATGCTATTTTAACCGCCGGAGTGGTTACTTCGGTCTCTTACCTAAGCAGCTTAATCTTTTCTCTAATCATATTTTATCAACGGAATAGAGCCTTACGTTCTGTTTTTATGATTAAACGGGAAGATTTCACTATCTTTGCTACGGAAATCAAACAAATTCTGAACTTAAAAAGAAAACGCTAACGATGTTTGTATTGCATATTCCTTCATGGTATACTGATGATACTAAGCCCTTTCATGGCAACTTTATCGAACGCCATATTGAAGCTATTGCTCTAAAAACGCCTTCTGTAACCCTAAAAGTGGTGGAAATCAATCAACGAACCGTTCCCCTAACGGTAGAAGAGCTTTCTCCTAATAATACTCTTTGTACTTACTATGTGAAAAGGAGACGCACTTTATTGGGACGTTTATTGAATAAATTTTTATTTGGATATTATTATATTAGGGGGGGGCAATTCATCGAGCAGCAGTTCGGCATCCCCTCTCTCATACATCTTCATGTCGCATTTCCGAGAGGGAGTGTGGCAGTACAGTACAAGAAAAGGTGGAAAGTTCCGTTATTGCTCACAGAGCATTGGAGCGTATATCATGAGCGGAATTATCCTTCGTCGCCTCCGAAGGTTAAAAAAGAGCTCAAAAAAATATGGGCTCATGTGGACGGAGTTACCACTGTTTCTGAATATTTGTTGAATGAGATCCGTCAGCGTTTTCCGGTTTCTCAAAGTGCGGTAATTTACAATGTTGTGGATCATCACTTGTTTCAACCCCAACCCGTTTCCTTCCCCCCAATTAAACTCATTCATATATCCACTTTAGATGAGGATGCTAAGAATTTTCAAGGAATTTTAGAGGCTGTTTCAGAAGTAAGAAAAAAACGTAATGACTTTGTACTCAATGTAGTCAGTGAATTTGTTAAACCTCAATATGAGCAATGGGTTGTCGACCATCAGCTTAGTGATACAGTCTATTTTTTAGGCAGTAAATCCTCTGAAGAGGTAGCAGAATTATTGGCACAACACCACTTTTTAATTCTCTATTCCAACTATGAAAATCAGCCCTGTGTGATTAGTGAGGCGTTCTCTTGTGGCAAACCGGTGTTGAGTAGTAACGTAGGTGGTATTCCTGAAATTATTTCTTCCGATCGGGGTGTTATTATCGCACCACATCAAACAGAACTCTTAATTGCTGCTTTAGAGCAGTTTATGGACAATTTTGACACATATAATGCGGAAAATATAAGAGAATATGCAATAAATCATTTCTCAAAAGAGGTGATTGCTGAAAAATTTTGGCAATTTTATCAAAAATTTACTATATTTTCGCAGCGCGATAAAAAATGTAGAACTCAATAAAGAAAAAAACTCTATGAAAAATAAACCGAACTATCTATTTGAAACCAGCTGGGAAGTTTGTAATAAAGTAGGTGGAATTTACACCGTTTTGTCAACAAAAGTAAGTACTGCCGTTGAACATTTTCATGATCAATATATTTGTATAGGTCCCGATTTGCCAAGGGAAAATAATCCTGATTTTGTGGAGGATCTTAATCTTTTTAAACGTTGGAAAGAGGAGGCAATCAAAGAGGGACTCAAGATTCGTATTGGTCGCTGGAATGTTCCCGGGAATCCCGTTGTGTTCTTGGTTGACTTTACACCTTACTTCTCTAAAAAAGATGATATATTTACCTCTTTTTGGTTAGATTTTAAGTTAGACTCTATATCAGGACAGTGGGATTATATTGAACCGGCTCTGTTTGGGTATGGTGCCGGGAAGGTGATCGAAAGTTTTTACAACTACTACTGTAATGCTCAAGATCACATTTTGGCTCATTTCCACGAGTGGATGACCGGAACCGGAATTTTGTATCTCAAAAAACAAACTCCGCAAATCGGAACCATTTTTACTACCCACGCTACAGCGCTAGGGCGTTCTATAGCAGGAAACTTGTTGCCTTTGTACGATAATATTGAGCAGTACAGTCCGATAGATATGGCCCGTAACTTCAACATTCAGTCGAAATTCTCTCTAGAGTACCTCTCTGCAACAGAATCAGACGTATTTACAACAGTAAGTGAGATTACCAATGTAGAGTGCCGTCATTTCTTTGATAAACCTGTAGATGTTGTTACTATTAACGGTTTCGATAACAGTTTTGTACCTGAAGGAGAAGAGTACACTCAAAAAAGAGCTGCTGCAAGAGCAAAAATATTACAAATTGTTTCTGCATTGACTCAACAAGAGATCAGTGAGGATGCCCTATTGGTGATCAATAGCGGTAGATATGAGTTTAAAAACAAGGGAATTGACCTTTTTATTGATGCTGTGGCTCAACTTCAACAAGCTAATCCGAAAAGAGAAGTAGTGGCTTGTATTGCCGTGCCGGCAGGCTGTCGCGCTCCAAAATTAGAGTTGTTGGAAGGAAAACAGTTGTCAGAATCGGTGCTTCATGTTTCTGAATATACTACCCACTACTTAGCCAATTTAAACAATGATCCTATTGTGAACCACTTGAAGAAAAATGAGTTGTTCAACAGTGCAGATTCAAAGGTTAAAGTACTGTTTGTACCGGTTTACTTAGATGGTCAGGATCAGATCTTTAACCTCAATTATTACGACTTTTTAATCGGGTTTGATCTCTCTGTTTTTCCATCATACTACGAACCATGGGGTTACACTCCGTTGGAGAGTATCGCGTTTGGAATTCCAACCGTAACCACTACTTTGGCAGGTTTTGGAAGATGGATTAAGGAGAATTTTACTCAGCATCAAGGAGTTACTGTTGTTGAACGAACTGATACCAACGATACTGAAGTGGTTAACGCAATCGCTAATACATTATTGGAATATAGCTCCCATACACCTAAGGTTCAAAGCTATTTGAAAAAAGAAGTGCAACAGATTGCACAAAAAGCATTGTGGAAAGAGTTGTACGATAACTATTTAGAAGCTTATGATAAAGCGATTCAAGCGACTACCTCCAGATATGAGTTATACTACAAAAAAGTCTCACAAATCAACTTATTTACAGAAATAAGCCAACCCCATGAGCCTTCATGGACTCACATTACAGTCAAATCCAAATTAACTCCTAATCTGAAACCGCTTGAAGAGATTTCACAAAATTTGTGGTGGAGTTGGAATATCGAGTCCAGAGAACTGTTTGAAGAGATTGCAGGAAAAGAGTTATGGGATGATTGTGGTGAGAATCCAATCAGTGCATTGCAAAGATTGTCCTACGAAAGAATTCAGCAATTTGACCAAAATAAAGCTTATTTAGAAAAAGTACAAAGAGTATATCGCTGTTTTCAAGATTATATTCATACTCCAAGAACACGCAAAGAGGGTAAAATTGCCTTTTTTAGCATGGAGTTTGGAATCAGTAACGAGTTGAAAATCTTTTCCGGAGGATTGGGAATGTTGGCAGGTGATTATCTGAAAGAAGCGAGTGATTCTCATGTCGATATGATTGGTGTGGGATTGCTGTACCGCTACGGTTATTTTACACAACAGATTGGTCATCAAGGAGATCAGATCAACCTTTATCCTCCTCAAAGCTATTCTAAACTGCCTATTACTCCATTCAGAAATGAGGATGAATCCTGGAAGATGCTCAATATTCCCTTGCCGGGCAGAACTCTCTATGTAAGAATTTGGAAAGCTATGGTGGGTAGGGTACCACTCTATTTAATGGATACGGACTTCAATGACAATATCCCTGAAGATAGAGCGATCACTTCCAGTTTGTATGGTGGAAATTTGGAAATTCGCTTGAAACAGGAGATTCTTTTGGGGATTGGTGGTGTTCGTTTCTTACGTGAAATTGGCGAAGATCCGGTATTGTATCACATGAATGAAGGACATGCCGCATTTTTGGGTATTGAGCGTCTCTCTGCTGAGATGAAGTACAATTATCGCACTTTTAAACAAGCTTTGGAGTTAGTCAGAGCCTCGACCTTATTTACTACGCATACGCCCGTTCCCGCAGGTCATGATAAGTTTTCAGAGGATATGATTCGTGTTTATCTGTCCAATTATCCTCAGTATTTGAATATTTCCTGGGAAGCCTTTATGGGACTCGGAAGAGTTCATGTTGAGGATCAAAACGAGAAGTTCTCAATGAGTATATTGGCTTGTAAGTTGGCACAGGAAATTAACGGTGTGAGCCGAATCCATGGTCGCGTATCTCGTGAAATGTTTGCCAATCTCTACGAAGGACATTATCCCAATGAATTGCATATCGGCTATGTGACTAACGGAGTCCATTATCCGACCTGGACACATAAAAAATGGCAACATTATCATAATCAGCTATTTGGAAAAGAGTTTGCAGAAAATCGTGCCAATCCCGAACTCTGGAAACCAATCTATAAAGCAGATGATGAAAAGATCTGGGGATTAAAAGAAGAATTGCGTAAAGAGTTGATGGACAACGTAAAAGAACTCTTAACAAAACAGATGATCAATAGAAATGAGTCGCCATCCTTGATTCATAAAACAGTTACATCGCTGGATGATAAGACGTTAACCGTCGGATTTGCAAGACGATTTGCTACCTACAAAAGAGCACACTTGCTTATGATGAATGAACAAAGATTGGCTCAATTGGTGAATCATCCTGAATTTCCTATTCGCTTTATCTTTGCCGGGAAAGCGCACCCACACGACAAAGCAGGTCAAGATTTAATCAAGAGAATTATTGAGTTTTCCAGAAAAGAGGAGTTTATTGGAAAAATTATCTTTTTAGAGAATTATGATATGATTCTGGCGAAAAAGTTAGTTTCCGGTTGTGATGTGTGGTTAAATAATCCGACAAGACCGCTAGAGGCTTCCGGTACCAGTGGAGAAAAAGCCGTGATGAACGGAGTGTTGAATTTTAGTGTTATGGATGGCTGGTGGGCGGAAGGTTACAAAGAGGGAGCAGGTTGGGCTATTGAAGAAAAAATCACATACGAAAACAACCATCTTCAGGATGAGTTGGATGCCCATGTGCTCTATTCTATCTTCCAGGATCAGATTATACCTACTTTCTACTCACGTAACAATCAGGGAGTTTCTGAATGTTGGGTGAAAATGATGAAGGAGAACTTCTTCCAAATTGCGCCTCACTATACGATGAAACGTCAATTAGAGGATTACTACTTGAAGTTTTATAACAAACTGGAGGAAAGAACCAAAGCGTTACGTGCTAATCATGCAGAAAAGCTCAATCAACTCATCAGTTGGAAAGAGAGAGTGATTACAGAATGGGACAATATTGAGTTTGTGAACCAGGAGTTTGATAATCCAAATGATTTTCTATATTACATTGGAGAAGATGCGCAAATCAGTGTTCAGCTTCGTTTGGGTATACTGCAACCTCAAGATGTCAAAATAGAGTTATGTATTTTATCTACGCTTGAAAATACCAATCAACTGTTTGCAAAGTATGAATTGGCTTATGATCATTCCGAAGATGGAGTACACACCTATAAGACAAAAATAACAGCCTCTTACTCAGGAAGTTGGAAAGTGGCATTGAGATTACAACCCAATCATCCTCTATTGCCGCATGACTTTGATTTTCACCTGGTTAAATGGCTTGACTAAACTATTTGCATAGCGAAATATAGCAGAAAATAGGGTAGTGGTCTGAAATTTCAATCTCTGTGGATACGGTGTGTCCGAAAGATTTTAACTCTTTGGAGTGAAATATGTTATCGATTCTGAAATCCGGATAACTGGCATGATGAAAGGTTTTGCCACTTCCTTTTCCACTTTCACGGAAAGAGTCTTTGAGCTTATGACTGATCTTGTGATAGGAGTAAGATGCCGGTGGATCATTTAAATCACCGCATACAATCACTTTATGAGGTGAAGCTTGAATATGTTTAGCCAGAACGATAGTTTGTTCTTCTCTTTTCAAAGCAGCAACCCGCATCTTGTTAAAAAGATTCATCGCCCTTTTGTTAATCTGTGAATCCTGGATATCATTCTCGAGAATCTGTCTACCGGTCTCATAATCAATAGGTTCCAGATAATTGGATGCCAGATGGATATTGTAATTTCGGATGGTGTCTCCCTTGTATTTGAAATCGATGTAAATTCCCGCTATGCTTTGCGAATCAGGCATCCAAACAGGTCCTGAATCCACAATTCTATATTTGCAAAAGGTAGCATAGCCGTAAAATACTTGATGATTTCTATGATAAGGGAAGTTGGTGTAAAGATAGGGTTTATTTAGAATAGAATCGATCATCTCAGTGGTTGTAAAGTTCAATTTCCCGGTTTTATCATAAAAATACTCTTGAAAACAGAGAATATCGGGACTCGCTTCTTTAATGTATTGCAAGATCTCGCGCTTCCCCTTATTTCGGGTCTCAGGATCTTCGGAATCGTACAATCCAAACAACTTGACGTTGTAGCTCATTACTGTAATACAGTTGCAACAAGATTCCGGTTTGGGTGCGGCATTCAATTGATAATATCGGTCTATATTGTTGATATTAAGCGTAATAGCAATTAAGGAGATGAGAGTAAAGGATCTTTTCAAAAATAACCATAATATGATAAAAGCAAGGTTGGCAAGAATTAAATAGGTAAATCCTAAACCTGAAAAAGCAATCCAAATAGAAGTAGAGGGTTTAATCCATTGGGTTAGAAAAGTAAAAAGTAGTCCCAATGCAACTAATATATTGAGAATCAACAGAAAAACTTTCCCACTGACTTTAAAAAACAATCCTCTTCTATTTTTTTTTGCCATTTTTATTTTTTTTGCTGAAAGAGAAATTCTTTCTCCTCTTTACTTAACGCATCATATCCATGTTTTGATATCTTATCCAGGATAATATCTATCTTTTTTTCATTTTCTGCCCTTCTTTGATTAAATTCTGCATCCGTTTCCGGACGGGAATGAGGTTGATAATTTCTGGAAGTGGCGTATTTCATTCTTTGCTTCTTTTTTCTTTTAGGTTTACGGAAAAGATGTGCTTTTTTATAGTAAGCCGGTGCAATAAAAAATCCATAAATTACTCCACCCAAATGCGCAATATGTCCACCGGCATTGCCTTTAGGAATACTCAGAAAGTCAACCAATACAAAGAAAAGTGTAATCCAGATCAGCTTGACATCACCCAGGAGAATCAATCTGATTCTGTGGTTAGGCCGATAGATCGAGATCAGTGCCATGATCGCCATAATGGAACCGGATGCCCCAATAGCCACAGAACTGTTCACAACAGGTTGAAATACCGGGAAGAGGTTATAGGCAAGCATATAAACCAGATTGCCAAAGATTCCCCCAAATATGTAGGTTATCAGTAATTGTTTGTCATTTAAGAAAATACGAAACTGACTTCCAATCACATAGAGCATAAGCATATTGAAGAAAATATGCCAGAAACTCTCATGCATAAAGAGAGAAGTAAAAATGCCCCATGGACGGAATAGTAGCGCTGAAAAACTGGCAGGACAAGAGAAGAAATGTACAATATGTTGACTAACAAAACCGGAAAGTCCGGGTATTTCAAATAAAAATCCAATCAGTCCAAAAATTGCCTTTAAGAGTAGAATCACTACGAAAACTCCTATGTTAATTGCGATGAGTTGTGTCAAACGGGAACTCCACTTAAAGTAGTGCTTCAAGAAGTTTTTAAAACTAAGTGGTTCTCTTTGAAATGGTGATTGCTGAAAAAACATAGTGATAATTTTAGAAATAAACTCGTTTCTTTCTCCAGTATAGAATTAAAAAGAAACCAAATATCATCCCTCCCAGGTGAGCAAAGTGCGCTACACCATCATTGGATCCAAAAACACCTAAGCTAAGTTCTAATAATCCATACAAAAGAACAAACCATTTTGCTTTGATGGGGAAGAGGAAGTAAATATAAATTTGAGCATTGGGATACATCATTCCAAATGCCAACAGGATACCAAAAACAGCACCGGAAGCACCAACTACATTAAATTGGTTCAAGAAAGATGCCTTAATTGAAGAGGTAACGCTCCATAATTCTGAAATAGAGATCCCATTTTGTTGATAAACGATGTAATTTCGTAGTAGTACATCTTTCAAACGAGAAGAATGAACCTCGTTGGCTAACACATCATAATGTTCAATAGTGGGGTTAGCTAAAAATTGATTCAGAAGATTCAAATCAGGAGCAATCTGAAAATAGATCACCAAATAGTGAGTTATTGCAGCTCCAATACCGGTTACAAAGTAGTAAAAGAGAAATCTACCGGAACCCCATCGATTTTCTACAACACCTCCAAACATCCATAAGGCGAACATATTAAAGAAAAGATGAGTAAAGTTACCATGCATAAACATGTAAGTAATCGGTTGCCAAATTTTAAAATCAGGAGCTGAAAAGAAGTGAAGTCCAAAAAGAGAGTACAAATCTATATTGTAAGATTCTCCAAATACTATGGTGGCAATATAGAATAAAACGTTGATAATCAATAAGTTCTTAACAGCAGGGGGAAGCATGCTATACCCGCCAAATCTCACAGTATCATTCATAGGTTTTCGCTTTTACAACCTGCAAAGATACAATGAAATTTCGGATTTCGGATTTCGGATTTCGGAAGTTTTAAGTAAGAAATGTGAAGTAAGAAATATGAAATATGCTAAATTTGAACATAACACTTTGATAATCAACATTATAAATTGCCACGACTTTTAAGTCGTGGATCGGATTATCCCCTTGAAACAAAGGGCTTTAGCCCAAATTTACAAATTGTGACCTCCCCCTGCCCCCTCCGAAGGAGGGGGTGCTCTTTGGTTCTTCGGGAGATTTTTTCAAAAGAGAGAAGATTGTTCCCCTCCTTTGGAGGGGCTAGGGGAGGTCTAATTCGTAATTCGTAATTGGATTCCGCCCTCCGCCTTCCGCCTTCCGCCTTCTATTTGAGTTTACTTCTTAAGGTTTTGATCTCCGCTAAAAGTGAACCAAAATCGACTGTAAAGTTGCTTTTTTGCTGTTTGAAATGTGCCAGAAACTCTACATTTTTATGCTTTTCCCATAAGGTTGAGATGCTCAATCCGTGAAGGAAGTAGTGATGACGTTCCGCTTTCTGAACTACTCGCTCAATGGCTATTTTATATCCTTTAGAATCTGAAAGTATCCCGCTTTTATTCAAGAGTTTAGGTCCGACCTCAAACTGAGGCTTAATCAACAATAACAGTTCGCTTTGAGGATGAATAAAGGGCGCAATGGAGCCTAAAATGTACGTTAAAGAGATAAAAGAGAGATCGGAAACAACCCAGTCGAAGGGAAGATGAGCAACCTGGTTGGGATCTAATTCTCTAAAGTCGCAATTTTCAATGCTTTGCACCTGAGGATGCTCTTTCAACGACGGATCTAATTGCTGATCTCCCACATCCACACCGCATACAAAGGAAGCACCATGTTGTAGCGCACAATCGGTAAAACCACCCGTAGATGCGCCAATATCCAGCACCTTCTTGCCGACAAAATCCAGGTTGAAGTCCGCAATCCCTTTTTCTAATTTTAAACCGCCACGACTGACATAACGATTAAATTGATCTCGTATAGTTATCGTGGCGGTTTCTGATATATTTTTGGATGGTTTGTCAACAACAACACCATCTACTAAGACACACTTTTGTAGAATCTCAAATTGAGCTTTTTCTCTGGAGGGATAAAATCCTTTTTCTACTAAAAGCTTATCGAGTCGCATGGACTATTTTTGAGGAATATGTTTTAAAGTTTCCACTAAATAGTCATAGAATTTTCCAACGCTGGCAATTTCCACTTTTTCGTCTGGAGAGTGTGGGAATTGGATTGTCGGTCCAAAGGAGATCATATCCCAATGAGGATAAACCTGACTGAAAAGACCACACTCTAATCCGGCGTGGATAGCACTGATTTTAGGCTCTACACCATATTTTTTGAGGTAAACCTCTTTCATGGTTTTGAGGATAGGAGAGTCCATGTTGGGTTTCCAACCGGAATAACCACCTGTCAGACTGCATTGTACGCCGGCTAATTCAGCAATAGCTTTCATTTTTTGTCCTACAGCCTCTTTAGCGCTTTCTACAGAGCTTCTCATCAAGTTTCCTATGGTTCCTTTGCCATCAGCAATTTTTACAGTCGCTAAGTTAGTAGAAGTTTCTACCAATCCGGGCATGCTGTCACTCATTCTCAAAACTCCGTTAGGAATAGCAAATACCAAACTGATAATTTTTTGTTGCCAATCGCTAGTAATCAGAGTTTTTGGAGTATCTTGTTTCTCTAATTGAAGGCTCATTTGAGGCTCAGTACCACTAAATTCAGCAGTAATGCACTCTGCAAATTGGTTAAAATATTTCTCAAAAGGAGCTACTTGATCTTGTGGAACAGCAAGTGATACAAACGCTTCTCTTGGGATTGCATTTCTTAAACTACCTCCATTGATAGTGCTGATTCTAACACCAAACTGCTCTGTTGCTTTCTTTAGGAAGCGAGCCATTACTTTGTTGGCGTTAGCTCTGCCCAACACGATATCCATTCCACTGTGTCCCCCTTTAAGTCCGGTTACAGCAAATTGATAACCTACCATACCTTCTTTTGCTGGTTCAGTTTTGTAATCAAACTCAAAAGTAGCATCCAAACCGCCGGCACAACCTACAAATAGTTCGCCTTCCTCTTCAGAGTCTAAGTTAATTAGGATTTCAGCATTCACAAAACCACTCTTTAAGCCGAAAGCACCGGTCATTCCGGTTTCTTCGTCAACAGTGATGAGTACTTCAATCGGACCATGTTGAGCTTTGTCGTCAATCAACACAGCCATAGCAGCTGCTACACCGATTCCGTTATCAGCACCCAAAGTGGTTCCGGAAGCGCGTACCCAACCATCATCACCTACAACAGGACGAATAGGATCGGTTAAAAAGTCATGCTTTACATCACTATTTGCTTGAGGTACCATATCGATGTGTGCTTGCAATACTACAGGAACGCGATTTTCCATTCCGGGAGTAGCAGGCTTGCGAAATAGAATATTGCCTGTTTCGTCTTGAGCATAATCTATTTTATTTTCTTTTGCCCACTCTTTCAACCACGCTAAAATTTTTTCCTCGTGTTTAGAAGGATGGGGATGAGCACAAATGTTAGCAAAAATGTTCCATAAAGGAGCAGGATACAATTGATTCAAATTTTTTGACATATAATTATAATTTTAAAGTGAATATTCAAACAGAACTTGCAAAGATACAAAAAAATCATGTAAGAGAATCGAACAAATGAGCCAATATTTTAAAATTTTTATGCTATTTTTGTGTTTACTATTTTTACTCACATTACTCATTGTTACTCACCATGAAGAACGCTTTATTTTTTTGGATCACTCTGATCTTTTTCGCGATTAATTCCTTTACGGGAACTCTTTTTAACCCCCTTTTTTCACAAATTACCGATTCCTTTACAGATGGGGATTTTTCCCACAATCCGACATGGATAGGGGATACTCTAAATTTTAAAGTTAACTCAACTTTCCAGTTGCAATTGGATGCTCCGGCTGCCGGTAAGTCCTATTTGATGGTTCCGACAACCTTTTCTGCTGAGCAGATGGAGTGGCAGATGAGCATCAAGTGTACTTTTTCTCCATCGGGGAACAATTTTACGCGGTTTTATCTGATTTCAGCGCAGCAAAACCTAAAAGATCCCAATAATCAGGCGATTTTTCTGCAATTGGGTGAAAATTTGTCTCAGGATGCGCTGGAGCTTTTTTATCAGGAGGGAACGACGCTTACCACTATCTGTCGTGGAAAAGCAGCAACTATAGCTAAACCGTTTGATATCCGCGTTAAAGTGCGCTACACGGCGCCCGGTTTGTGGGAGCTTTTTCTGGACTCTCTGAAAACGGGTCAGTTTTACCAGGATGCTTCTGCGATGTTTGTGCAATTGCCTCAGCAACAGGGTTTTGGAGTTTCTACAACCTATACCGGCTCCAATATCCGCAATTTCTATTTTGACGATTTCTACTTCGGTCCTCACTATATCGACACGGTTCCTCCGGAAGTGACGCAGTTGATACCACATTCTCATGGGCGTAGTATCGAGATTTGCTTTTCGGAACCGATTAATCCTTTGAGTGCACTTCAGCCTTCCCCTTATTTAATTGATGATTCTTTTTTTCCTGATACTATAAATATTTGGGGGGCAGATCGCGATCGGGTCCTCTTGAATTTTATCGCCCCACTCGCAATCGGTGAACACTCCATTGCCATTTCGGGGATCAGAGATGATGCGGATAACCTCTCCTCTCCCTTTTTTTCTTATTTTCAGATCAAGAGAGTGCAAAGAAATGAACTGCTCATCACCGAGATTATGGCAGATCCGACACCTCAAGTGGAACTGCCTGCTGTTGAGTACGTTGAGTTGTACAATCCTTCGCAATGGGATACTGTGCAACTGAATAACTGGAGTTTGCGACTGGGCAGCTCTATCAAAAAGATAACCTCAATGCTCTTGCCTCCACAAACTTATGGATTGATCATTCCTCAATCGGAAATTCTGCTCTTTGAACCCTTTTGTGATCTGATATATGGTGTTTCCTCTTTGGGAATTACCAATGGCGGACAAGAGGTTACGCTTTTAAATGAGGAAAATGAAGTGATCCATGTTGTTGATTTTAAGGTAGATTGGCACAGTAACCTCTTCAAACGCGATGGAGGCTGGTCGCTGGAGATGATCGATTTGGAGAATCCTTGCAGTGAGGAATCCAACTGGGATTCTTCGGAAGACCCATCGGGAGGAACTCCCGGGAGAGCCAATTCGATTGCAGGAGCCAATCCTGATAGTGAACTTCCTTACTTAGAGAAGGTTACCTATCTTGACTCCACGCAGATCATATTACATTTTAATGAAACAATTCTGATGCAACCCGATCTCATCCCGATTCGGATTGTTCCGGAAATCCCAATTGTGAGCGTTACACTTGTACAACCGCAACAAAAACAGATTCGGGTGCAATTGGGTACACCTTTGACTAAAAAGCAAGTTTACAGGGTGATTATCAGCGACACTATCTACGATTGTGTTGGGAATCAGGTTGTCATTGAGAGCGAGGGCAGGGTAGGAGTGCCCGAAAAAGTGAACTATTTTGATCTGATAATCAATGAGATACTGACCGACTCCTACCAAAGTACGGTTGCAGATTTCGTTGAAATAGTGAATCGTTCCGACAAAATTATAGATTTGGGCAAAATCTATATCGGAGATGGCACGCTTGAAAAACCGGAGCGTCTCGTTCCGATGGTCAGATCAGGCTATCTGCTTTTCCCTCAGGAATATATCGCAATTTGCAAAAATCGAAAATTAACCCTGGAGCAGTATAATCCGATCTATCCGGAACGGCTGGTACAGAATGACTCGCTGCCCAACTTCCCCAATAGTGAAAGTGTGATCTATATCACCGACTGGGCTTATCAAGTTGTTGATTGGTTGCATTATACGGCTGATTTCCACTCTTCTTTTCTCAGCAGTACCGATGGTGTTTCATTGGAAAAGATTGCTATTGATCTGCCAACTCAAAACCGGAATCATTGGAAATCAGCCGCTCAGACAGCCGGTTTTGGCACTCCGGGATATCTTAACTCACAAACGACTCAAATTCTCCCTGAAAAGTCAAAATTAGGGATTGATCCTCCCGTTTTTTCTCCCAATGGAGACGGATATCAGGATTTTGTGATGATTAGTTACCAAAGTACAACTTCAGAAGGACGAATTTCAATCTATATTTACGATAAAGAGGGAATGTTAATCAAATTGTTGGTCAACAATGAGATAATCACTCCCAACACCATTTACACGTGGGACGGCTCCACTTTAGACGGCACCATTGCCCCCACCGGAATCTATCTTATCCGCGCCGAATACTGGGATTTGGAAGGCAAACGGGAATGGGAAAAAGGAGTGGTAACATTGTATAGAGAATAGTATTATTTCGGATTTCGGATTTCGGATTTCGGATTTCGGATTTCGGAATGATTCAATTACGAATTACGAATTACGGGTTTTACAAGGTAGAAGGTAGAGGGTAGAAGGTAGAATGATTTTGCATTTATTTGAATATCAAGAAGATATAATAAATGATTTTCAATTTTCAATCACTTTCACCTTCCGACTTTCGACTTTCGCCTTTCGCCTTTTTTTCATTCCGCCTTTCGCCCTCCGCCTTCCGCCTTTTTTGCATTCCGAACTCCGAAATTATTCCAGAGTGGGGAAGTGAAATAACAAAAAAGGGAGATCCGTTCTGCCCCCATATTTTTTTATTTCAAAATAAAGAAAAAAATAGAAAATAAAGGGATTCTATCCCCTTAATCAAATTTACCCTCTTTTATTAAGTTTGAAATGATATAACTTCCTATTTTAGTTGTATCATTAATCGGTTTATTATTGATCTCATCAAAATCAGAATATACTGCGTAAAAAACTACAGCACCGCTCTCTTGATAATCCCAATGTATGCGTTTACTACAAAAATCCTCTTCTCCAATATATTTTCTAAAGTTGACAGAATCAGTAATATAACACGCATATACATCACAAGTAGTTGCACCACCACCACCTGATAATACTTTGTATTTTTCTATATATAAAGATGTGTCCAGACTGAATGTGGATGTGTGATTTTCTTTAGAATATTTTGAATATGTCGGATCTTCAGCATGATCTGAGAATGAAAAACAAGAAAAATCAACCAATATTACAAATAGGATCAGAATGAGATAAAAAAAACTATTCATATTGGTTTTTGAAATTTGATATATTGTCATAAAGGTGTGTTTTTATTCTAAAACAGAATTCCAATATAAAAGCCATTCTGGTAAATAGGAGTTATTCGGTTGTGATAGTAAAAGAAAGGTTTTTTAACAGGGTACATCGTTTCATGAGAAATTCTATTCATTGTAACTTCCTTATTGTCAGTAAGATTGTATTCAATAATAAGCTCGTCTCCAACTTTGGGTAGTTCTCCTACATATTTTCCATCCACATAATCCAATATTTCTTCGGTGCATTTACATTCATCGAGTAAAAATTCCCATGTGTCGCCTTCCTGAATTTTTCGATAAAAATAGGGTTCCTTAGAACACTTTCGAGTTATTCCTTTTTTATATAGTTCTCCTTCTAAATATTGATATGATAAACTTGCATAATCAGGTATTTTACAACCTATTATTGGAACGTTTTTTTGATAATAAAAATCCTTTGAAGAATTATTATTTGACACAAAAAAATGATCTACAGAGCTATTTGAACGAACTATTACCAAAATATCATTATGATAAAAAAAACCTCTTTTTTTTGCTGTTTTGAGATTAAACTCCCAAAATGTACAATTATCTTGTTTAATACCAACTGAAATCTCAATGGTTGAATCTTTTTTTATTAAATAAAAATCGTAAAAATAGGGTTTATTCAGAAGACAAAAAATACACTCTTCAGAAAGCATATCCAAACTATCCAACAAACTATATATTACAGGATTCTTGATTTCGTATTCAGGAAGTTTTAATACGAGTTTATCATTATCTCCTGTTTGGGAATATAACATGAACCCATTCAGTAAAATTCCCATGCAAAAAAATAATATTTTCAAATGCTTCATCATGATAAAAATATTGATTTTGACTTTTGAGAATCACTTGGCAAAGGTAAAGAAAAAATCCGAAATCTTTTTATTCTTTCAATAAAGCATTTATAGTTTTCTCTGATTCATTCCAGAGTTCTTGTAAAGTTTTGTAACTGGAAGTTAAGAGTGTTTTAACTTCCTGAATGGGAACCCACTTTACCTCTGTAATCTGCTCCTCGATTTGAGGTTTGAGCGAATTGGATTTAGGGGCTCTCATCAGGTACCAGCGTGTCTCCTTAAGGATTTCGCTGTTGTATTCAGTGTAGGTATGATAGGTAGTTGGCAATGCGGAATGTAATGTGAGACCGGTTACACCGGTCTCCTCGATTACTTCCCGCATCGCTCCTTTTTTTTCATCTTCACGATAATAGAGCTTACCTTTTGGAAAATCCCAACGACCCTTTCTAAAGATCATCAAAACCTCGTTTTCCTCATTTAAAACAATCCCACCGGCAGCCTTAATGATCTCTAACTCAACTCCTTCTTCAAATTCTTCTTTCATTGTGTTCCAATATTAATATCCGAAAATATCTTCCAACTTAACTTTCTTTACAGGTCCAAATTGCTTTTCAATAGCATTAAAATCAAGATCCTTTTCATCTGCAACAATCATATAACGTTTGGGTTTATTTTTGATATATTGCTCATTGAATTGAACGATATCTTGTAGGGTGAAATTCTTTAATTGCTCATAGATTGCTTTTCTATAATCCTCTTTGATTCCCATTTTCCTGGCAGTGCGGAACATACTGAAAATGGCATTTTTAGTGATACGGTTGGTTTCAATGGATGACATCGCTCCCTCTTTGGCCAGATCGAAAGCAGGCTGAGATTGAGGCATTTGGTTGAAAAGCTCATCAAAAGCTGTGAAAGCATCGATCACTTTATCATTTTGTGTAGCAATATAGCTGAAGTTATAATTGTCTTTATTGAGTTCATTGGCAGGAACATATCTCGACTGTGCAGTATAAGCCAAAGATCTTTTCTCTCTCATCTCCTGGAATACAATAGCGTTCATACTACCTCCAAAATATTGATTATACATATTGATAATAGGTAATTCATTTACGTTAAAAGGAGTTCCATAGGAGTAGGTATATAAACGAGATTGTTTGGCTTCATACTGAACAAAAAGAACATCATTTTCTTTGATTTTAAGAAGTTTAAATTCTTTTGCTTTTCCCGGAGTTTTATAACTTTTAGGGAATAGATAAGTCTCTTCAATCTTCTTTTTAAGTTGATCCATTTTCTCAGGTCCATAATAGTAGATTTCCGGCATGTAATTGAATGTTTCCTTGATAGTTTCAATCAATTGTGTCGAGGTGAGAGCTTTTAATTGGTCAAATGAAAGTTGATATTTAACTAATTCCGGATCATATATACCGTAACTTAACATTGCGTATGTGATCGCACTTTGATTACTTTTAGCCTCATTTCTGCTTTGTATTTGATCTGCTATCACATTTTGTAGCGCTTCTTCATCAGCTTTCATATCCTGAATCAGGTGAATAGATAATTCAAGTGCTTTTTCAAAGTTTTCACTCAGTCCTGAGACATATAAATAGGTGTTTTCATCATCTGTACTAAAGGATGAGTTACAAGCCAAATTATAGAACTCTTCTTTCAATTGTTCAGCACTATATTTGGATGTTCCCAAATAGGATAAATAGTCGGATGCAATAGGCAACAATAAATTATTCAATTCCCCAACTTTAAATTGAAAACTGATATTAAAAGTTTGGTTTTCAACATTTTGAATATAGTAAATCGGAGCCTTCTTAACCTCAGATGTGAGAATAGCTTTGTCAAAATCAACGAATTGTGGATCAATAGAAGGAACTTTATTGGCACGAAGTGTTTTGAAGAAATCTGATTCGGCATCTCTATTGAGTTCTATCGGAGTAATAGGTGGTTTTGCTACTTTCTCAATATCATCCGGAGTACCTTGCTTTTTATAAACCAGGAAGTAATTGTTTTTAAAATACTTATTTGCAAAATCAACAATATCTTTCTTAGTAATGGCGGAGTATCTCTCGATTGATTGAGAAGCTTCGCTCCATGGAATATCATTCACAAAAGCGTTCGACATCATTCTTACTCTGGAACCATTGCTTTCCAACTGTTTCATCTCACTCAAACGCATGTTATTAATTGCAGAGATGAGGAGTTTTTCATCAAATTGTCCCTTTTTTAAAAGTTCTATTTGTCCTAAGATAATGTCGCGAACCTCTTCCAGGGTTTGTCCTTCTTTAGGTTTTCCATAAAAATAGAGAGAAGAATTGTCATCCAATACGTAGGGATAAGCGGCAACCATATAAGCCAACTGTTTGTGGTTCACATTAAGATCCAATAAACCTGCTTTTCCGTTGTATAATACTTTAGCTAACATATTGAGAGTATAGATCTCTTTAGAGTTGGCAGGTTGATCAATACGGAATGCCATGTTGAAAAATTCAGCCTCTAAACCGACAACTGAACTTTCTGTAGGAGTAGTGGCCGGAACTTCAGGAACAACTTTAAGTTCAGGTACTTCTTTTCTTTTGAGATGTCCAAAATATTTGTCGATAATTTGAATCGCTTCATCATATTCGAAATCTCCGGATAAGATAACAGCCATATTATTGGGAACATAGTATTGATCAAAGAAGTTTCTGATATTCTTCATCGAAGGATTTTTTAAGTGCTCCTGAGAGCCCAATGTAGTTTGTTGTCCGTAAGGATGGTTAGGGTAGAGTAGTTCCATTAAACGTTCGTTAGCTTTTCTGCTATCGTTTGTGAGTGACATGTTTTTCTCTTCATATACAGTTTCCAACTCGGTATGGAACAAACGAAGAACGGGAGTTGTAAATCTCTCACCCTGAATCATAGCCCAATTTTCCAATTGATTGGATGGGATATTTTCAATATAAACGGTGTAGTCATTTGCTGTTCCTGCATTAGTTCCTTGGGAACCAATAAATTTCATAATTTTGTCATACTCATTAGGAATAGCGAGCTTGCTGGCTTCATAGGAAACACTGTCAATTTGGTGATAGATTGCCGCTCTTTGATCTGGATCGGTGGTTACACGATACACTTCAAAAAGATCCTCAATCTGTTGAATCAGCACTTTTTCTTTTTCCCAGTCCTGAGTTCCTAATCGGGGTGTTCCTTTAAACATCATGTGTTCAAAATAGTGTGCCAATCCGGTAGTTTCCGCAGGGTCATTCTTACTGCCCACTTTCACGGAAACATAACATTGGATGCGAGGCGCATCTTTGTAAGGCGATAAATAGACCTTCAGTCCATTAGGTAGAGTGTAGATTCTTACATTGAATGGATCATTGGGTACAGTTTCATATTTATAAACCGGTCTCTGTGCCTGAGCTATTCCAAGCATTAAAAAAGCGATTAAAAACAGGAAACTTCTTTTTAAATGTTTCATTTTTATAAGTTTTTAGTTAATATTTAATTAATATTTATTTTATTTTTTCAAAATTATTCACAATCTTCATCAAATTGATTTAAAATTTCTTCCAGATTTTTAAGGTGTTTGCTATAAAATTGTCTGACCCAAAGTGCTACGAAAAGGATGGCGAGCAATGTAAAAAGCACGACGCAACCGAGAGCTATAAAATAGACGTAATTCTCAGGGATAAAGCTGCCGGGGAGATCCATCAGACATTGGAATATGATTTCAGATTTTCCTTTGGATAAGATAATAAAAAGGAGAATAAAAGTGTAGGGGATAAGAACATAGTTTACTGTTTTATAAATCCGAATCATATTTTTTAATTCATAGTATATTTTGGACACAGAACGGTAACTATTATATTGAATTCCGGCACTTTTTTTATAGTAGGAATAAAAATTGATATAGCTTGGGAGCGTACTTACTACCATTAAAAAGAGTACAACATAATAGATTAACTCAGAGATTCCCGATATTTGGTACACTTTTAAAAAGGGAACAATAATTAAAAAAAGAATTGCTGCTACAATAACATGAAGTTCAATCATCACATTTCTCCGAATTTTTTCGATAGGATTTTTAGCTTTTTTCAAGCAAGACAAATCTTCCGGTATAGGAATTGTCGGATCTTGTTGATTCCACTCTTTTTGAATCTCTTCTAAATTAAATTTTCCTTTACTCATAGCCTTTCTGAATGACAATCTTTTGTAATTTACTAATCGTACGATTTAATTTTACTCTGGCATTTCCTTCGGAAATTCCCAGGTTTGCTGCAATCTCTCTGTGTGGTAATCCTTCCAGATAAAGAAAAATCAACGCCTTCTCCACCTTATTGAGCTCTTGTACTGCCTTGTAAAAGTAATTCAGTTGATTTTCCTTTTCCAAAGCATCAGAACCATCACTTTTTACCTCGTATGCTTCCTCATTCAATTGAGTTTCTACTTGCGCTTTTCGATTCCCTTTTTTAAATTGTGTCAATACGGTGTTTAACGCAACACGATACATCCACGTTGAGAATTTGCTCTTCCCTTCAAAACTCTGATATGAACTCCATAACTGATACACAATCTCCTGACGAAGCTCTTCCTGTTCCTCTTCGTTATCTTCATACATCCTGGAAATTTTATACAAAATTCCTTTGTGTTGTTCCAGCAATGTTAAAAACTCTTTCTCTTTATTCATCAAAGCAACGTACAGGCGTGAAACATGGAGCTCAAATGAGCTATATCAGGGTAGTTATCAAGGTGAACAGAGAGATTAATATTGCAATAATTGAAATCATACTTTTTCTTTTTATTTAGTAAGTAAAATTTAAAGCAAAATGTTACAATATAACTGCAATATAAATCTAAATGACTACTTTTTAATCAGTTCACGAGCTCTTTCCAAATCTTTTTCGTCAACTAATATTTGAACATCTCCCGGTTCACCGGTATTGGATGGGAAAATAGTTGCACTACTCTCACCGGTAATATAGGATTCAATTCCGGCATTATCCAGAACTCCTTTTAAAATATTGGCTTCAATGGCATCTTTGCAGTGAATTAAAACAACAGGTTCCATGATCATAAGTATTTAAAGTCTATAAACAGTATATAGCATTTTACTATCACGGTTTACATCTGCAAATGTAACGAAATTTTAAGAAAAAAAGGTCAAATTAATGGGATTTTTATTTCGGATTTCGGATTTCGGATTTCGGAAGTTGACTAAGATTTATAATTATAGGATATATCTTTCTAAAATTCAATCATTTACAATTTCATATTTCTGATTTCTTATTTGGTATTTTAAATAATTGGGGGGCAGGATTTGAGGTGTCTCTTTTGATATTCCATCACCCCACTCTGGAATGTTTGACCTTTTTGAACATGTGTAATCAATTACGAATTACGAATTACGAATTACGAATTACGTTTTAATTTATTCCGAAATCCGAAATCCGAAATCCGAAATCAATTCTGTTTATTTGCAACAATGTTATCCCAATTGTTAATCAGGTCCACAATGCGGTTGGAGTATCCACTTTCATTGTCGTACCATGCCAAAATCTGGATAAACCGATTGCCGAGCACACGGGTTGAAAGGGCGTCAAAAATGGCTGAGTGCCGATTTCCTTTGATATCGCTACTTACAATGGGGTCTTCAGTATAGTCCAAATAAGGTTTTAAACTTCCTTCAGAAGCCTCTTTAAATGCCTGATTAATCGATTTTACAGTGCAATCCGATTGCAAAATGGCTGTTAACTCAACAAAAGAGCAATCTGAAACCGGTACACGGGTTGCAAAACCGTCAAAACGACCATTTAGATCCGGAATAATCTGCTGAATTGCTCTAATAGCACTGGTCGTTGTCGGGATAATATTGTCCACAATTCCACGCGCCCTGCGAAAATCAGGGTGATAGCCATCCTGAATGTTTTGATTGTTGGTCATCGGGTGAACGGTGTTCATAAATGCTTTTTCGACCCCAAATTTTTGAATCAGAGCGGTTAAAACAATTCCCACACAATTGGTTGTACAGGAAGCATTTGATATCAGATAATCACTTTCCTCCAATATATGCTCATTACATCCCAGTACTATCATTTTATTGATAGAAGAATCTAAGGGGGGGGCACTTAATATCACCCTCTTAACATTACCTCTATAGTGGCGCTCCAACAATTCGCGTGTGCGGTACTTTCCACTGGATTCAACCACCCACTCAACGCCACTGGTCTCCCAAGGGATTACAAAGTTGTTCATCTCATTGGTAACCATTATTTTATTTCCTTCGACATAAACATATTGCTCATCAAAAGTAATTTTTTTGTCGAAAATACCGTGAATGGAGTCATATTTTAGCAGGTGGGCAATCATGTGAGGAGTCATTTTATCATTGATATGAGCCAACTCCAGATTGCCGTTACTCAACAGTAAACGGGCTACATATTTTCCGATTCTTCCAAATCCGTTTATTCCAATTTTTGTTGCCATTTCGGTTTTTTGCTAAGTTTTAGTGAGCACAATCACAGTGAGGATCGGAAATACAATCACAGCCGGTTTCGGCCATGGGGTAGGAGCGATCCTCAAAAATTTTATAAGCTCTTAAAGTATTGAGTAGCAGACAGCTCATAGTTACTGATCCTACTCCTCCCGGAACGGGGGTAATGGCAGAAGTAAGCGGTGCTACTTCATTATAATTCACATCCCCACAGATGCGATATCCTTTGGTTGCTGTTTCATCTTTCACCCGATGGATTCCCACATCAATCACTACAGCTCCCTCTTTAACATACTCTTTTCCAATCATTTCGGGTTTTCCCATAGCAACCAATAAAATATCTGCTTCGCGAGCGATTTCAGGTAAATTCTGCGTTTTACTGTGTGCCAGCGTTACGGTAGCATTAGCATCATCTTTATTCTGAGCCAATAGTAATGCCAGCGGTTTCCCTACAATATTACTTCTACCGATTACCACCGCTTTTTTACCTATTGTATCGATTTTTGAACGTTTCAAAATCTCCATACAAGCCATCGGTGTTGCCGGAGAGAAATTATTTTTTCCTAAAACCAGATTACCCATATTGATTGGGTTAAAACAATCTATATCTTTTTCAGGATCAACACGTTGTGCTACCTCTTCAGTGGAAATGTGCTGGGGTAACGGCAGTTGGATAATATAGCCATCCACCTCCGGATCTTGATTTAAGAAGTCAATTGACTCAAAGAGTTCCTCTTGAGTAATTGTGGAAGGGTAGTGGTACACGGACGAGGTGATTCCCACCTCTTGAGATTTTTTCTGTATGCTTTCAACATACGTTTTTGATGCGCCATCATCACCTACAAAGATCACTGCTAAATGGGGTGCCCTTTTCCCTGCATCAATCAACTTTTCAACTTTTTCAGCTATCTCTTTGTAGATATCTTTAGCGATCTGTTTTCCGTCTAAAATCTGTGGTTTACTCATTTTGCTTTCATTTGGTTATTTTATCTTTTTCCATGAGAGGATAGAGCTTGCATCAGGTGTTTTGCTTTTCCGCTATTTACCATTTTCATCATCTTACGCATATCCTCATATTGTTTGATTAGTCTGTTTACTTCTTGAACATTGGTTCCACTTCCCTCTGCAATTCTTTTTTTTCTGCTGTTGTTAAGAATTTCCGGTTGTGATCGTTCCTGAGGAGTCATAGAAAGAATAATCGCTTCTACACCTTTAAAGGCATCATCATCAATATCCACATCTTTGATCATTTTTCCCATTCCCGGAATCATGCTCATCATATCTTTTAAGTTGCCCATTTTTTTAATTTGTGCAATTTGTGCAAGGAAGTCATTGAAGTCAAATTGGTTTTTTGCCAATTTTTTTTGCAACTTCATCGCTTCCTCTTCATCGAACTGCTCTTGTGCTTTTTCAACGAAAGAACGGATATCACCCATGCCCAGAATACGCTCTGCTAAACGATCAGGATGGAAAACATCCAGCGCATCCATTTTTTCTCCAACACCAATAAATTTAATCGGCTTATTCACAACCGCTTTAATGGAGATGGCAGCTCCACCTCGGGTATCTCCATCCATTTTGGTTAGGATTACCCCGTCAAAGTCTAATATATCGTTAAAAGCTTTGGCTGTGTTCACGGCATCCTGACCGGTCATTGCGTCCACAACAAAAAGGGTCTCATGCGGATTGACCGCTTTTTTGATATTGCCGATCTCATCCATCATCATTTGGTCAATCGCCAAACGTCCGGCAGTATCGATGATCACCACATTGTGTCCCCAATCTTTCGCGTGTTTAACCGCTTTTTTAGCAATGTCAACAGGATTTTTATTTCCTTCTTCAGTATAAACATCAACTTCAATTTGTTCTCCCAATAGTTTTAACTGATCAATCGCCGCAGGTCTGTACACGTCACAAGCCACCAAAAGAGGTTTTTTATTGCGTTTGTTTTTGAGTAACTTCGCCAATTTAGCAGCATGAGTCGTTTTTCCGGAACCTTGTAACCCGGACATTAAAATAATCGAAGGATTAGCTTTGATATTGATATCTTCAGCTGTTTTACCCATCAATTCAATCAGCTCGTCATAGGTGATTTTAATTAGTAACTGACTGGGTGACACGGCTTTTAATACATTTTGACCTAATGCTTTGTTCTTCACATTATCTGTGAATTCCTTTGCAATTTTATAGTTGACATCCGCATCCAGAAGTGCTTTACGTACCTCCTTCATCGTTTCAGCCACATTAATCTCGGTAATGTAACCCTGTCCCTTTAATATTTTAAACGCTCTTTCAAGTTTGTTACTTAAATTTTCAAACATAATCTAATCTCCTTATTATTCTAATTCAGTAGCAATTCTTTCTTTTATTAATTCTATAAATTGGGGGAGCGAAACTGTACCTTGGTCCCCTTTTCCATGCTCTCTAACGGACACGGATTGTTCAGCTTCCTCTTTCTCTCCAACGATAAGCATAAATGGGATTTTCTGCATCTCTGCATCTCTGATTTTTCTACCTGCTTTTTCGTTTCTTTCATCCACAATAGCCCTGATATCCTGTTCGCTGAGTAGGTTTTTCACCTGATAAGCATAATCGAGATACTTTTCGCTGATAGGTAATACGATTACTTGTTCCGGGGTTAACCAAACCGGGAATTTACCGGCGGTATGTTCCAGTAATACAGCTACAAAGCGTTCCATAGAACCGAAAGGTGCTCTGTGGATCATAACGGGTCTTCTCTTTTGTTGATCCGCATCAACATACTCTAATTCAAAGCGTTCTGGTAGATTGTAATCCACTTGAACAGTTCCTAACTGCCACTTTCTTCCTAAAGCATCTTTTACCATAAAGTCCAACTTAGGACCATAGAAAGCAGCTTCTCCGGTTTCTGTAACTGTCTTTAATCCACGCTCAGCAGCAGCCTCAATGATAGCTTGTTCAGCTTTATCCCAATTCTCATCACTTCCAATATATTTCTCTTTGTTGTTAGGATCTCTCAATGAGATTTGAGCAGTATAATCTTCAAATTTTAAAACTTTGAAAATATAGAGAATAATATCGATTACCTTGATGAACTCCTCTTTTAATTGATCGGGAGTACAGAAAATATGCGCATCATCTTGTGTAAATCCTCTCACTCTGGTTAATCCGTGCAACTCACCACTCTGTTCATATCTGTACACGGTACCAAATTCAGCATATCGGATAGGCAATTCACGATAGGAGTGTGGTTTATTGGCGTAAATTTCACAATGGTGAGGACAATTCATCGGTTTCAGCAAGAAACTTTCGCCATCTTGTGGAGTGGTGATAGGATGGAAGGAATCCGCCCCATATTTTTGGAAGTGTCCGGAGGTTTTATAGAGGTTAATATCGCCAATATGAGGAGTTATAACTTGCTCATATCCATATTTTTTCTGGATTCTTTTTAAAAATTGTTCCAGTAAGTCTCTCAATTGAGCACCTTTTGGTAACCAAAGAGGCAAACCCAAACCTACATTTTGAGAAAAAGTAAAAAGCTCCATCTCTTTGCCCAATTTTCTGTGGTCTCTCTTTTTAGCTTCTTCCAACATGGTTAGGTAATCATCCAAATCTTTCTTTTTGGGGAAAGAGATACCATAAATACGGGTCAATTGTTTTCTTTTTTCATCACCTCTCCAGTAAGCGCCGGCAGTATTTAACAGTTTAACCGCTTTAATCGGGGCAGTATTGAAAAGGTGTGGTCCACGACAAAGGTCGACAAAGTGATCTGTTTGGTAAAAAGTGATAGTTCCATCGTCCAAATCATTGATTAACTCTAGTTTATACTCATCACCTTTTTTGTTAAAATACTCTAAGGCTTCTGCTTTAGAGACCTCTTTGCGAATAAATTCAGGTTTTTCTTTAATGATTTCCATCATTTTAGCTTCAATTTTTGGAAAATCATCAGAAGAAATCGAGTAATCCATAAAATCTATATCGTAGTAAAATCCGTTTTCAATATCAGGACCAATTCCAAATTTCACACCGGGATAAAGTGCCTCAATGGCCGCAGCCATGATGTGCGAAGAGGAGTGCCAATAGGTTGCTTTTCCCTCTTTATCCTCCCATGTATAAAGTTGAAAGTCAGTATCTTCGTTAATCGGAGTGTTGAGAGAAACAACATCTTCTCCCACGCGTGCCGCCAATACATTACGCGCCAATCCTTCACTTATTGAAAGAGCAATTTCATACGGAGTAATCCCTTTTTGAAACTGTTTCACAGAGCCATCAGGTAAAGTTATATTTATCATATCTGTTTATAAATTAAATTATCATTACAAAATTTTAGAACCTGCAAAATTACAAAAAAAAGGATTAGGATCGGTAGGATTTGAGGATTCGTAAAATTTAGAGTTTAGAATTTAGAATTTAGAATTCAAATTCCGCCTTCCGACTTTCGATTTCCGCCTTTATTTCTAATTTCTGTTTTTATTTTGAAAAAGAAAAAAAAGGGGGCAGCATGGTTTTCCCATTTCTATTATTTTATTTCCCCACTCTGGAATGTTAACCTTTTAGGATATGCAGGATTAATTACGAATTACGAATTAGACCTCCCCTAGCCCCTCCAAAGGAGGGGGACAATCAATGAAAAAAGAACATGGTCGTAGAGACAGGGCATGCCCTGTCCCCATGATGTAATTATGCGATACCATTTATATTTATAGTAAACATTTGATAATCAAGAAATTATAAATCATAAAATTAGATTAACCGCAATTGTAGGGGCAGGGCTTGTCCCTGCCCTTTTCCAGAGTGGGGAAATAAAACAACCTAAGAGAAATACCTATCCTGCCCCCTAATTTATTTTATTTCCAAAAAGAAGAAAAATAGAAATATAACAAAAAAACTATTTTTGAATAATTCTGAATTTAAAACCCGTAATTCGTAATTCGTAATTGATTCCGCCCTCCGCCTTCCGCCTTTTTGAATTAACTTCCTTACCTTAAAATATAACAAGGTACACTATGAGTTTGTCTCAAAGAAGGCTTTGATAGCAGCTTGGTCATTTTCAATTTGTGCAATTAACTCTTCGATGGAGTTAAATCTTTGATCCCCCCTTATTTTTTTTAAAACATAAAATTGAATCTGAATACCATATATACTACGGTTGAAATTAAAGATGTGGATCTCTACTGATCTTTTTGATAAGTTGAGGGTAGGTCTGGTGCCAACGTACAACATGCCTTGGTGTTTTTCATTATCAAGTGTCAATTCAGTTGCATAAACTCCCGGTTCGATAGTTGCATCAGTTTGATCTAAAAGTATGTTAGCAGTAGGAAATCCGAACTCTTTTCCTCTTTTCAATCCATGAATTACAATTCCGGAAAATGGTGTCATATTTTTTTGTATTTTTGCAACTACAAAAGTATAATTTTTTTATTACTTTGAGTATGAAGTAGTTTAAAAATCAGGGTCAGTTTTTGCTGATTTCCCTATATACAAATATTTCAATTAATCAAGTCAAAAATGAGTTTTTTTATAACTTTATTTTGTTGATATTTGTCGGAAGAAAAGGAAGAGAATAAAATTTTCATAATTGATTTATATTGAGCTTGTTAATTGTAAGATGATGGATTTAGCTATGGCAAATAAAGGAGCAAAAGATTGTAAAGTTGTGTGGGACAACTGTTTAGCAGTAATTAGAGATAATGTTGATGAACTCTCTTTTAAAACTTGGTTTGAGCCGATTGTTCCTATAGGGCTTAATAAGAGCACTTTAATTATCCAGGTTCCATCACAATTTTTTTATGAATGGTTAGAGGAGCACTATGTTAATATTTTACGTAAAGTAATTCATAAAGAATTGGGGAGTAGTGGTAAATTGCAATATAAGGTGGTGATTGAAAAACAGAATGATGCGGAAATGTCCAAAAGTGTCAATTTACCTTCCAGTAACAGACCGGCTGTTGCCAATCCACCCACCAAAATTCCTATTGATGTTTACCATTCTCCAAACCGTGAGATCCCCAATCCTTTCATATTGCCCGGACTCAAAAAACACAAAATTCCTTCCAATTTAATTCCATCGCTTAATTTTGAAAATTACATTGAAGGGGATTGTAACCGTTTAGCCAGAACTGCCGGATGGGCGGTAGCCAAAGCTCCCGGAAAAACAGCTTTTAATCCTTTGTTTATATATTCAGATGTGGGATTAGGTAAAACTCACCTGGCACATGCTATCGGTCTGCAAACTAAAATAAATTTTCCTGATAAAACAGTTGTTTATGTTAATTCTAACCTCTTTTACAATCAGTTTATGGAGGCGGTAAAAAATGATAACAAAAATGACTTTATTCTGTTTTATCAATCTGTAGATGTTATTATTATTGATGATATTCAATATTTGGCTGGTGGGAAAGTATCAACCCAGGAGGCCTTTTTCCATATTTTTAATCATCTTCATCAAAAAGATAAACAGTTAATCATTACTGCTGACAAATCTCCCGTTGAAATTGCAGGTTTTGAAGCTCGTTTGCTTTCTCGCTTCAAGTGGGGATTAACAGCTGATCTGACAGTTCCCGATTTGGAAACCAGAATTGCAATTTTACGCAAAAAGCTTGAAAATAATGGCGTTGAGTTTCCCGATGATGTGGTTGACTACATCGCTTTAAGAATCACTTCCAATACCCGTGAAATGGAGGGAGCAATGATTGCTATTTTAGCACAAGCTTCTTTGAATAATAAGAAAATTACTATCGATTTGGCGAAAGAGATGATCGATAAGTATGTTAAAAGCACTGCAAAAGAGATTTCCATCGAATTTATTCAAAAAGTAGTTTCCGATTATTTCAAGATTCCTATTGAGAGAATCAAGATGAATAAAAGGGAACGTGCTATTGTTCAACCTCGCCAAATTTGTATGTATTTTGCAAAAAAATATACTAAACTTCCTTTGGCTACCATTGGTGCTCATTGTGGAAATAGAGATCATGCCACTGTTTTACACGCTTGTAGAACTATCTCCAATCTGTATGAAACAGATAAGAAAATGAGAGAGGCAATTGATGAAATAGATAAGAAAATCAAAATTTAAGTTTTGTTTATCTTTTCTTCTCTTTAAATACCTGAATTATAAGGTATTATATTATTTTATTAATTTATTTTAAAACATTTTAAGATTTATTGATTTTCCCATTTCTTTTTTTAGTATATTTGCGTGCCAAAAAGTGTGCAATGGAAAAGAGATGGATTTTTAAAGATACCCCCGATATACAAGAGGTTCAGAGATTAAGCGAAGAGCTTAATATTGAGCAGCCTCTTGCTGCTCTTTTGTTGCAAAGAGGTTTCAGTGAACTTGAAGAAATAGATGATTTTTTCGATCCTAAAATAGAAAAATTACATGATCCATTCCTTATGTTGGATATGGACAAAGCGGTTCAACGGCTTTCTCAAGCGATTGAAAACAACGAAAAAATCATGGTTTATGGTGATTATGATGTAGATGGAACCTCTGCTGTTGCTTTAATGTACTCTTTCCTCAGAGAGTTGATAGGATCTGATCATAAAAAATTCATCGAATATTATATTCCGGACCGTTACAGTGAAGGATATGGGATTTCCGAAAAGGGAATTCAATATTGCATAGATAACAACTTCACCCTTTTAATCTCATTGGATTGTGGTATTAAGGCCAATGAGATTATTGATTATGCACAATCTAATGGTGTTGATGTTATTGTTTGTGACCATCACCTGCAAGGAGATGAGTTGCCTAATGCTGTCGCTATTTTAGACCCCAAAAGGGATGCGTGTACCTATCCGTACAAAGAATTGACAGGTTGTGGAGTTGGTTTTAAATTAATTCAAGCCTATTGTAATCACTTTGAATTACCTGACCAACTTTGGCTTTCACTCTTAGATCTTGTCGCTATTAGTATTGCATCAGATATTGTTTCTATTACCGGTGAAAATAGAATTTTAGCTTACTATGGCTTGATTATTATCAATCGCTTCCCTCGAATGGGAGTGAAATCGATTATTGAACAAGCAAATATCAGAATTCAATACCCACCGAAAAAGAATACTATTTTTAGTAGACAGATCACTATTTCTGATTTAGTCTTTTTTATTGGACCTAAAATCAATGCTGCCGGAAGAATGAAATCGGGTAAAGAATCGGTTCGTCTCTTGGTTTGTGATGATGAGGATAAGTCTAAAGAGATTGGTGAAAATATTGAGGAACAAAATAAGGAACGAAAGGAACTGGATAAGAAAGCAACCGAGGAAGCGGTAAACCAATTTGTCTCATTAGAAAGCAACAAAGATAAGAAGTGTATTGTGGTGTATAATCCCGACTGGGTTAAGGGAATTATTGGGATTGTTGCATCTCGTTTGGTAGAGGAGTTTTACAGACCTGTAGTGGTTTTTACCGATTCCACTGATGGATTGCTTACCGGATCAGCCAGATCTATTAAAGAGTTTAATATTTATGATGGAATTGACCATTGTTCTCATTTGTTAGAACACTTTGGAGGACATAAATATGCTGCCGGTCTTTCACTTAAAAAAGAAAACTTAGAAGCATTCAAAGAACAGTTTGAACAATTTGTCGTTGATCACATACAGGAAGATCCATTGGTTCCGGAAATTGAGATCGACTTAAAACTTGATCTTTCAGAAATAACTCAATCTTTTGTGGATAACCTGATGAGATTTGCGCCTTTTGGTCCGGGCAACATGTCTCCATTGTTTCTTTCATCTCATGTTTCTGAAGCGGGAAATCCTAAAATTGTGGGTGAAAGACACCTCAAAATGACCGTTTTTCAAAGAGAAACAAAGCATGTACCTTTAGATGTGATTGCTTTTAATCAAAAGGAATATTTTGAACCTATACTGAAAAATAACGATTTTAACATAATATATCATGTTGAAAAGAATACATGGAATAATGTAACCAATACCCAATTGAATGTGAAGGATATTAAAATCAATGAATAGGAATGAAGATTGCAGTCAATACACGACTACTCATTAAAGGGAAATTGGAAGGAATTGGTTGGTTTAGCTACGAAACTCTTAAGAGAATAACTCAAAATCATCCTGAACATCAATTTTATTTTATTTTTGACAGACCTTATCATCCGGATTTTGTGTTCGGAGAAAATATCATTCCTCTAACAGCCTATCCACCTGCTAAACATCCTTACTTATGGTATTTCTTTTTTGAGTGGGGAGTTCCTTATCAATTAAGAAAAATAAAACCTGACCTCTTTTTCTCTCCTGATGGATGGGTTCCTTTAACCAAAAAGGTTAAAATGGTCAATGTGATTCATGACCTTAATTTTGAACATCATCCCGAATTTATTGCTCCCACACCGCTCAAATATTATCAAAAATATTTTCATCAGTTTGCACAATATCCTGAACGTATAGTTACAGTTTCAGAGTTTTCCAAAAATGATATTTCAGAACTATATGGCGTTGATAAAGAACGAATTGATGTAGTTTATAATGGTTCGAATATGCTTTATCGTCCATTAACAGATATTGAAAAAGAGCAGACAAAAGGGAAATACTCGTTTGGTTATCCCTATTTTTTATTTGTTGGATTAGTACATAAACGGAAAAACTTACAGCGTATTCTGGAAGCTTTTGATCGATTCAAGGAACAAGATCAGGAACAGTATAAAATGGTAGTAGTAGGGGAATTAAAATATATGGATGAAGAGACCAGGGAGAGTATAGAGAATATGAAGTTTAAAGATGATGTCATCTTTTTGGGTAGAAAACCAATTGATGAGCTCATTATGATTACAGGAAGTGCCACTGCAATGGTATATACCTCTCTGTTTGAAGGTTTTGGGATTCCTATTGTGGAAGCATTTCAAGCCGGGACTCCGCTCATTACATCCAATGTTACTTCGATGCCTGAAATTGCCGGTGATGCAGCTTTGATTGTAGATCCTTACCAAGTGCAAGAGATCGCAAACACGATGATCAAGATCACAAAAGAACCTGAATTAGTAAAAGAATTAATTGAAAAGGGGAAAAAGCGAGCTACGCTATTCTCTTGGGATTTGACCGCTGAAAGAGTATGGCGATCAATTGAAAAAGTACTCTATTCTTAATAAAGAAAGTTATTATAAGGGTAAATTTGAATGTGGAGCTTTTTGATCTCCTCATACATTTTTTCTCTTAACTGTTCAACATTTTCCTTTGTTTTGGCAGAAATAAAGAGAGTGTCATTGTTCAGTTTTCCCATCCAGGTTTGTTTCAAATCATCTATGGAGAGATTGATTTTTTCCTTAGGTGTAAGGTCATCCTCATCTTTTTCCACCCAATGGTATTGATCAATTTTATTAAACACTGTAATGGTTGGTTTGTCGGCAGCGCCAATTTCAGCCAATGTTTTATTGACAACTTCAATCTGTTCCTCAAACTCAGGGTGACTAATGTCGACAACATGCAACAGGAGATCTGTTTCTCTGATCTCATCCAGGGTCGATTTAAAGGACTCAACCAATCCGTGTGGCAATTTGCGAATAAAGCCAACCGTATCGGAAAGGAGGAAGGGGAGGTTGTCGATAACCACTTTTCTTACAGTAGTATCTAAAGTCGCAAATAGCTTATTTTCAGCGAATATATCTGACTTGCTCAACAAGTTCATTAAGGTAGATTTTCCCACATTGGTATAACCAACCAAAGCAACCCGGATAAACTGCTCCCTGTTACTTCGTTGTGTTTTTTTCTGAACGTCAATCTCCTTTAGCTTAGCTTTGAGCAATGAAATTCTATCCCGTACAATACGCCTGTCAGTTTCAATCTCTTTTTCTCCAGGTCCACGCATTCCAATACCTCCACGTTGTTTTTCCAAGTGGGTCCACATTCCGGTCAAGCGAGGTAAAAGATATTGATATTGAGCTAGTTCTACCTGAACTTTAGCATGGGCAGTTTGAGCTCTTTTAGAAAAAATATCTAAAATCAAACGTGTACGGTCTATCACCATAATACCCAGAAAAGACTCAATATTCCGAGTTTGAGAAGGAGATAACTCATCATCAAAAACAGCGATATCGACCTGATTATCTTCAATATACTCCTTCACTTCTCTTAATTTTCCTGACCCCAGGTATGTTCGAGGATCAGGGTGGGGGAGATTTTGAATAATTTTTCTAACGGCAACTCCTCCGGCAGTATCAACAAGAAAAGCCAACTCAGTCAAATACTCATTCATTTTTTCAAATGGAGTATCCGGAGTTGCTACACCAATCAATACTGCTCTTTCGTGTCGGATATCAGTTGTTAAATCAATCATTTGCCTGTCATTTGAGCCTGCAAAAATACAGATAAAAATTGATTCGTTTTTTTATATTATCTTTGCATGTTGATAGTTACAATAATAATTAAACTATAACAGGTGAGAATCAGATACTTATATCTTTTCTTTTTTACTCTTTTTTTTAGTTCCCATTTTTTTTTGGGAGCTCAAAATGAACAGGCTTTTGGGGAACGTTACTGGGAGGGGATTTTGTATCCAACTCAAACAGACTCTTTGCGTATAGGCTTGACTCTTTTTTACAGCAATGATTCATTGGTTAAAGCAGAGTTGGATTCTCCGGATCAATATGTTTATGGAATTGAAGCATCTTCAGCGAAGTTCAAAAATGACACCTTAATAGTGGTCATAAAAAAGCTAAAGGCTCACTTTATTGGGACTCTCGATGACAAAGGAGCCTATCAAGGGGTTTTTGTGCAAAATAATAATAGAATAGCTCTGAATTTGCTCCCCCTTGATTTTAAATATCAAATAAAAAGACCACAAGAACCGCATGAACCGTATCCATATCAAGTAACAGAACTCAATATTCCTGATTTAAAAGGAAACCCGTTGATTAATGGAACTTTGACATACCCTGAAGAGAGTTTAAAGGGAACAATAATTCTGATTACCGGCTCAGGTTGGCAAGACAGAGATGAGACGATTATGGGACATAAACCTTTTAAAGTGATTGCGGATTACTTGACTCGTGCAGGATATGCCGTGTATCGATATGACGACGCTGAACCCCTTCGTTTTCAAAAGATGACTACGATTGATTTTGTTCAAGATGTGCAAACTATTGTAAGCTATTTAAAAGATCAAGAATCTCATAATCAACATCCTATCGGATTATTGGGACATAGTGAAGGGGGATTGGTTGCATTGATTACCGCTGTAGAAAATAGCGATATTAGCTTCATTATTTCATTAGCCGGAATGGGAGAAGATATTACACAAACATTACTTTACCAGGCAGAATTGTACGCAAAAAACGGAGGTCTGTCTGATCAAGAAGTAAAAGCGACACTGGAAGTATCAGGCAAAATATATAGGTTGGTTACTAAAGAGAAAGATCCGGAAAAATTAGGAAAAAAGTTTGATAAATTAATTGCACAATACACTCAAAAGATGACTGAAGAGGAGAAAAAACGGTTAGGACTAACCCCTTTAGAGGTATATCAAAAGCGAGTTTCTTTACTTTCTCCCTGGTTTATGACGATTTTTAAAATCGACCCTGAACAGTATCTAAAGTTTCTAAAAGTTCCATTTTTTGCTCTGAATGGAGATAAAGATACGCAAGTAAAAGGGAAAACGCATCTGCCTGTTTTTGAGAAATATAGGAAGAGTAGTTCACCCTTAAGTCAGGTTAAGTTGTATCCCAATTTAAACCATCTTTTTCAAGAATGTGAGACCGGATTTTTGGAAGAATATGGTCAAATTGAACAAACCATATCGCCTGAAGTACTGGAAGATATAGTACAATGGTTAAATCTAGTATGTCGAGAAAATAAAAAATAATACTTATGAGAAAAATTGCATTAGTTACCGGAGCAACTGCCGGATTTGGAAAAGCGATTGCTGTCAGTTTGGCAAAATTGAATTATGATTTAATTTTAACCGGAAGAAACAAAGAAAGACTGAATCAAGTCATACAAATTATTAAAAATCAATATGATGTGGAGATCTTTCCCCTCATTTTTGATGTTCGGAATTATGATGAGTGTGAAAAAGCTTACTTGTCAATTCCTGAAAAATTGAAACAAATTGACCTGTTAGTCAACAATGCCGGATTAGCTTTGGAAATGGAGCCAATCCATACCGGTTCCTTAGAGGATTGGGAGTTGATGATTGACACCAATATCAAAGGATTATTGTATATGACCCGTTTGGTAACTCCCATGATGGTTGAACGTAAAAAAGGGCACATTATTAATCTGGGCTCCATATCAAGTAGGGAGGTGTATGTTGGAGGCAATGTATATTGTGCCACTAAACATGCTGTATTGGCACTCTCTCAGGGAATGCGTATGGATTTAATTCCACATAATATTAAAGTTACTCAACTATCTCCCGGCGCGGCTGAAACGAACTTCTCAATCACTCGTTTTCATGGGGATGAAGAGAAAGCTAAAAAGGTATATGATGGATTTATCCCCTTGTCTGCAGAAGATGTTGCAAATGTTGTTGAGTATGTCGTAACCGTTCCTGAACATGTATGCATTAACGAGATTATCTTGACCAGTACGGCACAATTTAACGGAATTATTCACAGAGATCAAAAAAAATAGATGAAAAAGTCATTATTAGATCGTTTTTATATGCATGTTGGGCAAACCTCCTCTGAACCGGTGGCAATTCAGGTTGAGAGGGCAGAGGGTGCCTATTTCTTTGATCACAATGGGAAACCCTATCTGGATTTGATTGCCGGGATTTCTGTGTGCAACTTAGGACATGGCAATCCACTCATCCGTCAAGCGGTTAAAGAACAGGTAGATCGCTATATGCATGTGATGGTATATGGGGAGTTGGTTCAAACTCCTCAAGTCGAGTTGGCAGACCTATTATGCCAGCATTTACCTGACCCATTAGATTCTGTTTTTTTTGTTAATTCAGGATCAGAGGCGGTAGAAGGAGCCTTAAAATTAGCCAAAAGGGCTACCGGAAGATCGGAGATTATCCACTTTGAGAACTCTTACCATGGAGCTACTCATGGTGCTATGAGCGTAATGAGTAGTCCGGAATATAAAAATGCATTTCAACCGTTGCTACCTGAAACCCGCTCTATCAGGATGGGAATAGCTGAAGATTTAGAGTATATAACTAACAAAACTGCTGCAGTTATTGTGGAACTAGTGCAGGGTGAAGGGGGTGTCAGATCGGCCCATGCGGTTTATTGGAAAATGCTACGTGAGAAATGTGATGAAACCGGCACTTTATTGATTGTGGATGAGATTCAAACCGGATTAGGAAGAACCGGAAAACTATTTGCTATTGAACATTACGATTTGGTTCCGGATATCTTGCTGTTAGCCAAAGCTTTTGGAGGAGGTATGCCGTTGGGAGCTTTTGTTGCATCTCAAAAACTGATGGTAGAGTTGACACATCATCCGGTATTGGGACATATCACCACTTTTGGCGGACATCCGGTTTCTTGTGCTGCTGGATTATCTCATCTTCAACAGATTATCGATGGAAAATATTGGGAAAATGCTACTCAAATCGGAATTGAGATGAAAAAGATCTTCAATTCTTTTCCTCATGTAAAAGAGATTCGCAATCTGGGAGCACTGATGGCTGTTCAGTTTGATAATAGTACTACCAATTTTAAAGTTTTACACCAATTTTTAAATGTTGGACTCTTTTCAGATTGGTTTTTATGGTGCGATTCAGCATGTCGTATAGCACCACCCCTTATTTTCGATGAACTCTGTTTCAAAGACCTCAATTATAAATTAGCCTTAATTACTAAAGAATGAAAACTTATAGAAAAGAACTTTTTTTTAATATTCCTCAGAGAAGAGGATTGAAAAATATTACCTCCATTGTTCAGGATGCCATCAGAGAAAGTGGTGTTCAGGAAGGACTGGTTTTGGTTAATGCCATGCACATCACGGCATCCGTATTTATCAACGATGATGAATCAGGACTACATCATGATTATGAGGTATGGTTGGAAAAATTAGCTCCGGAAAAACCTTATTCCCAATACAGACATAATGGATATGAGGATAATGCCGATGCACATCTCAAACGTACTATTATGGGTAGGGAGGTGGTTTGTGCTATCACAAAGGGTAAACTGGATTTTGGTCCTTGGGAGCAGATCTTTTACTACGAAATGGATGGCATGCGTGAGAAACGAGCTCTCATCAAAATTATTGGAGAGTAGTTTCCTACCAGGTGGGAGTGAAAGCTCCCGGAAGATGTTCAAGGGTAACTTTGTCTCCTTTAATTAAGACTGAAATAATGTCAAAGCGGGCTTCTAAGTCAATTCCGTTCCTGCAAATATAATTGTGAGCTGCTTTGATAATATTGCGTTGTTTGGCTTTATTTACAGCCATTTCAGGAGTTCCAAACCAATCTGAGGTTCTGGTTTTGACTTCACAAAATACAATCGTATCCTGATTGCGTGCAATGATGTCAATCTCTAAATGTCCGTAAATCCAGTTGGTTGCTAGAATTAGATAATGGTTCTGAAGATAAAAGTTAATAGCGTGATCTTCGCCTTGTTGACCGGTAATTTGTTTGTCTGTTTTCATTGATAAGTTGTGTTAGTTGTGTTAGTTATTTTAGATATATGGAGTCAGAAAATAGAAATTTTATTACTTAGGAGATAACTTGACAAAAGGAATCATCATCTCTTCCATTGAGATACCCCCATGTTGGAAAGTGTTTTTATAGTAATTCACGTATTGATTGTAATTGTTAGGGTACGCGAAGAAATCAGACTCTTTGGCAAAGATAAATCGGTGGGTAATGCCCTCTTTGGGTAAGAATATATCTTCAGGTTCTTTTACTTCAAATACCTGTTGAGCCGGATACTCCATAGTTCTGCCTACTTTATATCTTAGATTAGAGTTAATGTTTTTGTCACCTATTACTTTAATAGGTTTTGCTATTTTGATTGCTCCGTGGTCTGTGGTAATGAAAATAGGAATCTTCTTGGCTGACAAGTACTTGATCATTTCCAGCATAGTAGAGTTTTCAAACCAGGATGCAACAACACTACGATATGATTTTTCATCATCTGCTAATTCTTTAATTATGTCAACATCTAGCCGGGCATGAGAAAGCATATCAACAAAATTAAAAACAATCACATTGAGTTCATTTTGCATTAAAGTGTGGAAATTTTCATATACTTTTTTCCCAAAATCATGATTGAGAACCTTTGAGAATGAAAGTTTTACATTTTTTCCATATCTTTTTAAATATTCCTCTAGGAGCGCTTGTTCATGTTGATTTTTCCCTCCCTCTTCAGATTCTCCAACCCAATATTGAGGATATTTCTTTGAGATCTCTAAGGGCATCAACCCTGCAAATAGGGCATTTCGCGCATATTGTGTTGCAGTAGGTAAGATGCTGTAGAAAATCTCTTCAGATTCAATACGATAATACTCGCTGATAAGAGGGAAAATGATCTTCCATTGATCATATCGCAAATTATCAATTAAAAAAAGGAATGTGGTTTCTTTTTCCTTTAGAGTGGGAAATAGACGTTCCTTTAAAATTGTGTGAGACATCAATGGTTTTTCCAGACTTTTACCTGTAAGCCAATCTTGATAATTTTGAGTAATGTATTTTCCAAAGAGTGTATTGGCTTCCTGTTTTTGTTCAGTAAGAATGGATGCTATTCCGCTATCTTCAATTTTATCCAATTCTAATTCCCAAAATACCAGCTCATTATAAAGTATGTTCCACTCCTCTATAGAAAGTGCATCGGAAATTTTCATTGAAATATCTCTAAAGGCTTGTTGGTAAGCCATTGTGCTTTTCTCAGTTACAATTTTTTTGTTATCGATATTTTTTTTAAGGGAAAGCAATATCTGGTTTGGATTCACCGGTTTAATCAAATAATCTGCAATGTTACCCCCTATGGCATCATCCATAATATGTTCCTCTTCACTCTTGGTAATCATCACAATAGGAATGTGATTATATCTGGGCTTGAGGAGCTTCAAGGTCTCAATTCCGCTTAATCCCGGCATGTTTTCGTCTAAAAAGATAATATCTACAACCTCTTTTTCCAGTTCTTCCAATGCTTCATTCCCCGATACAACGGGAATTACACGGTATCCTTTTTGTTCCAAAAATAGAATATGTGGTTTTAGCAAATCAATCTCATCATCCGCCCATAAAATTGTTGTTGGCATATCAAAAAATAAAATGTAATTACTATGAATTTTACACTTTCAATAACGTAAATCAGTTTTTAATATTGTAATTATTACGATATAATCCTATTTATTAAAAAAATAATTGTAACTTTGCAGATTGATTTAAATATTAAAAACAATAAGTAATAAACCCTAAATAAAACACCATGGCGAGTAGAAGATTTGAATTATTTCCCGATGCAACCGATGAACAATGGAACGATTGGAAATGGCAAGTTAGAAACAGAATTGAAACTCTTGATCAGTTAAAAAAATATATTTCATTAACACCGGAAGAAGAAGCGGGTGTTAAAGAATCATTAGCTGTTTTGAGAATGGCAATTACGCCGTATTATCTGAGCTTAATTGATCCTAATAATCCCAATTGTCCTATTAGAAAGCAATCAATTCCGACAGCAAAAGAGACTCACCTGGCAGCAGCTGATTTAGTGGATCCACTAAGTGAAGATGAGGATTCTCCGGTTCCGGGATTAACTCATAGATATCCTGACCGTGTACTATTTCTCATTACTGATATGTGTTCCATGTATTGTCGTCACTGTACCAGACGTCGTTTTGCCGGTCAGACAGATGGAAGTGCTCCAAAAGATCTAGTACAGCAAGGGATCGATTATATCGCTCGTACTCCTCAAGTGCGTGACGTTCTTCTTTCAGGCGGAGATGCACTGATGGTGAGTGATGCTACTTTAGAATCTATTATCCAAAGATTAAGAGCCATTCCACACGTTGAGATTATCAGAATTGGAACACGTGTTCCTGTTGTTTGTCCTCAAAGAATCACTGATGATTTGGTAAATATGTTGAAGAAATACCATCCAATATGGTTGAATACTCACTTTAACCACTCTAATGAAATAACTCCTGAATCTTCAGCAGCTTGTGCCAGATTGGCAGATGCAGGCATTCCAATCGGAAACCAATCAGTACTTCTCAGAGGAGTGAACGATTGTCCATTTATTATGAAAAAACTGGTACACAATTTGGTTAAAAATAGAGTTAGACCTTATTATATATACCAATGTGACTTGTCATCAGGAATAGAGCACTTTAGAACCAGTGTATCTAAAGGAATTGAGATTATAGAAGCACTTAGAGGACATACTTCCGGATATGCTGTGCCTACTTTCGTTGTTGATGCTCCGGGTGGTGGTGGAAAAATACCTGTTATGCCCGATTATTTGATCACTCAAGGTACAAATAGGGTCGTATTGAGAAACTATGAAGGTGTAATCACTACTTATACAGAGCCTAAAGATTATGTAAGTGATTGTCAATGTGAAGATTGCAAAGCAGGTAAAGAGGTAGAAGGTGTGGCTGCATTGCTTAATGGACAACATTTGGCCATTGAACCTTCAAACTTATCAAGAAAAAAGAGAAAGAGTAAGTAATCTAAAATGCCATTTATTGATGAGATCTTAAAATATAGGACTCTTGCCATTATCGGCATGGAGAAAAATACCGGTAAGACTGAGTGTTTAAACTATATTTTAGAACGGATTCATCAACGAAATCGGACTCAAAACAGTTCCATTCAATTAGCTGTAACTTCTATTGGCATTGATGGTGAACGTATTGATCAGGTAACACAGACTGATAAACCGGAAATAAGACTTGAAAAAGGGACTATTTTTGTTACATCTGAGTCATTTTATAGATCTAAACGCCTAACATCTCAAATTTTAGATCTTTCCGATAGAAAAACAACAATGGGCCGATTGGTGATGGCGCAAGTTGAGCATCCCGGTGAAGTGATTCTTTCAGGCCCTAATACGACTCAATGGCTTTCGGAAATGGTAGAAGCGCTAGAGCAGTATCAAGTAGATTTGACCATTTTAGATGGTGCTTTGTCGAGGAAATCTTCCGCTTCACCGGCTGTTGCTGATGCGTTGATCCTTACGACAGGAGCTGCTGTTTCACCTTATATGCCGGAACTAATTCAAAAAACCAAGTTTGTTTTACAATTAATCCATCTTCCTGTTTATAAAGCTGAAACAGATTGTCTATTAAAGCAACACTTAAGTAATATTGAGACCGGATTACATGCTATTACAGAGGATGGGAGAGTAGTTGATCTTCAAATCCCCTCCACATTGTTGATCGAAAAGTATAAGGAACGACTGTATGAACATGGAACAACTTTTTATATTCCGGGAGTGATCACGGATCAAATTCTGAAGATATTTACTTTACAAAAAGAGATCAAGAAAACGAAGCTCATAGTTCGGGATTTTACCCGTTTTTTTTGTACTCCTTTTTATTTTAATGAATTTATAAAATCAGGGGGGAAGGTTGTTCTGTTGCACCAAACCCGTCTGATTGCGTTGTGTGTTAATCCTACCTCCCCGGCAGGATATAATTTGGATTCTCATACTCTTTGTGAAACCTTAGAAAAGGAACTTCAAGTTCCGGTATATGATATTAAACAGGAAAACTAAAAACTATTGATTTGAAAGCAGTTGTTATCGCCAATGGAGAGATTCCATCACATCCTATTCCGCTCAAGGTATTACAAAATGCGGATCATATTGTCTGTCTGGATGGAGCAGTAGAGCAGTTGCTCGCCTTGGGATATGAACCCGATGTCATTGTCGGTGACCTGGACTCTATCACCCCCCTTTATTTTAATAAATATAAAAATATAATAGTAAAAGATGACAGTGAAGAGTACAATGATTTGCAAAAAGGGATCAAATATTGCATTTCAAAACAATGGTATGAAATTGATATTATTGGTGCGTTTGGTTTAAGAGAGGATCATTCCCTGGCCAACCTTTCCATTCTTTTGTACTACGCCAATCCAAATCACAACTTATCAGACAAAGAGTTGAAAATCAGAATGGTAACCAACTCAGGTGTTTTTACCCCCATTTTCTCCACTACCGCTTTTCATTCATTTCCAAAACAGCCGGTTTCCATATTTAGCCATTCTGCTCAAACTGAACTCACTTTTTACGGATTAAAATATCCCGTTCAAAAAGCTACTTTTTCTTATTTTTGGGAAGGAAGTTTGAACTCGGCAATAGGGGATGTGTTTGTTATAGAGTTCGAAAAAGGAGAGGTTTTAGTGTACCAATCTTTTGATATGTTGTAGAATCATATATTTAATAATGATTAGGTATAACACAAATGTTCTTCCACAAAATAGCGAGTGTATCGTTCAACTGAGTCAAAAGGCGATGCAACAGGATATAGATTGAGCATAAAGCATTAGAAATTTTTGATTTTATATCTCCTAATATTTTCTAAATTTTAAAACAACCTTAACCGGTGCGTAACATGTCCAGGATAATTTCGCCGGAGTTATTTAATCAATAATTAAATTTAAAAACATGAAATCAAGACTACAAATTTTAACAAGCACATTATTGCTTATTGCAGGTTTAGCATTATTGGGAATTACTCCGACCTATGCACAAGATTCAGATTCACTTCGTATTGATGAATTGGAAGGAAGAGTAAAAAAACTTGAAGTTTTAAAAGGACTCAAAGTTTCGGGTTACATTCAAGGACAGTACCAATACGGAGATGTGGATGCTTCCTTAAACGTAGGGTCAAAAAACACAAGCAAAGATGAAGGTTATCATCGTATGGGTATTCGTAGAGGTCGTATCAAATTTACTTATGACAAAAGTATTGCTTCAGCAGTTTTTCAATTGGACCTTACTGAAAAAGGTGTAAGTTTTAAAGATGTGTACATGCAAATTAAGGATCCAAAATTTAGTGCAAGTTCTATTAAAGTTGGGGTTTTTGACCGTCCTTTTGGTTATGAAATTACCTATTCTTCTTCTTCAAGAGAAACTCCTGAGAGATCACAAATCTTCCGTACATTATTCCCTAATGAAAGAGATTTGGGAGTAATGGTAACATTGCAACCTAAAAAAGGTTCAGCTTGGAATATCTTAAAATTAGATGCTGGTTTATTTGCCGGTAATGGTATTAAAAAAGATATCAAAAATAGAAAAGATTTTATCACAAGATTATCTGTAGACAAAAAATTTAAAGAGATCATTAGATTAGGTGTAGGTGTTTCTTACTACAACGGTGGTGTGTATCAAGGTAGCCCCAATATTTATACCTTCGACAAAGAAGGATTTGTACTAAAAAGCGACACAGCGTTTATTGGTAAATATGCTAAAAGAGAATATTTCGGTGTTGATGCTCAATTTAGAGTAATTACCCCATTAGGAGTAACCACAATTGCAGGAGAATATCTTATGGGTACTCAACCAGGTATAGAACTCGAAAGCAAAAGTCCTAATGCTGATGCGGTAACTGATAAAGATACTTATATTAGAAATTTTAACGGTGGTTATGTGGTTTTGGTTCAAGATATGGGTGTTGTACCTTTATCAGCAGTAGTAAAATATGATTGGTACGATCCAAATACTAAAGTTGCCGGTAAACAAATAGGGGACTTGGGTAAAGAAGATGACTTTAAAAAGACAAGTATAGGAGATATTGCGTACAATACTGTTGGTTTTGGTCTAATATGGAATATCAATAGTGTACTGAGAGCCACTGCTTATTATGAAATCATTGCCAATGAAACTTCTGAAAAACTTTCCGATTTTAAATTTAATAAAGATCTTAGGGATAATGTATTTACCTTCAGAATTCAGTATAAGTTCTAATTCCTTAACCGAATTGTAACAGAATCTCAATTCTATTGTAATATAGTAAGCGTACTTTCGCGTCAAAATTAAATAGAAAAATAACCAATTAAAACAAATAGAAAAAATGAGAAGATTAATTTTATTAGCATTAGCAGTTGTATTCGGAATGTCTCAACTAAGTGCACAAAAAATCAAAGGTTCAGAAACTGTTTTACCTATTACTCAAAAAGCAGCTGAACTATATCTGAAAGTGAATCCTAAAGCTCAAGTAAGTGTAACCGGTGGTGGTAGTGGTGTTGGAATTGCTGCTTTAATTGATGGTACAACAGATTTAGCACAAGCATCACGTAAAATTAAATTTGACGAAAGACAAAAAATTCAACAAAGTGGTAATACTGTAAAAGAGGTAGCCATCGCTTATGATGCATTAGCAATTATTATCAATCCCGGTAACAAAGTTACCAATTTGACAAGAGAACAAGTTGAAGGAATGTTCACCGGTAAAATCAAAAACTGGAAAGAAGTAGGTGGTGAAGATATGAAAGTTGTTCCTTATTCTCGTGAAACTTCTTCAGGAACTTATGAGTTCTTCAAAGAAAGTGTTTTGAAAAACAAAAATCACATGTCAGGAATTATGAGTATGCCAGCAAACGGAGCTATCATCCAATCAGTTAAACAAACTAAAGGAGCTATTGCTTATGTTGGATTAGCTTATGTTAACAAAGATGTAAAAGCAGTACATATCTCTTATGACAAAGGTAAAACCTATGTAGAGCCTTCTGTTAAAAATGCAGTAAATAAAACCTATCCTATTGTTAGACCTCTTTATTTCTACTACCTAAGAAAAAATGAGTCAAAAGTTAAAGCTTTTGTTGACTATATCCTTTCACCAGCAGGACAAGAAATAGTAAAAGAGGTTGGCTATGTTAACGTAAAATAACATAATCTCCATATTAATAAGTTTAACTATTAGATATAGAGAGATATGTTGAAGAAGTTTTCAAATTTTACTATAAAGTCGTTATTAATATTTAGTGGTGCCTTCGCGGGCATCACTATATTGTTTATATCGATCTTTCTTTTTAAAGAAGGGTTAGGTTTTTTCAAAAAACCGGCAGTGGAAGAGGGATATTCTCTATTTGTAAATTCAAAAAATAAGGTTGAGGATTTCGATTCTAAAAAGATAAAAGAAATTTTCGATCACGAAATTACAAACTGGAGTGAATTGGGAGGCGAAGATGTAGAGATCCTTCTTTTTAGAATGGATAATATTTTTGATTATTATTCTGATGAAGAGCTTGGAGAAGAGTACGAATTTCTAGCAGAAAAGTTAGCTGAGGTAATAAAAGCTGAAGAGGGTATCATTGCATTTGTTCCTCACCAATATTCTCCGGCAGAATATTCCGGAGTTAAAGAGTTGTCGGTACCCAATATTACTCCTTCTGATTTCTTTACCGGTAAAGACTGGCTTCCAACTGCAACACCGTCACCATTGTTTGGTACATTACCCATGTTGTTGGGAACTTTACTAGTGAGTTTGGTTGCTATACTTTTTGCACTTCCTCTTGGATTAGGAGTTGCCATCTATCTGTCAGAATTAGCTCCGGAAGGCATAAGAAAATTTTTAAAACCAATCATTGAGTTATTGGCAGGTATCCCTTCGGTGGTTTACGGATTCTTTGGATTGGTGGTGTTAGCACCGTTAGTTCAAAAGACATTTAATCTTCCGGTTGGTGAAACAGCATTAACAGGGAGTTTAATCTTAGCTATTATGGCATTGCCTACTATTATTTCTATCGCTGAAGACGCCATGCGAAACACTCCAAGAGCTATGAAAGAAGCGAGTTTAGCGCTAGGAGCAACACATTGGCAAACTATTTACAGAGTGATTATTCCATATTCTAAATCAGGAATATCAGCAGCTGTAGTTTTAGGAATAGGACGCGCTATTGGAGAAACTATGGCAGTACTTATGGTTACCGGTAATGCTGCATTGATGCCTACTTCACTATTCGATCCGGTTAGAACTATACCGGCAACTATTGCAGCCGAATTAGGAGAAGCTCCTTCAGGTGGAGCACACTATCAAGCACTCTTCTTACTTGGTGCTATACTCTTTATAATTACACTGTTCATTTCTATTGCTGCAGAAATGATCTCGAAAAAGAAGAACTACAAAGATATGTAAAAATGAATAAGAGAACAAAACAAAAATTTGCATTTTTTTTCTTTCGTTTGTTTAGTATAATTATCGTTGGTATTCTGATAGCCATTTTAGGATTTATAGCAGTCAACGGTTTAAAAGTAATCAACTGGGAGTTTTTGTCTGGCATGCCCAAAGAAGGGATGACAGAAGGAGGGATTTTTCCTGCTATTGTCGGTACTTGTTACCTCATTATAGGAAGTTTGATTTTTGCTGTTCCTTTGGGTGTTATGGCCGCCATCTACACCGTAGAATATGCAGGGAATGGGAAAGTTGTTCGCTTTATTAGAATGATGACCAATAACCTTGCAAGTATTCCTTCTATTGTTTTCGGATTGTTTGGGATGGCATTATTTGTCAAGGGATTAGGTTTTGGAGATTCCATTATAGCGGGTTCTTTAACATTAGGGTTATTAACTTTGCCTATCATTATTAGAACGTCTGAAGAGGCTTTAAAAGCGGTACCGGAATCTTATAGAACCGGTAGTTATGCTTTAGGTGCTACTAAATTACAAACAATTAGAAAAGTAGTCTTCCCATGTGCACTACCCAATATTTTGACCGGGATTATCCTTTCTATAAGCCGGGTATCAGGAGAAACTGCACCAATTTTATTCACAGTGGCTGCCTATTTCTTGCCTAGTTTACCGGATTCTATTTTTAGTCAGGCTATGGCCTTGCCTTACCACCTTTATGTGTTGGCAACGAGCGGAACAGATATTGAAGCTTCACGACCCATGGCTTATGGAACAGCATTAGTGTTGGTTGTTATAGTACTTTTCTTCAATTTAACAGCAACACTTTTAAGACAGAGATTAAGTAAAAATATGAAAAACAAATAATAAGAAATGATTGTAACGAAAAATATAAACTTCTACTACGGCACATTTCAAGCATTGAAAAATATCAGTATGACAATGGAAGCCAACACAGTTACTGCTTTTATTGGACCTTCAGGCTGTGGTAAATCTACTTTTTTGAGATTATTCAATCGAATGAATGACTTGATTGATGGTACAAGATTAGAAGGCGAATGTTTAATAAAAGGTAAAGATATTTATGATAAATCGATCAATATCGATGCTTTGAGAAAAGATATAGGAATGGTGTTTCAAAAACCCAATCCTTTTCCAAAATCTGTCTTTGAAAATGTGGCTTATGGGCTGAGAGTAAATGGAATTAAGGATAAAAAGTTCATCGCTGATAAAGTGGAAGAGACACTTAAAGCTGCTGCATTGTTTGATGAAGTTAAGGACAAACTCAATAAATCAGCTTTTGAGTTGTCAGGTGGACAACAACAGAGGTTGTGTATTGCAAGAGCTCTGGCTGTTGAGCCTTCTATTCTTTTGATGGATGAGCCCGCTTCTGCACTAGACCCAATATCAACATCCAAAATTGAAGAACTGATTCATGATCTCAAAAAAAAGTACACTATTGTAATTGTAACACATAATATGCAACAAGCTGCAAGGGTTAGTGATAAAACAGGGTTCTTTATGTTGGGTGAATTGATAGAATATAACGATACTAAGAAAATGTTCTTGAATCCTGATAAAGAAATAACTCAAAATTACATTACAGGAAGATTTGGATAAGATTCTAAATAAACAAGAAGTGAAAAAAAGAAAGAAAATAGCTCTTGTAGCTCATGATAACTGCAAGAAAGATCTGTTGGAATGGGTGGAGTTTAACTGGAAACTTCTCGCTCAAAACGATCTAACCTGTACAGGAACAACAGGTCAATTGGTTGAGAAAAAAATAAATGAATGTATAGAGCACTATGAAGAGGATATAGAAGTAACTATTGAAAAATTAAAATCAGGACCCTTAGGAGGCGACCAACAGTTGGGAGCTCTAATATGTAATAAGGAAATCGATATATTAATTTTCTTTTGGGACGCTTTAGAACCTCAACCTCACGATGTGGATATTAAAGCACTGCTACGTTTAGCAACTTTGTATAATATCGTTTATGCTTGCTCAAGAGCAACTGCTGACTTTGTTATTTCTTCACCTTTATTTAAAGAAAATTATAAATCAAAATTAAACGAACAGATTGATCATTATAAAAAAAGAGAATTGATATGAAATACAATGAAAAAGAAATGAAGTTTCTTAGAGACGAGGTAAATGAAATGTGGAAATTGGTTATTTCTCAAATAGAAAAAACCAAAAAAGCATTACTAACCAATGATGTTGAATTAGCATTGGAAATTGTGAGCCTCGAAAAAAAAGTAGATGCATACGAATTAAGGCTGGATAGCAATTGTGAACACTACATTGCACTCTATAATCCGGTGGCTATTGACTTACGCTTAGTGTTATCCATTATGAAAATTAGCATCACCTTGGAAAGAATAGCAGATTATGCAGCAGGTGTTGCTAGGTATGTCCTGGAAGCTGAATGTCAGCCTTTTACTGATAAAATGAAAGAATCCTTAAGATTGGAAAAAATGTTTGATGCTCTGTTGAGTATGATGACAACAAGTTTAGTCTCATTTAATTCTGAAAATGTGAAGAATGCAAGTAAGATTTTAGCAAAAGACAAAGGAATTGATGAGATTTATCATAGCTCTATTAATCTGCTTTCAGAACAAATAGGCAAAGATAGCACTGATGCAAGATGTGGATTAGAAATGATGATGGTAATTAGAAAATTGGAAAGAATTGGAGATCATTGCAGCAATATTGTTGAAGAAATCGTATTTTACATAGAGGCAAAAGTGTTAAAACATAAAGGGAAAAGAGAAATTTAATTCATAAAAAAAGATTATCTTTGTGGCTAGAAAACAAATATATGAGTAAACATATTTTGATCGTTGATGATGATGTTAGTATTACTGAAATTTTAGAGTTCAATCTCAAGAGTGAAGGTTATGAAGTGGAAACTGCCGTGTCAGCAGAGGAGGCTTTGAAAAAGGAACTTGATAATTTTGATTTAATACTATTGGATGTAATGATGGGAGGGATGTCAGGGTTTAAGATGGCGGAGAAAATACGAATAGAAGGGGTTTTAACACCCATTATATTTCTGACAGCAAAGGATACCGAAAACGATATGTTGACCGGATTTTCGGTTGGAGGAGATGATTATATTGCAAAACCATTCTCAATCAAAGAAGTTAGTGCAAGAGTGAAGGCTGTTCTGAAAAGAACAGAAAAGGATGAAAAAAAAGATAGTGATGAGAATCAGTTGGTTCACGATAATTTTGTTTTCGATTTTAATATGAAAGAACTGACTGTTAATGATGAAAAAATCCCATTAACTAAGACAGAATTTGAATTGCTTACACTACTAGCTAGACATCCTGAGAAAATGTTGTCGAGAAAAAATATAATAGATCAATTGTGGACCGACACTCCCTATGTTACAGAAAGAACTGTTGATGTACATATAACACGCATAAGGAAAAAATTAGGAAACTATGCATCTGTGATTTCAAATAAAATAGGTTATGGATATAGATTTGATATAGAAGAATTACACAACATCCTTAATCAGTAAAAAACTTAACCAAATAGTTAAACAATAAAATTAACTCATTGATCGTTAGCAACAAACAAAAATAAAAGAAATGAAACTAGATTATAGGCAAAAACTGTTTCTCTATTTTGGTTTGTTGTTTACTTTTTTTACGGTTGGTATTGTTGTATTTGAACAAGTTAGGGAAAGAAACTATAAAACAGAAGCATTAATTGAAAAACTGGAGACATATACGGATATTATCCAAATTGCAACAGTAGATGTTCAGGATAGTTTGACTCCTGTAATTAGTCAATTGGAAAAAATTTTACCCAACGAACTTAGAGTTACAATTATTACTCAAAGTGGAAAGGTGCTGTTTGATAATTCCATTGATAACTACACAAATCTCGACAACCATATAGAAAGACCTGAAATTATTCAAGCACAACAAAAAGGTACAGGATCAGATATACGTCAGTCTGATTCCAACCAGCAAAAATATGTTTATTTTGCAAAAAAAGTGGATGGTAAGTTCATACGCGTAGCCTTACTTTACAATATCAGGATACACAAATTTTTAAAACCGGATAATGCATTTCTTTATTTTATTATTTTATTCTTTGCCGTTTTTATTTTCTTCATTCATATCACTACCAAAAGATTGGGTAACACCATCAAACAATTGCGTGATTATGTTTTAAATTCTGATAAACAAAATCTTGACCAATTAAATTTTCCGAATGATGAAATTGGTGAGATTGGAAGTAAAATAGCCGATAATTATTTTAAACTCAAAGAGAGCCAAAAGACTATTTTAATGGAAAAGCAAAAACTATTACAGCATATTCAAGTTTTAGAAGAAGGTATCTGCTTTCTTTCTCCACAGCATAAGGTGGAATATCATAATGGCTTGTTTATTCAATATCTCAATACTATAGCAGATGAGCCTACCAGCGATCCTTCCATCATTTTAAAAGATGAAAATTTTATAGAACTTCAGGAGTTCTTAGCTCAAAATGAAGAATATTACTTTGATAGAACGATTTGTAAACAAGGAAAAATATTCGCAGTGCGAGCCAATCTTTTTGAAGATGGAAGTTTTGAAGTAATTCTAAGTGATATTACAAAAAAAGAAAAAACCAAACAGCTAAAACAGGAGATGACAGGTAATATTGCTCATGAACTTCGTACACCTATAACCAGTATTCGTGGTTATTTAGAAACCCTCCTAAGTCAGCCCTTAAGCGACGAAAAGAAACAATATTTCATTGAAAGAGCTTTTCAACAAACTATTGCTCTATCGGCAATAATACAAGATATGAGTTTGATTACCAAAATGGAGGAAGCACCGGATCTGTTTGTTATAGAAAAGATAAATATTGGGGAGTTACTCGACAGAGTTATAGAGGAGTTTGCTCTTCAATTACTTGAGAAAAACATTAAGATAAGATGGCAAATTCCGGAGGATTTAGAGTTGCTTGGAAATGAAAATTTACTCTACTCATTATTTAGAAATCTGACCGACAATGCCATCAGATATGGTGGTGAAGATCTTATTATTAATATCAGTGTTTATAATAATGATGCGGATTTTTACTACTTCTCATTTTATGATACAGGTGTTGGAGTAAAAGAAGAAGCCCATTTGAATCGTATTTTTGAACGTTTTTTCCGTGTTGGTGAAGGACGTACACGAGATGACGGTGGCAGTGGATTGGGTTTATCTATAGTAAAAAATGCGGTCTTGTTCCACAAAGGAAATATTAGTGTAAAAAATAGAAAAGAGGGTGGATTAGAGTTTTTATTTACACTGAAAAAGAATTGGAAAAAATAATAAGTATGTAGAATCACTCTTTTGATGTGCTAATCCCCAGAAATTGATCTATTGATATCATTTCAAAAGATTTAATGCCTTCCGGAGTGAGCAACATATATAGCAAGTTACTTATATATTTCAATGATTGATCTCTATCCAATTGAGTGTGGAAGGGATCTTTCTGTTTATCAGGATAATAAAAAAGGTGAAAAAGATTAAAAATGATACCGATGGCATAAATTTTGGGATCTATCTTAGATTTAAACAACCCTTGTTCAATTCCTTCTTTAATCAGATATTCAACAATATGAACAAAAAAATGATCTTGCAACAAGGCTGGTTTCAAGTATTCCTTTTCTTCTAATCTAAAAAAAACCTGTTCTTCCACAATACTCTTCTTGAATTGATCAACAAAATAGAGCAATGCTTCAATTTGATTATTGGCGTGGGCCATCTTCCATTTAAAAGTAGTATAGAAGCAATGTTTCCAGTATTCAATAAGTTGATTTTCAAGATTTTGTCTTGATTGGTAACGATTAAATAAAGTTTTTTTACTGATCTTACAATGCATAGCAATCTGTTCAGTTGTCAGTTGCTCCCCCTCGTTTAAAAAGAGTTGATATAACTGTTCAATCCCTTTAATCTTTACTCTCATGCTGAATAGTTGAATAGGATCCACAAAGATATATAAAAAATGCTAAAAAGCTGATTTAATCAATCTAATTAAATTTGTATCTTTGCAAATTATATCTCTAGATTTATAATTTAAAAGAAAAATGATATGAAGTATACACCTTTAGCAGTTGATTTTTACAAGCAGAATCGTGCGCAATTAATCTCCGAATTAGATACCCAATCCGCGGCAATCTTAACCTCACATGATGAATATCCCAGATCAGGGGATACCACCTTTCCATTTAGACAAAACTCTGAATTACTGTATCTTACGGGGATTGATCAGGAAGAGACTTTCCTTATTTTAGCCCCATGGCATCCTAATCCCAGCTACCGTGAAATTTTGTTTATCAAAAATCCTTCTCCTGAAATGATTGTATGGTTTGGACATCGTCTTTCCAAGGAGGAAGCTACTGTTATTTCCGGGATTGAACAAGTTTTTTATACAGAGCAGTTTGAGTCTGTATTACAGGATGTTATGGTGCATTCAAAACAGATCTATCTGCATATTCCGGAGAGTTCTCGAATGAGAAATATGCATCCAACACAAGAGATTCGTTTTGCTGAAAAGTTAAAAAAAGAGTATCCACTTCATACATATCGTCGATTGGCACCCATCTTATACCCAATGCGAGCAGTGAAACATCCTGAGGAGATCCGTGCGCTGAAAAAAGCATGTGAAATTACGGAAAAGGCGTTCGGCAGGGCACTACAGGCGGTTTCTCCCCTTAAATATGAATACGAAATAGAAGCAGAATTAATATATGAAATGATTCGTAACGGATCATCAGGGCACTCATTTGCTCCCATTGTGGCATCCGGGAAGGATACTTGTATCTTGCACTACATCAAAAATGA
>JAKPTX010000064.1 GCA_029570835.1 Bacteroidota bacterium
CCGCAGAACTGAGAGATAAACTTTGGGAACTGCAACAAAACATATAAAAAATGAAGAATGATAACACGCAGATTACGCAGATTTTTTACAAAGAGAAAAGAGAGAAAGAGAATAATTGAGAATGTAAAATGAATTTGACTGTTCTTGTTTTAACTCACAATTTTTGGTTTGGAAACCATTTGTAGTTCGGTTGACATTGTGCTTGCTTCTTGTTTTAACTCACAATTTTTGGTTGGGAAACCATTTGTAGTGCGGTTGGAAGTGTAGAAGCAAGAGGGATGCTGATAATTGGGAGAACAGGTGAAAATTGTAAGTCAAAACAATCATCGTTGCAACTATATTTTGCCGCGGTGGAGTTTTGACTCTAAACCGATTCTTTTATGTTTGCAACTATATTCTGAGGTAACAGGAAATTTTGTTTGTTGCCTTCTACTTTCAAAGCTGAAGCTCGGTTTAGAGTTAAAACGAAAGCAGGAATTCGTGAGTTCGTTGTAGCGCGGTTACAAGTGTGCGGTGTTCTTGTTTTAACTCACAATTTTTAGATTGGGAAACCATTTGTAGCGCGGTTGGAAGTGTAGAAGCAAGAGAAGTGGTGATAATTGGGAGAACAGGTGAAAATTGTGAGTCAAAACTTCCCAGGGGTACTTCGCAAATTTTACGAGGGGCTTACGCCACCATCGCTATCATTGTGTCGCTTTTGGGCTTTTATGGAATCTAAACCCTCTCAACCTTCTAAACCATCTCAACCATTAAACTTCTACAAACCCTCTCAACCCTTCTCAACCTCTTTTAAATTCGTTCTACATTTTACATTTTACACTCTACATTTTACATTCTCAATTATTCTCTTTTTTTATCTTTGTAAAGAAACTCAACTTTACTTTGCACTTAATTTCCATCTCGCTATCTCTCCATTATAAACTCATACAGCAAATATCCATTCAACATATACAGCACATTATCAAATTCTCTGTCTCCAGGAATAATAATATCTGCATTCTTCTTAGTGGGCTCAATAAATGCCTCATGGGA
>JAKPTX010000081.1 GCA_029570835.1 Bacteroidota bacterium
GCTCCACTTTGAACCACATTCCAACGAGTGTGGTTTCTTTTTTTACCCACCTAACTCCCACTAATTCAATAATATCACAAGACCCTCAAGAAATGCCCCCGCCAGTCGGGTAGCCTTAAATCGGGTAAAAAAAGTTGACAATTCTTGACCCCAATTTTTTTTACCCCAAAAAGGTCAAGAATTGTCAAATCGGATTTCGCAAAGCCGCACTGTGACTGACTTTCAGAATGTCTAATTTTTAAAGATTTAATGATGAAAAGTAATGTCAAAGTCACATTTTGGCTCTCAAAGACCAAGAAAAATTCGAAAAATCTTGTACCTGTCTACCTGCGGGTATGGTACGATTATGACCATTTTACTAAGAGTACAGGCATTTGGGTTCGACTCCAAGATTGGGACAAGCAGTTGATGCGTGTCCGTGGAAACAGTCTTGAAGTGGATTCCATCAATACCCAACTGGAGAGTTTGAAGATACAAGTCCTGCAAACCACCAACCAGTTAAGTTTGCTTGGAAAACCCTTTAACGTACATACCATACGAAAAAGAATGGAAGGAACTGAAGCCAGCCAAATTACCCTGATGAGGGTCTGCGGTGAGCAAATTAAGGAGATGGAGAAACTTCGTGGAAAGAGTTATGCCCCACCTACTATCATAAAGTACAAGAATACGGTGCTGCGTTTAAAGCAGTTTCTCAAGTACAAGTACAAAAGAAACGATATCTACCTATATGAACTTAACTATTACTTTATAACGGAGTTCGAAGCATATCTCAGGCATAAGTTCGACAACTCAACCACTACCTGCTATAAGCACTACCAACGCTTTTCACGGATGATTCGCAATGCCATGCATAAGGGGTATCTGGAAAAGTATCCATTCGAGCATTATAAAATACGGATGCCGAAGAAAAAGATTGAGTACCTGACCCAAGAAGAAATTGAACGCATAGAGAACAAGGAATTTAAAGTGGAACGCTTAGATTCCATTCGTGACATTTTCGTCTTCTGCATCTATACTGGTCTCGCCTTCGCAGAAGTTGAATCACTTCAACCCGAAAACATCACCACAGGCATGGACGGTGAATTGTGGCTGAACATCCACCGAAAGAAAACCGATAAATATTACCAAGTCCCTTTATTTCCGAAGGCAATTGAAGTACTGGAGAAATACAAAAAACATCCAAGGTGTTTGAAGAAAAACCGATGCCTGCCAGTGCCTTCGAATGTTAAATATAATGCCTACCTGAAAGAAGTTGGTGATATGGCTGGCATACCCAAGGATAAACCATTGGTTTCCCATCTGGCACGTAAAACCTTTGCGTGCACCATTGGACTGGCAAACGGGATGAATATAGGTGTGTTAAGTAAGATATTGGGGCATGCCAGTATACAGGTCACCCTTGACAGTTATGCAACCGTGATTGATGAACTGATGCTTCAAAATGTCCGTGAACTGAAAGGTAAACTATCGAAACAGAACGGGATTAAGAAAGCAACCAGAAATAATGAAGAAAAATAATCTACTATTTAATTTCTATATGGCTATCGGGGTAATACGTTTTTGGGGTATGGGTTATGGTCAACTTTTTTTACCCGATTTAAGGCTACCCGACTGGCGGGGGCATTTCTTGAGGGTCTTGTGATATTATTGAATTAGTGGGAGTTAGGTGGGTAAAAAAAGAAACCACACTCGTTGGAATGTGGTTCAAAGTGGAGCGTATCAGACCACACAACCTTTCCTTTAAGTTATCAGGTATTCAATAATTTACGTAGATGACCCAAATCCACAGGTCAAGAATTGTCAAATTATTTCGGTAAAAACCACAAAGAACTGAACGTTGGAACGAAGGTAAAAAAAGTCTGGTAATTATTGAAATCAAAGGCGTTATAGAGGTCTCGATTTTTGGCATCAAACCCTTCCAGACGTTCAATCCGTGGTTCAGGGTGTCGAACCCTCATCCCCCAGACCCTCAAAGCAGTGATGGTAACTTTTTCGTTCACCCCCCAAGGGAAGCCGACCCTTCCAAACAACATTCCTTCCTGACCCACCTTATGATATTCGCAAGCGAATCATTGCTTCAGGGTTAGTTTACTTCCAGTGTTATCATTATCGGCTTCCAGATATCTCCTGACCGCACCCAAGTTCCATCACAAGCACCATAAGGCTTATTTTTTCATAATCGTTCCAATTTTTGGGAAATTTTTCGATGAGTCTGATTTTTTGGGAATTTTTTACGGGTCAGGTTTTTGGAACTTTTCCTGTCTGCTCCTGATTTGCAAAGTATTTATTTAAAAGATGTTCATGCAGCACCCCCATGACCCTATGAGGGGGGTACACGGGTGGGGGGATAGGGGTGGATACCCTGTGGTGTACATGTACATTATAATAATATGGTACAGACTATGGAAAAAGCAATCAATAACACTTACCCAGCAACCATAACAGACCTGATTGACCAGATGCAGGAAGGAAAGTATAAGCACCTTCAGATTTTCTTATCCCGTAACCAATCCAACCTTGGCTTAGGTTTTGGGCAGAAATATCTGGTGGTAAACCCTGATGGATTTGGATTGTACGAACTTAACTGTGTTGATTATAATGCTGGTATCCTTCAGATGCTATTTACCAGTCCAGACACAGGGAACACTGCTGAAATTAATCTGGATATTAACGATAAACATCCAGCATACACTTTCATATGCTGGAAGGACATTAGGAGCATGGTTTATGATGAAATAACCAATTGCTGTGCTGGTGAAGACTTATTGGAACTCGACAATGAATAATCAACCCTACATAAATGGTGAAGGACATAAGGTGCTGGAATATCTTTCCAATGATACCATTGTTCTTGACCTGCCTTTCATTATGACCCAAGATAAACGGTTAACCAAAGGTATGCCCTATTTGAAGGTGGAGAAAAAAACCATTGGTGAAGATATCGCTGCCATCAGGTTATTAAACTATCAGGATTATCAGGGAGTGATTTATCTCAATGTCCAAGACCTGAAAACCAATCGCTGTTATAACCTCTCACACAACATGGAAATTGATGGGGACTGGTGGTTCTGGTCGGTTGTGGATTTTCAAACATTGACTGATTCAACCAAATAAAAACAAATAATTGGTGGTGGTGAATTGGTGTTGCAATTGGTGTTGGTGTTTCTGGTGAAAGATATCATTGACAATTAATATGTTAACCCCAGTCACTGACAACAATGGTGTTTATATTGTTGGAAATAAAAATAAATTTTGACAAAAAATTGTTGATTTTTTTTCGAATTAAATGAAGTGGTGTTGATTCAACCGTATAAATGGTGTTTGTGTTGGTGCAACCAAAATAACCCACCCCCTTTTTTGTGTGTTTTTTACAGGGGAGGATGAATACGGAAAATCGATGGTTCTGGATGCCATATTTTTTATGTCAATTGTTTGGGGTGAGGGTTAGTTTGGGTTTTATATCCCATAATAGAGTTTTATAGCCTCAGCCAACAGATTTCCTGCTGCACCTAATCCAATACTCCAAGTACCATCAAGTGCTTTCCCAAGCATTTTTTGAATCCAAGCATTGACTTTCTCACCAAATGTCATTTTAGAGGCATCTGGTTGTTCTGTATCAATAATAGTGGCGAGTTCAGATGTATCCTCTTCACTAATCCCATAGTCTTTCAAGTACTTAATTAATTCATCTTTATTACCCTTTGTAATATTTATTTTGGCAGAGATTCGTGCTTTCTCACCAGTATTGACAACATTACCGTCTCCTGAGGTGTTGATAATGGTTTGATTCATAATTGTTGATATTTGTTCTTTCTTAGTTTTTAGTTCTTCGATTTCTGTAATATTCCCAAATTCAGAATCAATTTTCAGCATGAAGTCTAAAAGATTATTCCGAACAAATGATAAAATCTCAAGAACAGCATTAACTGGAATGGATATTTTACAATTAATTAACTGTAAATAGGGATTACCCATCTTACGCCAGTTTTGCTGTATTACCCCCACTATTTCCGCAGGATATGGACGTTCAAGCATTCCTGATTCATTTTCAGCAATAATAATTTCTAAACTTGATATGCTTTGATTAAAATTCATCGAATGAATTACATCTTCAAATTTCCTGTTAAGACCAACAGTTGGAACGGGTTGGTCGTTGTATTGCATACTCCCATTTATATATGTACCTGTAATATTTCCCTTGAATTTTCTATAATCTGGCAATTCATCCTTGTTTTCATAACCTTTTAGTTCATTACTTACCCAAGTCAGAAGAACATCATTGCCTAATCGACTTGCGAGGACTTTTGTTTTCAACAATGGTGAAACAATAGATTTCTCAGTATCAATTAGTTCGTTAATTATATCATTTATAAGTTTCATTTTCTAAACAAATGGTAAATTATTATAGTTGTCTTAACCTATTCAATTCATTATTAATTATGATGACTTAATCCAATCCAACATTTATATATTCAAAATCAAGTTTTAGATTCATCTTTAGAAAACTAATATATCGCTTTTCATTCCCGTTTGGGGGATATTGTCCCACAACAACATGTTTCTTGGGTCGTGAATCTGAGTCGTTCAGAGAATATAAGAGAATTTGACCCAAGGCTTGTTTGATACACTCACTCGCATAAGGTGCAGATTTTACCTCATAAAATGATATATACGTTGGTTGGATGAGTTTAATATCTACAAAATTCTCTTCAAGAATCACATTCTTTTTCCCATACTTCTTTATTAATGCATCTTTCAGTTTTTCTTGAATCATATTATGCTTTTGCTCTACAACAAATGAACGTGCGATTGTTCTTGTTTGAGATTTAATATTTCTTTTTGAAGCAGGTTTTCTGGACGTTCTAATTGACTTTTTTTTACTACTACCACTTTTTTTCTTCTGCCCAAACTTATTATAAAGTTGATGCATAAATGAATAAACATCAAGATGTGCTGGTTTATTCATAATCATTACATTATGAATCTCAGATATCTTGGTCTTTTTTGTCGTTTTTAATCCGTAACTATTTCCAATTCGAAGTAAGACTTCTCTTTTAAAAATTGGAATTAATCTTTCATTTGAATATAGAAATGCCACCTTCCACTTAAATAAATCAGGTAGTTTGATGTCGTCAATTAATTCAAACCTACCAGCAACTGCTAAATCAATGATGCTTATGATGTCCCTTTTAGTGTTATCGAAGGCTTCGTTACGATTATTGCCATATCCAGAAAGCCATGAATATTTGTTATCATTTTTATATTTCTTGGGTTTTTGTTTTGCGTCTTTTCTTTCGTAAATCCCAAATTTTATTGAAGTCAATCCTTTAATACTCCCCAAGTCTCTTGTTTTCGTTTCAACCCATTGACAGAAAGTATCTTTATTACGAACTCCAACATACTCTGGTAGTTTCATTTTCTTAACCGTATCGAGTGTCCATCTATCAAGAAATTCGTCAAGCAGAATATTGAATTTATTCATAGTCATTCTTTTTTAAGGATTAATTAATCTATTATTTGTATGTGGAATAATCTCATTCAAAAGCATACTATGAATTTAAGTCCTTATATACGTCACTTCACACCCCTTACACAGCCTCTTCTCCTGATAATACTCCGCAATATCATACCACCCATTCGTCTTCTGATAAATGTCCAGACCACGACCAAGTACTATCTTCCAGCCATTATCCAGTACTATAGAACGGTCATGTGTGTTTTCAACAAACTCATAGGTAAATTGAATGCCCAGTGATTCCAGTGAATCAGCCATCTCTTTAAATGCTCCTTTCGAGTTTTCGATGTATTCCTCGTTGTTGTTGGTTATCAGGTGTAGTTTTACTTCTTCCAGTTCATCCTTTTTTGTTGATACCAGTTTTGCGAACTCCATGAAGTTTCGGAGTTGGTAAGGCAAGCGAATGTATGGGTCGGTTACAGTTATTTCCTTAGCATCGATAAGGTAAGCACCAAACAGCATGTCGTATGATATTCCTGACTGATTGTCACGGATTATCTTCTGACCTTCGGCTAATTCTATGCTTTTTTCTGGCTGTTCTTTCTTTGGAATGGTCTTTTCTATCTCTGGTATAGGTTCGTCATCATCTTCCAACCCTAACATTTCCCTGTGTTCAATGTATTCAAGTGTTTGAACATATACCTTCTTGCTGGTCTTTTTATTAATATAGGAAAAATCAACCTTTTCGAATGTTTCATCCATTCTACGGAGTTGGTCTTTCACTCTTCTCCTGTTCTCGATGGCAAATTCAAGTATTACCTTGGCTTCCTCTTCGGTAAACTCACCATGTGGAAAGATGATTTTTATTAATCCTGAAAAGGTCTTGGCAATGGATGTTTTATCACGGGTTGTTATTGAATCGGAGAGGTCGAAATATCTGGTGTAGTCATTCATGTGGTCTTCTTTCCGTAGTTCCTTCATGACCTCAGCCATATAATCCACAATAAAACCGTAGTTATCGGTGAACATCTCGTTGCGCAACTTCTGCACTTCCCATCCAGCCAAATAGCAATGAAGCCTGTCAAGAAATGCTGTATCATAGTATTCCTTCGGTAGTGCATCAAACAAATTGCTATGCTTCAGCATATATGGAACTGGATGTTCAGTGTTGCCTATAAATGCCATTGATGCGGATGCACCATATATTTCTTTTCCACGGCTGAAGGACTTATTTGCCATGTAGTTTTTCATGATATCCACCAATCCACGGTCAACCTTCTTGGTTTTTCCTGCGAATTCATCATAGGTGACCACATCCCAGTATCCCACCAGTCCGATATCTCCTGTGCTGTTGTTGACAAAGAGTTTGGCTTTGCTGACCTCACCCCCTGAAATGAGTATTCCATGTGGTGACATCTCTGAGTAGATATGGCTCTTGCCTGTGCCTTTCGGTCCTAATTCTATCAAATTGTAATTATTCTCGCAGAATGGTATTAAACGTGCCAGTTGAATGAGTTTGGAGCGAAAAGTAAATTCTTCAGGGTTCAACCCAATGGACTGTATATATAGGTCAATCCATTCTTCGGTGGTGAATTGTTTACGGATTTCTTTGTACTCATTCACATCGACATTTGAAATCTGGATGGGTTTCAGGTTCTCGATTATCCAAGGTGAAGCATCACGTTCATCGGATGGCTGATATCCCATAGTAATTAAACACCAGACACCACCTGAGAGCAGTCTTTGGTTTTGCTTAACGATATTCTCGTTTATCACCACTTTGGTTAGACCAAGGTTAGCAAAGGATGTTTCATATACGTCCCTTCTATCATTCAATCTGACAGATACCTTATCAATGATACGGTGTGACTTGCTGTCACGGATGGTGGATTTTATCAGTTGTGCTTCATCCCGATGAACGAAATGCTTTGCGATAATGCTCTTTACCGTTTCCACTCCCTGAGCAATCGTTGGCTCATCGTCAGTGGCACAATATTGTCCGAGAAGGTATTCCAGCACATACGTTGGCACAATGGCATTGCCTTTCACCAGTTTGGTCAGGTCTTTTCTGACCACTTTGCCACCGAAGTGTTGGTTTATTTTCTTATCCAGTTCATTCATATTACATGTCGTCAAAATCGTTTATAAATGAAATATTCAGCGTATAGGAATATTCTTTGTAGGTTTTCCATTTGCTTGTTCCTTCCACAGGTTCTTCCAGCAACAGTTTCACCCTTTGGTTCTTATACTTTCCACTCGCTTTTGAACTCAGGTGGAAGCGGTGTTTTACTTCACGCATTCTCTCTGTGCCCTCTGCGATGTCGAAATTGTAGGTGAACTGGTCACTGAGCATTTCACTATCTTCAGCGTAAATGGCACTTCTGATTTGCCTTGGCAATACTTTTTCACTCACCAAATCGGTTTGCAGGAACGAAACAGCCAAAATATTGGTAGTTATTTTATCGGTGGATTTGATGATATCCACATCCACCTGTTTTGTGGTGTCCTGACGTGTTTTGGTGACTTTTAACAGGGGTATGACTATTTCCTGAAGCGATGCTCCACCATGCACGTATCGTGAACCTGCACCTTTAATACGAATCCTGTTGATTGATTTTGGAATCAGTACCTCAGCATCACCAGACAGGTTGAGTTGCTCTGCGGTAAAGTGTTTGGTGCTGGCATCGCCTTTCAAGTTCTTTCCGATTACATATCGTCTGGATTCTTTCCAAATTTCACCTTTAACCTCACCAATGGAGAAATCACTTTCTTCCAGTTCATTATTTTGATATAAGAATCCGTGGTCAGCCGTAATGAACATATTATTACCATTCATGTTGGCAATCTTTTTAATCACGTCCATCAGGAATTCCAGTTCCTGTTCCACCGCTTCGAACACTTTTTCTTCGGATGTTTTATCATCACCAACCTTATCAATACGATTGTGGTAGATATAAATCAGGTCATACTGTTTCACAAATTCCCGACCATCGGTGGAAGAATTCATTTTCATGAAATCCTCTGCATTGATGGCAGTTGCTCTTACGCCAGCCATTTGTTCCAGTATCTTGTTTCTTCCCTGTACACCTTGGGTAGAATTACCATTGATTAGGATGTTATCACTATCAGGATGGAATGTCATATTTGCATTGGGTAGTAGTGCTGCCATACCCAATTGAGTGTAAGATGGTAGTGATGAAACCATGTATTCCAGTTCCCCTTCAAAACGTTTCTCGGTCTGGATTTTCTGCAAGTATTCCCACCCGCATTCATATCTCAGAGCATCTGATATGAGGATGAACAGTCTCTGTCCTTTGGCAACAAATGGTTTAATGTGGTCGCTGAAGAATCTCTGTTGTCCAATTTTGTGTTGGTTATACCATTTCTCCGTTGAATCAATGACTTTCTGCCATTTGTTTCCATGATTCAGTAACCAGTCGTTGCAATAAACCTTTTCAACTTTCTCTGTGAGCAGGTGAAGAACTTTGTTTTGCTTGGCTTTACGATAGTGGTAAATATACTTACGATAATAATGGTCAATATTATAGAGGTTCTGGGCATAGGTCTGGATTCCTTCAGCAAATGATTCGACTTTCAACTTGTCCGTTTTTCTGACCGATGTAATCATCTGCATCCCGTTCTCCAGACAGGCATAAAAGTCCTCGTAATCCTGATACCAGTATTTGTTTTCCCTTTGCTTTATGAGTTGGTTCAGCCTGTCATTTGATATGGATTCTTCACATATTAATTGAGCAAGTTCCGATATAATTCGTTTATCAATCAGTTCGAATAAATCATCCTGAATAATATC
>JAKPTX010000082.1 GCA_029570835.1 Bacteroidota bacterium
AGCCACGGTGAATACGATTTTCGGTATTGATGTCATTAAGGATGGCTTATCTTGGCCTACCTACTTTTGGAATCATGGGCTAGAACTTGAAAAATGCAATTTTGATTGAGAGGTTACCAATGGATAGTATTACTGGAGACCAATTACTACCTGTTCTTCAAAAATATGTTCAAGAAGTTGAAAAAGAACTGAACACAAGGTGGGAATCCTGGTCTATTGATTTGAGCCATGCAGAAAAGTATGAGGTGATCGGAGCTCTATTAGCCAGAATGGTTACTTTGGCGACAGAATTGGCAGTCTCCCCTCAAATATGGAATGAACATATAGCACCTGTTCTATTAAGAACAATGGTTGATGCTTATATTACGCTAGCGTGGATATTTAATGACCCATTAGAACGGTCTCGTAAATTTTTATTATATGGTCTTGGCCAGGCAAAATTATCTAATGAACATAGGAAAGCACAATTACTGGCAGATGGAATTGACCCACAAAATGACCCTGTCGTTAAAGCTACTGAAGGATGGATCAATAGTCAAAGATACTTGTTTCTAACAGAGGTAAATTTAGGAAATTGGGCCGGGATTGACACTCGAAAAATGGCAGAAGAAGCAGGGTGTATTGATTTGTATAATTACGTCTATACGTCCTTCAGCGCTGCCACTCATAATATGTGGCATCATATTGGTAGATATAATCTCAAAGCATGTCTAAATCCACTTCATGGGCTGCACTATGTTCCAGTAGATTATCAACTTCCGAGCCATATCACGTATCTTAGATTGGCTGCAAAATATACTGATAAAGCCTTTAAATTATTTAATGAGAAGACAGGGATAAAGCCGATGTCACCGACCTCCTATGAGATTTTGCTAGCTGAATTAAAAACAGTTGAGAAGCCCGAAGAATGGACACAATCAAGTGAAAGCATCCCCTTTGAAAAAGAATAGAAACGAATAGGCGGTGTTCGACGAATATATCAAGTTGGTGAGTATAGGTAAGGAATAACTCGGAAAAATTCTCTTTTTAACCAAGGTTCCTCAATTGAGAAATTTGCTCTAAGCAAAAATATTTAAAATGACCCACCCCGGTGCGCTTGCATTGCAGAGGCGTGGTGGGTACTGTTGGATTGATTATAACCAAGTTTACCCATAATTAGTCTTACGTAGTAATTTTCTCGCGACCCGGAGGACAATGGTTGTTTGTAATCATTTCTAGGTTTTCAAATAGAATAAAAGGGAAGCGACGCTCCCCCTTTTTTGACAATATTTTGTTGAATTATTAAATCTTCAGTTTCTCGACTTCCTCCTTATATTTGACAATACGGCAGACTATCAAGGTTGTTGTCCTCTACTGCATCAGCCGCTGACTTTATGTGGTATTGTCGGCAATAGGTGCAGTAGTATTTTTCAACCCAAGCGGTATTTCCACTTCGAGGGCCTAAAGTATAGAATCGGTCCCCATTTTGCATCATTTGGATCACTTGCGATAACGAAAACCGTTGGGAGTAATGATCGGTAGTTGTTCCTACCCCGATAGCCACGATATGGGCATGTTGTGGTGGCTGTGATGCTGGCTCTTGGTTCGTGCAAATAACACGATAGGTTGTCATTGGATATTCCTTTGGTTATGTTTGAAATCGGAAATTGTGGATTTGGTAGATATCAATGCTTCTTATCCACTGGTGGAAAAGGGTCCTTTCCATAACTATCTTTATCCCTTATCGTTCCATCCTTCCTGTGGATAATCACCTCTGATTCTTGATTCTTAGCTATATCACGAGCAATATCAATTGCTTGTGTTTGAGTGGAGGTCTCTTTTGTTATTTTTGAGTTACCTTCACCACGAACTCCCCATTTGCCATTTGGCGTGGGAACAACACGTTGGTTTTTTCCTGACGTATTTACTCCTGTCTTGCATGATTTAGTTTGCATTGCATATTAATTATAGCATATCTTTTGTTAATTGCAAGGTTTAGTTGTCAATTTACTATTCTTGTTGACATGGATTGACTTTGATTCTATAATAAGAAAATAAAGCTCTGCTTATTTTCTATCTGTGAGGTGAGAAATGGATCCCAAGGAGCTTGGTCGTCAAGTCTTGGCAAAGAGAAAAGAAAAGGGGTGGAGTCAAGAACAGCTTGGTGAGATGGCTGAAATCTCAAGGAATTATGTATCCCAAATTGAACGGGGCGAGGCTGAGAGTATTTCAATAAAAATCATCAACAAGTTAGCAATCGCGTTGGGTGTATCTCCATCAGATCTTGGTGAGTC
>JAKPTX010000140.1 GCA_029570835.1 Bacteroidota bacterium
ATCATCGGCAATTCCTTTTTCGATCTCTTCCAATATCTTTCTTATTTTCTCTTCTAATTTGGCTTTGTTTTTTTCGACAGTTTTACGCCAAACAAAGGTGTAGCGACCAGCACGTGATTCAATTTTTGTACCATCTATGTATGCCACATCTAAACTTAGATAACCCATATCAACGAGTAATTTAACTACTTGGGTGAAAATATCATGAATAGCATCTTTTAAGCGAGATGAACGAAAACGATTGATAGTGTTATGATCCGGAACTTGATTACCTGAAAGCCACATAAAACTAATACGATCTTGAAGGGCTTTTTCTATTTTACGACACGAATAAATGTTGTTCAAATAGCCGAAAATGATCACTTTAAGCATCATTCGAGGATGATAAGAACTCGAACCTCCTCCTTTGTACGTATTTACTATATCACTGATATCTAAGTTATCAACTATTTGATTAACTAAACGAGCGGGTGAATCTGCCGGAAGTTTTTCATCTAAACTTGGAGGAAAAAGAAGAACTTGTCCTTGAGGGTAATCTTTAAATACAGCTTTTGTCATATCCCTTTAATTTTATGCAAAGATACTAAAAATCAATGAGATAGAGGTGAAAAATAACAAAAAAATAGCAAAAAAATCAAAGAAAAAACATAAAAAAAAGAGGCTGTTTTTACTTTTGAGACAGCCTCTACTAATCGAACAAATAAATTAAATTATTCGCTATTTGCCATCTTTTCTGGGTTTACCAATAGAATCTCTCATTTGGGTGTCCGCTTTGATGTTTTCTAATCTGTAATAGTCCATAACGCCTAAATTGCCATTTCTAAAAGCTTCAGCTAATGCCAATGGGATTTCAGCTTCTGCCAAAATCACTTTCGCACGAGCTTCTTGCGCTTTAGCCACCATCTCTTGCTCAGTTGCTACTGCCATAGCACGTCTCTCTTCAGCTTTCGCTTGTGCAATGTTTTTATCCGCATTGGCTTGGTCCATTTGAAGAATAGCACCGATGTTTTTACCTACGTCAACGTCAGCAATGTCAATAGATAGAATTTCAAATGCAGTTCCGGAGTCTAACCCTTTGGACAACACCAACTTAGAAATTGAGTCAGGATTTTCCAACACCGACTTATGTGAAGCTGCAGATCCGATAGCAGATACAATCCCTTCACCTACACGTGCTACGATGGTTTCTTCTCCGGCACCTCCAACCAATTGTCTGATATTGGTTCTCACGGTTACTCTTGCCTTGGCAATCAACTGAATCCCATCCTTCGCAACAGCAGCAACAGGAGGAGTGTCAATCACTTTTGGATTAACAGAGGTTTGGATTGCTTCCAAAATATCTCTTCCTGCCAAATCGATAGCAGTAGCTGCTTTAAAATCCAAAGGAATATTGGCTTTATCCGCAGAAATCAATGCATTAATAACAGGAGGAACACGACCACCTGCCAAATAGTGTGCTTCCAACTCATCTCTATTGAGTTTGATTCCGGCTTTTGTTCCTGTAATTAATCCATTTACAATAATGCTGGGGGGTACTTTTCTCCATCTCATCAAAATCAACTGAAGAAGCGAGATTCTAACCCCATTAAGCAAGGCATTAAACCACAATCCCAGTGGTACAAGCCATAAAAATAAGAATAATAAAAAGATTACTGCAACAATAATCAAAATTGAAAAAGGATCCATAAATATTTATTTAAGTTTAACAATAATTTTATTTTCATCAATTTGAAATATGACAATCTCTTGATTTTGATCAATAAAGCCTAAGTGTGAAAACACTTCTACTTCCTGATCTCCAAAAAGAGCCTTTCCTCCGGGTGCCAAACGCGAAATGGTTACTCCCTCCATTCCTACTTCCAATTCAGAAGGCAACACATTTACTTTACTATCTATTTCTGTTGTCAGAGCCATCTTTTTCCACGTTTTAGAGCGTAAAAAGAGAATCACTGTACCAATAATAAAAACAGCAGTAATCAGCAAAGTAATATTCCCAGCCCACAAACCGAAATGGACATACGAAAGTATTACTCCGGCAATAACAAAAAGTGCCCCAATGATTCCCACAATTCCTCCCGGCAACACCAACACTTCCAACATCAAAGCCAGAACACCCAAAACGATTAAAAAAATGATAACAAACCAGCCCATAATCTACGAATTAACACGAATAATATAATAATTTTTCTTTCCTCTTTGTACCAAAATATATTTGTTATTCAGCAAACTATCTGCTGAAACTACAAAGGTGTCATCTATTTTACTTTTGTTGATCGAAAGTGCATTCTCTTTTAGAGTACGTCTTACCTCACTCTTAGACTGAAAAACAGGCGCTTGGTCAGTCAAGAAGTCCACAATAGAGATTTGTGCATCGATCTGATCACGAGACACTTCAAATAGAGGAACACCTTCAAAAACAGCTAAAAAGTTCTTCTCTGATAGTGTAGCTAACGTTTCAGTAGTTCCTTTACCAAACAAAATTTCCGAGGCACTTACCGCTGCCTCATATTCCTCCTCGGAGTGAACACGAATCGTCAACTCTTTCGCCAATGCTTTCTGTAGTACTCTCAAATGAGGGGCTTCTTCATGTTGTTTCTCCATTTCAAGAATCTCCTCCTGAGAATAAAAAGTAAAGATCCGGATATACTTTTTGCTATCTTCATCGGAACAGTTGAGCCAGAATTGGTAGAAACTGTATGGAGAAGTCTTATCGGGATCTAACCAGACATTCCCTTGCTCCGTTTTCCCAAACTTCCCGCCATCCGCCTTTGTGATGAGTGGACAAGTGAGAGCAAACGCTTCTCCCCCAACCTTCCTTCTGATCAACTCAGTACCGGTTGTGATATTACCCCACTGATCTGATCCCCCCATTTGTAATTTACATCCATAATTTTCATACAAATATAGAAAATCATACCCCTGCACTAACTGATAGGTAAACTCAGTAAATGACATTCCTTCACCTTCACCGGATAGTCTCTTTTTAACCGAATCTTTAGCCATCATATAGTTGACTGTCAAGTGTTTCCCGACATCACGAATAAAGTCTAAAAAGGAGAACTGACTCATCCAGTCATAGTTATTCACCATAATAGCTGCATTGGAATCGCTGGCATCAAAATTGAGAAATTTTGATAGTTGCTGCTTGATTTTTTCCTGATTATATCTTAAAGTTTCAAGATCCAATAAATTACGCTCTTGCGATTTCCCTGAAGGATCACCGATCATTCCTGTGGCTCCACCCAATAGAGCAATTGGAGTATGTCCTGACCGTTGAAAATGGCTCAACATCATCACACTCACCAAATGTCCAATATGAAGTGAATCTGCAGTAGGATCAATGCCCACATAAGCTTTAGTAGGTTCTTTCATCAACAACTCTTCAGTTCCCGGCATCATATCATGAATCATGCCTCTCCATCGTAATTCTTCAACAAAATTCTTCATCTCTATCTATTGTTTTTCCATTCGTTCTTGTTTGAGCTGCTCAATCCGTTCATGTTGTTCTAAAAAGGTAGGAATGGCACTCATCTCTATTCTTTTATTTAAAATGATCTTATGGGTTTTATTGTCAATTATAAACATCGTTGGATTTCCAATAATGTTATAAGCTGCAATATAGTCTATATTAGCGGAATTACCCCCGACATTAAGCCATGGATAATTTTTTTCCTTCACATATTTCTTCAACCTTTCTTTATCCGGATCACTTCCGATAGCATACACATCAAAATTACGTTGTCCAATTGCTTCCAATGAATCATAAACAGCTCTCAAATGCTCTGATTCTGTTTTACAGGTATGGCAAGCAGGGTCATAGAACCAGAGAATAACATAAGGCTTCTTCATATTGTAAGAAGAGTGCCATTGATTAAAATCGGTGGTGAAAGAAGTATCCGGCATAATGATTTCCGGAGCAATCTTCCCTATTAAAGTAGGTTCCAAACCCTTAACCCGACGTTCGTACTTACCCAAAAGTTCTTCATCAATCCAATAGCATTTCCCTTTCAACTGATTTTCGTTGGCAATGTGGACAAACACCGCATCATGTCCAATAATTTTACTGGTTTCAAAAATATAAGAGAGCCTTTCTACAAAATAGCGATACATAACACTATCCTCTTCTGTCTTTTGAATTACCATATCAACGTAATGATTAATCGTATCCGGTTCATGTAACCACAAAATCTGGTTAAAATATTCGTTCATTGCTCTTTCTAAAGAGGGCAAATAAATGAAACGATCATCCGTTAAATCAAAATTATCCCAGTAGTGAGTCCGATAGTAGACAGCCTGAAAGTTAGAATCAATTGTTCCATCATCTCTCACTGGAGGATCCGGAATCTCTATTTGACGATACGATTTTTGCAATTTAGAAAAAAGAAAGTTAGGGTTCTTCTCAATCAACTCAGTAATAAACTGCTCCATTTCTGAATTGATATCCCGAACTTTTTGATTATAAAATTCAAGACTATCCTCGTTGGTCTCCTTGTACTCATTAATCTTCTCTTGATACTCCCTTACCTGCATCTGAGCTTGAACCGTTTTTCTTTGAAAACGAAGCATCTCTTCATTTTGTGGAGAGTTTTTAACACTAAAATTTCTTACATCTCCCAGTGTATCAATAAAATAAGTAAATTCTTGACCCCCATCAATGATAAAGTTAAGATAAGGTTTTCTATCTTGAGAAACTAAAGTATAAAGTCCCTCTTCATAAGGATTATCTCCCTTAAACAAAAAGGCACTTCTTCCGTCATTTCTAGCGGAATCCCTTAACATAAGTTTCTCCCGATAGTGAATTGCCAAGTAAATAATAGAATCTTGAGCTCCATCAATCTTAATCGCAATGTGATGTCCCTTACTCTTATTTTTAGTCCCCCCTTTCCCTCTTTGAGCAAGTACAGGATTGGAGGATAACAGTATAATAAAAAACAATAAAAATATTCCTATTCTTCTCATTTTATTTTGATTTTGATTTAATTATATTAGTCGTGTACTCTTCAAAAAAGTTCCCAATTTTGTTTAACGGAATATGTCTGCCAATTATTTTATGATTTTTATCAATGATAAAAAGTCCGGGTGTGGCTACCAAATCAAAAAAATCTAATAAATCATAATTGGGATCTCCCATTGCATAACTCAAATTGATCCAGTCAATTTCATACTCCTGAGAAAAATGATTCCAACGCTCTAAATCATCCGTTACAGAGACTGCAAAAACTTCAAAACTATATTTTGATTTAAAATTTTTATAAAATTTATATAAAATTGGAGTTTCTATCACACATTCATCACAGTCGGGATCCCAAAACCATAAAATAGTATAATCCGCCTGAATATCAGAAGTACCCACTTCTTCTCCTTTACCATTATATGCCGTAATTGGCTCAATCGTGTGATTAACGAACGACTGGCGCTTTCTTTCAGCCACCAAAGGATAAACTCGCTGATAAGATTCGTCATAAATTCCCCATCGGTCCTGTACCGGATCAAAATAGTGATCAAAAAGATATACAAAGAGGGTATCTGTTCGTGGATGATTACTCATAAAAATCCTCATCAATTGATTAGTATAGTAAACTTGCGCTTCACGATTCGGTTCTTCCTGAAAAGCATCAATAGTACCATCTAAAAAATGGTCAATTACTTCAATCCAATCACATTCATGATCATAAGTTGCCATCAACAATTCTGTAAAATAAAATCTTAAATCAGGAGTTATCGGTGTACGTAACAATCGGACATCTTTAAAGTTAACACCATCAAAATAATGCTTCATCATGTACTGATTCAGCTCATGTTCATGGGGAATACTATCTTTAAAAAGTATTTGATACTCAATTGATTCGATTGGATTATACTCCATAGCCCGGATATACTCAGTGAGCAGTGAATGAGGCGAGGTTTCCATGTAAAGGGAGACCCCTTCTCCTGATACACCGTTCTTTTGATATTCTAAAAAAATTTTATTTTTTTCACTCTTTTTTATGAAATAAAAATCAAGGGGGGAGTCAAAATGGGTCTCTATCCGCACTCTTGTGCTCTCCTCTAGAATCAGTTGAAAAAGGGGAATGTACTCCTGTGTCAGTACAGTATAGATTCCGGGATTCAATTCCTGTTTTTTGCTCTTAAAACGAAATAAATCTTTTCTTCCCGCAGCAGAATCTACAATAAAAGAGTTTTTCCCGTAGTAACCCTCTAAATAAAGCATCTCAGTTTTTGCGTCTTTGAGTTTGATATCAATTTGATATCCGACACCTGCTGAAAAGGCAAAAAAGGAAGACAACAAGTTGATACCAATAGCAAGTAATAGTAGTAGATAGCCTCGTCTCATAAATTAGTTATTGCTTAATTAGTTTTTTCACCGAAATCAATTGATCCTGATTATAAAACTCAACGAAATAGAAGCCCACTGATAAAGAGCTTGCACAATAGTAAGTAGAAGAACCGTCCCAAATAACATAATCTATCTGTTTACCGGATAAATCTCTGATCACAAAGTGTGTTCCCTTCAATTCATCTGAAACCGTAATTTGGAAATCCGATTGAGTTGGATTAGGGAAGATCGCAATCTTACGATCCAATACAAACTCATCAACTGAAACGGTCGATTCTATGTGTAATGTTGCCGGAATCGATACCCCGCATTCATTTACACCATAAACACTTAAAATACCGGTTCCTGTGGTATTCACCGTTAAATTAACAGAGGAAGAGGTAGATGGTGATAGAGTCCAGGTAGGATTGCTGATAGACCATTCAAAAGAGTTGGCATATAATGGATTATCTACTACATAGGTATAATTGCCGGGAGTATGAATATTCGCTGTACCCGATATTGTTTCGGGAAGCACCGGTTTAGGTTTAACCGTCAACGATAATCGGATAATACTATCACATCCTAATACGGTTGTCAAGTTTCTGTAAAAATAAAAGAGTCCCGCTTGATTTTGCTGTGAAATTGTAAAACCATATCCGTTATAGGTTGCCCCCTGGCAGATCTCAGCAGCTTTTTCAATGTGATAAGCCGGATTCACAATAACAGTAAACAGCATACTTTGCGAACATCCAAACAGATTTGTTCCTGTAACACTATAAGTTGATGTTGTTGCCGGTACCAGCATTATTGTGGGAGTAGTTTCACCGGTACTCCACTCATATTGGTCGGCACCCCCTCCTAAAATGTAAGTAGAATCCCCTTCACAAATAGTGAGATTACCCGTCAATTGGAGGTTTGGAGCCGGTAAAAGCGTTACAGTAGTGGATGCTGTAGCACTACATCCCTGAGAATCTGTAACGGTAACAGAGTAGAACCCGCCATCAGTTACATGAATTGTAGCATTGTGTGAATCATTACTCCAGAGATAGGAAGTACCACCTGTAGCTTGTAATGTTGCAATACTACCTGTACAAACTGAAAGCGGATCTGTAATGGTTACAACGGGTAAAGGGGCGCTATTAATATACCTGTGAGTTGTGGCTGAACACCCACTTTGAGAAACCGTTACACTATATAGCCCCGGAATAGAAATTTCGATTTGAGAAGTTGTATCACCGGTACTCCACTGGTAACTGTCTCCACCCGTAGCAATCAATACCATCTCCCCTCCTTCACAAAAATAATCATTACCATAAAGCAGTGGTTCAGGTAACGGATTAACATTCACCGGTTTATTCACTACCACACTGCACCCGTATACATTGGATACCGTGCAGGAGTACGAGGTTGATGAAGCTGGGTTAACAGTGATTACAGAAGTTGTAGCCTGATTACTCCATAAGTATGATGAGCCTCCTACAGCTTCCAACGTTAATACATTACCTTCACATACCGTAGCCTCTCCAATAATAGAAGCAGTCGGATTAGGATTCACAATGAGTGTTATAGAGGTTGGCACAGAACAACCCAATGAGTTGGATACCGTTACGGTATAGGTTCCGGCATCTGATACGGTAATTGAATTGCTATTGACACCTGTGGACCAAAGATATTGATTCCCTCCCGTTGCCGTCAATGTTGCACTAGCCCCTTCACAAATAGGAGCTCCACCTGAAATAGCAGCAGCGGGTAAAGGTAAAGGGTTAACAACTACTGAGGTAGACTTTACACAACCATTGGACCCTGTGGCTGTTAATGAATATTGAGTAGAAGTCGATGGAGTAACAGTAATAGAATTGCTTGTACTCCCATTCGACCATAAATACTGAATTGCATTGACTGCACTAAGGGTAGTACTACTACCTAAACAGGGCGATAGATTCCCTGAAATCTGAACAGCAGGAATACTCTTTTGGGTAATATTCTTTGAAACAGTAGCAATACATCCATTCAGATCTGTAGCAGTTACTGAATAGATGCCCGGTGTATTGAGTGAAATAGAGCTTCCGGTACTTCCATTACTCCAGGAATAAGTAACCTGGTTTACACTATGGGCTGTTAAAATCAGGGTCGACCCTTGACAAAAAGCTGAATCTCCAACAATGGAAACCTGAGGTGTAGGCCTTACTGAAATCACCGTAGAAAGGGAGTCACTACACCCATGTTGATCTATAACAGTCACAGAATAGGTTCCCGCTGCTGTAGGATTCATCGTAGCTGTCGACACCCCATTACTCCAAAAATAGGTAACCCCACCTGATGCGGTCAATGTTCCGGTTTCTCCCTCGCAAATAGAACTATTTCCGGTAATTACTGGAATAGGTAGAGCATGTTTAGTTACAGTTACTTGAGCGGTAGACATACAACCATAAGAAGATGTTCCTGATACGGAATAGGTCCCTCCTTCATTTAAAACTACGGAAGGAGTAGACGCACCTGTATTCCATTGATAAACTGCAGCTCCTTGAGCAGTAATCTCTGTTTGTCCTCCTTCACAAAATGATAAATTACCGGTTACGGTAATAACAGGATAGGGACGAACATTTACCCTGATTGATGCTGATTTGGTACATCCATTGGAACTGGTAACCACAACAGTATAATTAGTTGATGTGGAAGGTGTTACATTAATAAAAGGAGTTGTTTGTCCATTACTCCACATGTAAGTGGATCCGGAAGTTGAATTAACCATTAAAAAGGCAGATTCTCCGGTACAAATATTAGTATCTCCGGCGATTACAACATTGGGTAGAGGATGTGCAACTACTGTTTTGGATACCTCTCCGGTACATCCTCTGGAATCGGTGGCTGTAACTGAATAGGTCCCGGTTTGATTCACAGAAATATAGGATCCTGATGACCCATTACTCCACACATAGCTTGACCCTCCGGATACTATCAGATTGACAGATGAGCCGGAACAAAACTCGGATGGTCCTGAAATTGTTGGTGTAGGAGCCGGATGCACTGTCGTAGTTGCCGATACCGTTGCGCTACATCCTGCACTATTGGTTACGGTTACACTATAGGTTCCTGCACCGGTTGCAATCATAACGGAATCGGAGGTACCATCGTTCCACAGGTAAGTTCTCCCTCCCGATGCCGTTAAAACGCTTGATGCATTGGAACAGAAGGCACGGTTACCACTGATTACAGGGGTAGGCTTAGGGTTCATCACTACCGGAATTGAGGCAACGCCCGTACATCCATTCGCAGCAGTAACAGTAACAGAGTAGGTTCCGGGAATGGTAATAGAATTGGCTTGTGTACTAGTGCCATTACTCCACATATAAGCGCTACCACCGGTTGCAGTCAACAGCGTAGAACCACCTTGACAGAATGCAGGGGTTCCTAAAATTGAGACCGTTGGTTTTGCTTTCACTACTACGGAACTCATGTGGGTAGCTGTACAACCAAAACTATTGGAAACAGTAACAACATAGTGACCTGAAGTGGAAACCTCAATTCCTGCAGTTTGCGCTCCGGTTGACCATACATAACTATCACCCCCACCTGCTGTCAAAATTGTAGTTTCACCTTGACAAATTGATGTTTCTCCAATAATTGTAGCAGTGGGTTTGGGATGCACATTGAGTGTAATCAACTCTACAGCACTACAACCTAATGAATTGGTTACAGTAACATAATAGAAAGAAGTTTGTGTAGGAGTCAAAAAAACGGTTGGGGAAGTTTGATTATCGATACTCCACAGGTAAGAGGTTCCTCCACTGGCTGTAAGTACGGTTGACTCTCCGATACAAATATCGGTATCCCCGGTAATCTCAACCTGAGGTTCACTTTGTATAAAGTTGATCGACTTAATCTTTGAACATCCATTGGAAGAGGTTACCGTAACGGTGTATAAACCTGCATCCGCAACCGTAATAGTTGCTGCAGTATCTCCGGTACTCCAGTGATATGCACCATCTCCATGAACCGTAAATTGGGTACTCTGTTCAACACATTTCACAGAATCGCCGGTGATAAACACTTCAGGTGCTGGTATGGTTTGCACCTCCGCGGATAAGGTTAGGATACACCCTTTTTCATTGGTCAAAGTGAGCTCATAAGTACCTGCTTCCTCTACTACTATGGTATCCTGAATAGCTCCGGTACTCCATAAAAGAGAATAGTTGGAAATTTCCTCTCCCACAACTACTAAAATCTCAGTTTCATTATCACAAAACGGATCGGGAATAACCAATTCACCTTCGGGTAGATCATTCACAATCACCAAAATAGAATCTTCAACTACACAATTATACTCATTGGTTGCTGCAATATTATAATAGGTAGTTGTATCCGGAGCTACATAGATAGAATCTTGAGTCTCGTCTGTAGACCAAAGCAGAGCAGCATCGGAAAAGGCAACCAGCTGCACAGTATCTCCATTACAGATCTCTAGTTGAGTTTCAACAACCGTCAAAGTAGGATTGGGATGAATAACCACACCCACACTGGTAGGGGTATAACACCCGTATTGATCTGAAACAGTAACGGTATAGATTCCACTTTCCGTAACAAACAAACTGTCCGTTTCCACACCATTGCTCCATATATAATTGGTGCCACCTATTGCCACAATTGGAGAAAGGTCTCCATCACAGCGTTCCGTATTGCCCACAATTTCAACTGTAGGTGGATTGTGAACAAAAACTGTAACCGAATCAACATAAGAACATCCATTGGGTGCAGTCAGCATTACTGAATAAGTTGTGGTTTCCAAAGGAGATACTTGAATCGATGCGTTTGTGTCTCCTGTCGACCAAATGTACTGAAATCCCGAAGAGACTTCAATCTGTGTTGATTCTCCGTGACAGATATCAAAAATACCTGTAAACTCTACTTCCGGCATAGGAATTACAACAGGAACTATCTTTTCAAGACGATAACATCCATTATTATTTTGAGCCCTTACAACAATTGTATCGGAATTGTATGCAGTATAACTGGCTGACTCCAATTCATCGTTCCAAATCAACAGATCCGCATTTGTAACAGGAGTAATCGTAATAGAGTCATAATCACAGAATGGTGTTAACGGTGGTATTTCAAGAGTTGGCGACTCTTGAATCAAAATTTCTGCGGATGCCTGACTTTGATAGCAACCGAGCAAATCTGTAACCGTTACACTATAGATTCCGGAGCTCTCCGGCACTATGGACTCTGTTTCCTCTCCGGTATTCCATAAAAAGAGTTCTCCACCGGTAGCTGTAAAGCTAAAAGACTCATTATCACACACTTCATTATCCCCAAGTATTTCGGCTTGGAAAGGAGTGTAAATAGTTAAATCAATCACAATAACACTATCACATCCATCCTGAGAGGTATATTCAATATTGTAAATTCCGGTTTCAGTATAACTATGCAGTGTATCAAACACATAAGGAGATGCAGTATCACACATCACTATACGAACTGTATCATAATAGGTTGGGAACACCTCTAAATAGAGCGTATGGAAACTATTGCATGCCGATTCAAAGAGATACTCACCCGATTGATTCAGAAGCGAATCCCGGTACAACAATGGTAGTTCCGAAGCACAAATTTGAAGTTCGTTTGTATCGACAACTGTAGGAATGAGCGTAACATGGTAGGTGATCACACTGTCACATCCATCCTCTCTTAAAAAAGAAAACGTATAGATCCCGGGATCTGAAATAAGGGTATCTTCAAGTTGGTATGGCGTTTCATCAGTACATAAGTTCAGATCAACCTGCTCAAAAAATGGACGAATATCAATCTCTACTTCCACCAAACTATCGCATCCGTTGGACATAGCAAAGCGATGTATAAAAGAGGTTGACTGTGTAAACAGCGTATCCAAAGGTTCAAAATAGTACTCTTCACAGGTTCTCACATAATGTGTACCGGCTATACTATTCAGGATCAAACCTGTTCTACCTGAATTCAACTCAATATGAAACACAGACGGAAGATCCTGAATTTGAAAACGATTTTTAATATAATTGATCTTCTCTACAGGAGGATTTCCTAAAATAGCGACAAATTGAGAGCATCTTTGGTAATTCTCCTTTTCAACAACAACCACCTCACTAGAAAGGAAAAAAGGATTAACAGAGATATACGCTTCTCCGTCAAGGAAAAGGGTTCCTCCATTCAAATTTGTTTTGTTGAGCATAAGGAATGCTGTTTCTTCCATTTTAATAGCCGATCCCCGAGGAGCATCATTATTTAAAAAGTGTACTCCATCAATCAATCCATTTCCCTTGTGAAGATAGAGGGCTCCCCCATTACTAGTTGAACTATTATTGCGAATCAGTCCACCATACAAACTCAAATTTCCTTCATTGTATATGGCAGCACTCTCTCCATGATGTTCCTCCACAATAACTCCATTTTCAAATGCTAAAGAGCCTAGATTTTTAATCAAATGGTCAGAGGTTTGATATTGATCATGGGTTCCACTAATTGTTAAAGTAAGTGTATCTGTTCCTATCACTCTACCCTGCAATATTAAACCTGTTCCCACTTTCGTTTCAATCAGGTGGGTTAATGAGTCAGCCGGAGCCACAATGCTTGCCGCTGAGTCGGGAATCAATTTGAAGAACCCACTTTGAATCACAATTGGCGAGGAGAGGAAAACGTCTTGAGTAATATAAATAGAATAGACTCCCCCCTGATATATTGAATATCCAAAATCGGCACCACCTATAGCCGTAATAAAAGTATTTCCATTAGTAACAATACCCCCCGGTGCGTTTTGGGAAAACAAAGATTTAGAATGAAATAAACTCAAAAAAAAGAGTATATACAATCCCCATTTTATCTTTTTCATAACGTAGGTTTTAAAAGTGCAAATATACGTTAACTTTTGGGATTGAGTAAAAAAAAGACAAAAAAAAAGAGCTTTTTTAACAAAAAGCTCTTTTTTTCATAAATCATATCCTTATCTCATGTATGGGAAACGATTTCCTGGGAAATGAGCATTCATTCCCAACATCTCCTCAATACGGAGCAATTGATTATATTTTGCAATTCTATCGGTTCTACTTGCAGATCCGGTTTTAATCTGACCGGTATTCAATGCTACAGCCAAATCAGCGATGGTAGTATCCTCAGTTTCTCCTGATCTATGGGAGATTACTGCGGTATAGCCACTTCTATGAGCTAAATTAACCGCATCAATAGTTTCTGTTAAAGTACCGATTTGGTTTACTTTAATCAAGATTGAATTAGCTACTCCCTTTCTGATACCTTCAGCCAAACGATTTACATTAGTCACAAAAAGGTCATCTCCAACCAATTGAACGCGCTCGCCCATCTTTTTGGTCATTAAAGCCCATCCGTCCCAATCATCTTCAGCCATACCATCTTCAATGGAAACGATAGGATATTTTCTTACCCACTCAGCCCAGTAATCCACCATTTGTGCCGGTGTCAACTTTTCGCCTGTCGATTTAAACAGGTGATACACATTCTCTTCAGGAAGATAATACTCGGTAGAAGCCGGATCCAGAGCGATACAAATATCGATACCTGGTTTATATCCCGCTTTTTCGATAGCTTCCAAAATCACTTCGATGGCTTCTTCGTTAGATTTTAAATTTGGTGCAAAACCACCCTCATCTCCCACATTGGTAGCATGTCCTTTTGATTTCAATACTGATTTCAGATTATGGAAAGTTTCAGCTCCCATTCTCAACGCTTGTGAGAAGGTAGTTGCGCCTACCGGCATAATCATAAACTCCTGAAAGTCAATACTATTATCTGCATGGGATCCTCCATTAATGATATTCATCATCGGAACGGGTAATGTATTCGCATTGACACCGCCAATATATCTGTACAACTCCTGGTTGCTTTCCATAGCTGCCGCTTTTGCTACTGCCAAAGAAACTCCCAAAGTTGCATTGGCACCCATATTTGCTTTGTTAGGGGTTCCATCAATCTCGATCAATTTAGCATCAATCTCATTTTGACTATTCACAAACATTCCTTTGAGTTCTTCTGCAATTACTTTATTTACATTTTGAACTGCTTTAAGCACTCCTTTTCCTAAATATTGTGATTTATCATTATCTCTCAACTCAACAGCCTCATGTGCTCCGGTTGAAGCTCCTGATGGAACAGCAGCGCGTCCCATGGCTCCTGCAGCGGTATAAACATCCACTTCAACAGTTGGATTGCCTCTTGAATCCAAAATCTGACGTCCAAAAACTCCAATTATTTCACTCATTTTCTTTAGTTTAATTATTAATTAATATTTCAATTTTCGGTTTGCAAAGGTACGAAAAAAAATTGATTTATGATCTTTGGATCCAGATCATAATACCAACCAGTAAAAGTGCCATAGGAGGCAACATCATTAATCCGTTATTCATGTAGCCCGCTTCATAGAAAGAGGTAGGAATTACTTGCATATTCCATAAGGTTCCCGAACCGAAAATTTCACGGATTACCCCAACAATAATTAGCACCAAACCATAACCGAACCCATTAAAGATTCCATCAAGGAAAGAAGGAATGGGTGGATTGCCCATTGCAAATGCTTCCAAACGCCCCATCACAATACAGTTTGTGATGATCAGCCCGACAAAAACGGAAAGCATTTTACTCATATCATAGAAGAATGCTTGCAAAATTTGATCTACAAGAATTACCATAGTGGCAATCACCACCAGTTGAATAACAATTCTGATTCGCGATGGAATCATTTTGCGTATTAAGGAGATAATCAAGCTTGAAAAACCGGTTACAACGGTCACAGAAAGTGCCATTACAAAAGCGGGTTTCAGTTGAGCGGTTACAGCCAAAGCCGAACAAACGCCTAAAATCTGAACTAAAATAGGATTATCTTTACTTAGTGGCCCAAAATATTTTTTGATACTCATATCCTCTATTTCTCCGTTAATGATCTTTCTTTTTTATTAATTTGTATTAAAAGGGGGATGTAGGGTTCCAACTCCTTTGCAATCATTGTTTCCAATCCTTGACTGGTGATTGTCCCCCCGGAAATGGCGTCAACTCCATGGTTAGGATTGACGTTACTGTTGGCAACTCCCCCCTTAACCACTTTAATCGACTGAAAAACACCCAGCTGATCGAACAGTTGTTTCCCTTCAAACTGAGAGTAAAAACGCTCTGTATTAATCTCATCACCCAATCCCGGTGTTTCGCTCTTATGGTCAAAAACAGCACCTTGTACTGTATTTCCATCCTCTCTGATGGCAATATAGCCCCAAATGGGTCCCCATAATCCTTTCCCTTTAAGAGAAAAAACGTAACAGTAGGAGTTATCCCGAAGTTTCACCTTGATCACTTGGCGTTGCTCTTTTTTTCCATTAATCAAAACCTCAACTTCACTCTCTTCAGCAACAGTATTATAAAATTGAATCGGATCTTCAACCGACTTATACCCCGATGCAGTCAAAATTTGAGTCATTCTCTCTTTTTGTCTGTTAGCTCGTTGAAAGGGTTGTAACCCGACTGAAGCCAGGGTTAAAATTGTTGCACAAATCAAAACAACAATCGTAGTAAAAACAAATATATAGGTGTTTGAAAACTTCATCCCGGCTAAATTTTAAGATTATTAATTTTAATGATCTCCTTTTTCCTATTCCTGATATGAATCTGCACTACGATATAGTCAATCAACGGAGCAAAAATATTCATCAATAGAATAGCCAACATCATCCCTTCGGGATACCCTTTATTGACTACCCTAATCAAGATGGCCATAACTCCAATGAGGAAACCATAAACGACCTTACCTACCGGAGTGTGTGCTGCACTGACCGGGTCTGTCGCCATAAAAACAGCACCAAATAAAAAACCACCCAAGAAAAGGTGTTGCCAGGCAGGATAATCAAAAATGGGACTGCCTCCAATCCAGTTTAGAAGTCCTCCCATTGCCAATCCACCCACCACAACAGAGAGCATAATCCTCAGACTACCCACACCTGTAATAACCAAAAAAACAGCGCCCAATAGTATTGCAATTTTTGAAGTTTCTCCTATTGAACCCGGAATCGTCCCAACCATCATCTCCATCATACCGGGTAATTGGCTTACTTCTCCCAAGGCCAAATGAGCTAAGGGTGTCGCCCCTGAAAAAGCGTCAGTTTGACCCGCAATCCACACAAAATCACCTGTAATCACTTTGGGGTAAGAGAAAAAAATGAATGCACGAGCCACTAAAGCAGGATTGAGGAAGTTGTATCCGTTCCCCCCAAATACTTCTTTACAAAAAAGAACAGAAAACGCGGTAGCCAAAGCGACAATCCACAACGGAATATCAGGAGGGAGAATCATCGGAATCAACAGTCCCGTGACAAAAAATCCCTCTGCCACTTGATGATTTCTAATTTTGGCAAAGATAATCTCCACAGTCAATCCTGAAACATAAGTAACTATGATGATGGGCAATACTTTGATCAGTCCATAACCAAACATACGAAGGTAGGAAACTGTTTCACCTGTAAATAGGAAATGCTGATAGCCCACATTCCAAATTCCAAAAAGAAGCGCAGGGAGCAGCGCGATCATCACCGTAATCATACCTCTTTTCATATCCACCGCATCACGAATGTGTGTTCCTGTCTTGGTTCGAGTCTTGGGAGTTAGGAAAAAGGTATCCATCGCATCATAGAAGGGGTACAAAGGATGGAGTGGTTTCCCTTTTTGAAACCATTTTCCTACTTTTTCCGATATCTTTTCTAGTTTTTTCATAAATCAAACGCTATCTATTTAACCAACTCCCATAAAGCATCATGAACAATTTGTTGACAGTTGGTCTTGGAGGGACAGACAAATTCACACAGTGCAAAATCCTCCTCTACCACCTCATAAATCCCGAGTGCCTCCATCAAATCCAAATCTTTAATAATGCATGCTTTCAGCAGTTGATCCGGTAAAAGACGAAACGGAAAAACCTTTGAATACACATCTGAAAACATCAAAGCACGCTGTCCGCCATGTAAACGGGTATCCATAACATACTCTTTTTTAGGCATCAAAAAGGATAAAAAGGTTCTCGATATGGAAAATTTATTCAAACCGGGAGTCATCCAGCCTAAAAACTCTCTTTGTACATCATCACTAATTACTGAAATTTGATGATCATAAAACCCGATAAAGCCATCTTTACCCACATTTCGTCCTGTTAGTAGATTTCCGCTCACTACTCTTGGTAGTTCAATATCCACCTGTTCTTTTATTAAATCTGACAAAGCTGCTCCGATTATGGTATCATAATATTGAGGGTTTTTAACCTCAGACCCTGTTAAGGCTACAGTTCTGGAAAAGTCAAGTTGTTTATGTAGGAAAAGGTGTCCAATGCTGGCAGTATGTTGCGGGTCAACATACCATACCAACTCCCCTTTTTGAATTGGAGTAACAAAATGGATCTGTGTCCCCACATTTCCCGCGGGATGTCTCCCTTTAAACGAAATTACTCTAATATGAGTGGTATCAATCTTTTCCAGTACCTCTTTTTGCAACCAATCTGCCAATGGTTTATGGTCGGCAGGAATAGTAAGGTACAGATTACCCTTTGTCAGTTGAGACAATATTTTAACTCCCCGAGCAAACTGTGCTCCTTTATCTTGCAAAATATAGTGCAAATCAGGTGCCAAAGGGGCGGTATCAAAACAACTGATATAGATTGCTTTAGGTCTTTGGTCCGGATTAGCAATCGTCCCAAAAGGACGTTGTCTGATCATAGGCCAAACTCCGGCAGTTAACATCGTATCGATAATCTCCTCCGATGACTCCTCTTTTATCATTTCCGTAGAAATCGAACTGCTATTTTTATGATCCTTTTCAATAATTACGGCGGTAATTCTTCTTTTTTCACCCCGAACTATTTCGGTTACTGTTCCACTCACAGGAGCAACAAAGTTGATTTTGGGATTTTCTTTCGCAACAAAAAGGGAATCTCCAACCCGGACAGCAGTTCCGGCTTCTACCATTAACTGAGGAGTGATCCACTTGAAATCAGGTGGAGTTATGGCAACCTTTTGAGGAGTATATGCTGTTCTAATTGGTTGAGGCGAGCCCTTCAGCCGAATATCCAATCCTTTGGTTATCTTGATAAATCGATCCACTCTCATGCGCATCCCTTTGAATAATAAAACAAGCTACAAAGTTACATCATTTTTTGGAAATCAAACCCTACCTACAACAACTTCAGCATCAACTCTCCGGATCCGATGCGGTAGCCTTCGGATTTGAGGATAATTACTCCATCTTGATTGAGAATCAACAATAATGGATACTCTCCTTTGAAATCACCTTGCATATTTTTGGTGATTTGTTTCATCATTTGAGCGTCTTCATCCACTAAAAAGTGAGATTGTGCAGGTAAATTCCACGTTTCAGGTTTAAAGTCTTCGGTATGTTTATCTGAAGGAATCACAAAAACAAGTGCTCCCCCCCACTCTTCATACTGTTTTTTCAACAATCCTATATCTTTCAAAAGGTGGCGGGTCGGTTCACGAGTCGGATCAATAAAGCAGAATATCAGTTTTTTATCACCCATCAATTGTTCAATGGAAGTATTCTCGAGTGATCCGCACAATTCTTGCTCCAAGTCAACAGTGCCATAGTTGGATTCTCTGGGGATCAACTTTCTAATCTCTATCTCCTTCTCAATTTTCTCACCTGCCACAATGTTGAAGAACTCTACCCTTGATAACACCGTACCGTCATCATAACGATTTCCGGTTGAAAGCATATAGTATCCCGGATCCAAGGTAATCGTTGTTGGGAATGAACTCATTCTGGAATCCCCTCTAAAATCAAAAGTAACAAAATCACCATCCACAAATTGCACCAAGGTAAAGTGTGTCCTATAACTTAGCTGAATCTGAGGCATCTCCGGATCAGGGTTGAAACTCAACACCAATTCTCCCTTTTCTATATTCTCATCCTCTTTTTTAGGATCAAAGGAAATCTCTTTCCATGCTTTATTCTCATAAACATAAATTTTTCCATCTGAACCATCCAAATAGGCAGGAATATCCAAAGAGCGACATGCCGCTACAAAAAAGATATCTCTTGATTGTTCATCACTCACCTTCAACTCAAACACTCCTCGAGGGGAGATCGGACAACGATAATAATTATCCTCATTACTGATTTTTACATTCTCTTTTGTCCACTGATAGATCTCGTCTGAATTAACTTTTTCTCCCAAAAGAGCTTTCAACTCCTTATTCAGGAAGGGTCTCCAGGGTCTGATCAACTCATTGGCAATTCGGGCGGGCAAGATCCCCTTAAGATAAGCTTCCTCTCCATAACTTACAGTTCCACCTGCATTATAATAAGTTACATGAGCTTCCAAAATATCGGCAGGTGTGTCTCGTAAATCTTTATCAGCTAAAGATTCCAGGAATGAGTTGAGATAGAGTCCCGCTTCATATTGGGTATGGTTTTGAATAAATTTTGCAATCTCAGCGTGATTCCCTTCACTTCTTTTGATTGCTTTGACAATTTGCTCTTCCGTTAAATTCGCCGATTTAATTTTTCTTGCCTCCTCTTCTGTCATGAATGTCGCCACATAGGCATTTCTAACAGAATCTTCATATTGGAGACGTGCATTATGTTTTTTCATCACCTCATCACTAATCTCTTTGGTTACCTTTTTCTCATAAGGTGGAACCATATCTATCATCTCTACATACTCCTCGCCTGCCACTCTATCAAGCACAATGGTGGTCTCCTCTTGTTCCCTGAGATCTATTTTTTGGTAGTTGTATTTTCCGTTATGGGAAGCCCAAATGAGCAAATCACCATATCCCGTTGTAAACTGCGCTACTCCCTTTGAATCTGTCTGAACTGACAACAAAGGATAATATTCAGCATAATTATATATTTTAAACTTTACGGTAGCATTCTCTACCGGTTGTTTATTTTGATCCAACACTTGTACTGTTACTGTTTTTACTTCTGCGTAGTTATCGAGCATATTTGAAACAGAATAAAGAGGGGTCTCAACATTCTTTTCTCCCTTGATATTGTTTTTTCCAAAGATCGTGGTATGCACCATCATAGCCCTGGTAGAAGGATTGGCAAACCATCCCATATTTAGTTCAGGATCAGGTTCACAGGCTCCCAAAAAGTACCATTTCCCGTCGATCCACACCTCCACCCAGGCATGATTACTATCCGAATGTGCCCAACGGGGAGAATAACATTGACGTGCAGGAATTCCTACGGCACGAAGCGCTGTAACGGTAAAAGTGGACTCCTCTCCACATCTTCCCAAAGAGGTTCTCACGGTTGCCAACGGTGCTGAGGTTCTGATATCCGCAGGACGATAGGTTACCTTTTCGTGACACCAGTGGTTTACTTCCAATGCAGCATCATACATGGAGAGATCCTTAATCCGATCTTTCAACTCATGAAAAAAGACCATTCTCGCCGTATCCAGGTTCTCATTGTTGACGCGATGTACCAGCACAAAGTGTCTGAAGATATCCTCCGGAACCGATTTCCCCCACGTAAACTCTTCCCTGGCTTTGAATGCGTATCGCACCTGTTGCAGGAAAAACTCCCCATCATAATCTGCCAAATCACTCAAAGGCATGTAAGCGTACAGAAACTGCAATGCCTCTTTTTCGCTCCGGGTTAATTTTTGATCAAATACAGAGAAGAGTTCTGCTTCTCTGCCTTTAGCCAGCTCTTTGCGAGCTTCAAAATCTTTAATTACTTGTTCTCTATACTCTGAATTTGAAATAAAATGACGTCCACACCCCATAAAAGAAAGCGTAAACAAGAGTAAAAGAGAAAAATGAATAAATTTTTTCATCATAACGATTCTATTATTTTTTATGACCTACTTGGAAAGATAACAAAAAGCAAAGATACAATAATAATTTCGGATTTCGGATTTCGGATTTCGGATTTTATTTTTGAGGAGATATCATATTGATAATCTATCATTTAACATTTCTATTTTTTTCTTCTTTTTGGAAATAAAAATAAATGGGGGGCAGAAAAGGTATCACTTTTTTGTTATTTCAATTCCCCACTCTAGAGTATTGTACCTCATATGATATGGTGTGAATCAATTACGAATTACGAATTACGAAAAATAAATAAAAGTTGATTGTTTTCATATGAAAAAAAATATCTAACTTTGTAGGTTGTATTAGAATTTAAGAATCAAAAAATAACGTATTTATAATCAAAATATTAACTCAATGAAAATTCAAATTGTATCAATTGTAATGGGAATATTAATCTTATTTGCATCATGTAAGGAGAAAACAAAAGAGAATCAAAGGGAACTTACTTCCGGAATTAACGTAGAAAACATGGATACTACCGTTTCTCCGGCAGTTGATTTTTATCGTTATGCCACCGGCGGCTGGATGGATAAAAATCCGTTGACCCCGGAATATTCTCGTTTTGGAACATTTGACCAACTCGCAGAAAATAATAAAGTCCAACTCAAGGAGTTGATCACCGATATAGCTGCAGAACAACACGAAACAGGAACAATCAAACAAAAAATCGGTGATTTGTACAATATAGGTATGGATACGACAAAAATTGAGCAACAGGGAGCTGAACCCATTCAAAATGAGCTACAAAAAATTGCTAACCTACGCTCTTTAAAAGAATTACCTCAACTGCTGGGAGAGATCCATTTGGAAGGAAGTGCTCCTCTTTTCGGTCTTTTTGGAGAGGCAGATCCTAAAAATAGCAAAATGAATATTGCCTGGATCTGGCAAACCGGTTTGGGAATCGGAGAAAAGGAATACTATACAGATCCTGCAATGGCAAAAATCAGAGAGGAATATGTTCAGTTTATGACTACCCTATTCCAACTCTCCGGCTACACTAAAATTGTCAAAGCAGAAGGAAAAGAGAAAGCATTGGCAGAAAAAGTGTTGGCTTTTGAAACCCAAATGGCAAAAGCATTTATGGATAAAGAAGTGTTGAGAGATCCTAACCAAACCTACAACTTAAAAACAATTGATGAGTGGCAAAAAATGGTTCCTTCATTCGATGTTAAAAGCTATCTCAAAACCCTCAAATTGGATCAATTGAATGAGATCAATATAGGAACACTCGACTATTTTGCTCAATTGAATCCCATTTTAACAAAAAACAATATTGAAACAATCAAAGCATACCTGGCATGGCACGTTATCAATGATGCAGCACCCTACTTGAGTAAAGGATTTTATGAAAGTTCGTTCAATTTTTACGGAAAAGTTTTATCAGGTAAAGAGTCTGATAAACCACGTTGGAAAAAAGTAGTTGAAACTGTTGATGGTGCTTTAGGAGAGGCTGTCGGACAAATGTATGTAGAGCGCTATTTTCCACCTGAAGCCAAAGCCAGAATGGAAAAATTAGTTGAAAATCTGACCATTGCCATGGAAGAGCGCTTTAATCAGCTTACCTGGATGGAAGAAGTAACCAAGCAAAAAGCAATTGCAAAACTACATGGTATGATTGTAAAAATAGGTTATCCTGATAAATGGAGAGATTACAGCAATCTTGAAATCAATCATGACAGTTACTACGCCAATATTGTTCGTTCCAGAATTTTCGAAAACAACTACGAACTCTCTAAAATCGGTAAACCGACCGATCCGACACGCTGGTACATGACCCCACAAACTGTCAATGCATACTACAACCCCAGTACTAACGAAATCTGTTTCCCTGCCGGTATTTTACAACCTCCTTTCTTTGACCTCAACGCTGATGATGCCGTGAACTACGGCGCCATTGGTGTAGTGATTGGTCATGAAATGACTCACGGATTTGATGATGCGGGTCGTTACTACGACATAGATGGAAACTTGAATGACTGGTGGACCTCTAACGACAGTCTCCATTTTGCAGAAAGAGCTCAGGTATTGATCGATTATTACAATCAGATCGAAGTGCTTCCTAACCTATACGCCAATGGTGTATTCACTTTAGGCGAAAACATCGCAGATAATGGTGGGGTGAATATCTCCTTTACTGCTTTACAAAGAGCCATAAAAGAGGGCAATATCCAACAAGAAATGGATGGATTTAGTGCTGAGGAGCGCTTCTTTATTGCTTACGCCATGGTTTGGGCAGGCAATATCAGAGATGAGGAGATTATCAGAAGAACTAAAGAGGATCCTCACTCCTTAGGAAAGTGGAGAGTAAACGGCTGCTTGCCTCACGTTACTCCATTTATCGAAACATTTAGTGTCAAAGAGGGTGATCCACTTTGGTTGGCACCTGAAAAGAGAGCTCAGATTTGGTAACAGCAAATAAATAAACAGAAAATCCAAACAATTTAAAATACATAACCAATGAAAAAATTAGCCGTCATCGCTTTTGGTGGGAATGCACTTCTCCGAAACAATCAAAAAGGAACTTATCAGGAACAACTGGAAAATGTGATGCAAACTTGCAAATCTCTGCGTCAATTTTACGAACATGACTATGAACTGGTGATTGGGCACGGAAATGGTCCGCAAGTGGGCAATGTAATGTTGCAGCATGATGCCGGAGAAAAGCAATACGGAGTAGCGGCAATGCCAATGGATTTGTGTGTTGCTGAAACCCAAGGATCGATTGCATACATGATTGAACTGGGTATGAGGCAAGTTTTTCATGAAAGAGGAATCGACAAACCGGTAATCTCTTTGGTTACTCAAGTGGTTGTGGATGAGAATGATCCCGCTTTCCAAAATCCGACCAAACCGGTTGGCCCCTACTACACCCGTGAAGAGGCTGCTCATTTCCAGGCTACTATTGGTGGAAAATATGCCGAAGATCCTAAAGGAAATGGTTGGAGAAAAGTAGTTCCATCACCTAAACCTCTTGAAATTAGCAATATAGAGACTGTAGGAGAGTTAGCCAGATCCGGCAAAGTGGTGATTACTTGCGGTGGTGGTGGTATTCCTGTGATCAAGGGAGAATCCGGAATAAAAGGGATAGAAGCGGTGATTGACAAGGACTTAGCCTCTGCTTTGGCAGCCGTGAAGTTGCAAGCTGATCAGTTTTACATCCTCACTGATGTACCCAAAGTGTATATCAACTTTAAAAAGGAAAATGAACAAGCGTTAGACCGAATCACCGTAGAAGAAGCCAAGAGCTACTTAGCTGCAGGTCATTTTACCGAAGGCTCTATGGCTCCTAAGATCCGGGCTGCTATCTTTTATGTTGAAAATGGCGGAAAAGAGTGTATTATCACCGAGGCCAAATCATTGGAAGATCCCAAGGGAGGAACTCGCATTGTACCCAATTAAAAAAACACACGCTTTGACAAAAAAGCGATAAAGAACTAATTTTGCCAAAAAATAACAAAAGAGGTGTGGATTTCCTCCCCCCCTTTTTTAACTTTTATAAAAAAAAAGACTCCAATAATAAACCTTAATTCTTAATAGTATGAAAAGGATATTCAATTTTTTAATTTTGTTATTTTTATTAATGGGGGGAGCAGCCCAACCCGGTTCGGTAACAATTAAGTCATCTAATTTCAACCAACGCTTTTGGGTTTTCATTGACGATGTGCTTCAAAATCAGTACTCTGTAAACTCCATTCGCATCACGGGAATGAATATTCAACACCCTTATCGGTTGAGGATTGAGATGGATAGTCAGGATTACCCCATTGTTGGAAGGACCATTTTAGTGGATCAAAATTTTCGTCGTAACAATTTTGAAATTCTATATCGTAGCAATGGATTTATCCTAAAGAACAGTTTTTTTAATATCAACCCCATGGTTACTGTTCAACTGATCAGACCCAACTACAACTATTCGAACGCCTATTACTCCTTCCTTTACCCCGGTTTTGGTAGTTATGGCAACTATTGGGGCAGTGGAGGAAATCAGCACTATTTAGGGAACAATTATGGAAACCATCCCGGTAGTGGACATCATCCCGGAGGAGGCTATCCCGGAGGGGGTAATCATCCCGGTAGCGGACATCCCGGCGGAGGAAATTACAATCCACCCCCAGCACCCTGTATGCCCACTGTTGAATTTAATCAGGCTCTACAATCTGTTCAGGGTAATAAAATGGAAAGCGGAAAGTTAAGTACCGCCAAACAGGTAGCATCTCGTAATGGCGGAAGAATCTGTACTGAACAGATTAAGCAAATTACTCATCTCCTGACTTTTGAAAGTGATAAACTGGAATTTGCAAAGTACGCGTACAAATACTGCAGCGACAAAGCAAATTATTACCGTGTAGCTGATGCGTTTTCGTTTCAGTCCTCAAAAGAGGAATTGTACAAATTTATCAATTATTAAATGATCACCAACGATGCGGATCGTTGGCGTCCCATGCCTGAAAGAGTAGTTCTTTGTGAATGGTGCGTACCAAAAAAAGAAAAACATCCAACTTATTGTCTGCAAACCAGAGGATTGCATCATCTTCTTTCCGACAGGCTGCTGCAAAGAGCGACAGTAGATGTGCTTTATGATCTATCAACCATTGAATGGCGTGGGGTTCTCCTTTAATCGCATTGCATAAAACGGCAAATTCAGGATAGCCATTTTTTAGCAACCAATTAAATGCATCATCATCGGAGTGGATTGCCGCTGAAAAGGCTACCAACTCCGGAAATCCATTCTCCATCAAAAAACGCGCAAACTTGCCGTCCCCATCCAAACTTTGGTTGAGTGCCATCAATATCTTTACATCATAATCGGAAAGACAATGCATCTTTTTAACTTTTTAGACCTACTGTTTTGTTAAACACTAATTTTTCTTTTGTTGAATCCGAGTCTACACAGAAATACCCAATACGTTCAAACTGGTAGTAAGGATGTTGAGACTCGTTCTCCATACATTTTTCTATAAAGGCTTGTCTCACAATCAACGAATCCGGATTAATATAATCCAAAAAAGTTTTACCTTCTTCGGTATTATCCGGTTCAGGAACGGTAAAGAGTTTATCGAACAAACGAACTTCAGCGGGGAGAGCATGAGCCGTAGACAACCAATGGATGGTTGCTTTCACCTTCCGGTTACTTTGTGCCATACCACTCTTTGTTTCAGGATCATAAGTCGCATGAATTTCAACAATATTGCCATCCTCATCCTTTACAATATGGGTACACTTGATGATATAAGCGTATTTTAATCGCACTTCGCCTCCTATGGTCAGTCTGAAGAATTTCTTGTCGGCATTTTCTCTAAAATCACTTCTTTCAATCCAAAGCTCCTTAGAAAATGGCATCTCTCTGGTTCCTCCTTCCGGATCTTCAGGATTATTTACTGCTTGCAATATCTCTACCTGACCTTCAGGATAGTTGTCGATAATCAATTTAACCGGATCTAGCACTGCCATTCTGCGTTGCGCAACCTTGTTCAAGTGTTCTCTGGCACAAAATTCCAACAGATTCAGATCGATTACATTTTCACGTTTTGCAACTCCCACGGTTTCAGCAAAATTACGGATTGATTCCGGAGAATATCCTCTTCTTCTCAATCCGGATATGGTTGGCATTCTAGGGTCATCCCATCCGGAAACATATTTTTCACTAACCAACTGGAGTAATTTCCGCTTACTCATTATGGTATAATTCAAATTGAGACGCGCAAACTCAATCTGTTGGGGATGGTGTATTCTTAACACTTTACAAAACCAGTCATAAAGTGGTCTGTGCACCTCAAACTCAAGCGTACAGATAGAATGGGTAATTCCTTCGATCGAATCGCTTTGTCCATGCGCATAGTCATACATGGGATAGATACACCAATCATTTCCCGTTCTGTGATGTTCTGCAAAAAGCACACGATACATGATAGGGTCTCTCATGTGCATATTGGGTGAACTCATATCCACTTTAGCTCTCAGGACCACTTCTCCTTCTGCGAACTCTCCGGCTCTCATTTTTCTAAAGAGTTGAAGATTTTCCTCAATCGGTGTATTTCTATACTTACTTTCAATACCCGGTTTAGTGGGTGTGCCTCGCTCCAGACTGATCTGTTCTTGCGAAGAAAAGTCAACATAAGCCAACCCTTCCCGGATCATCTGTTCAGCCCACTGGTACAACTGTTCAAAGTAATCAGAAGCGTAAAACTCAGCATCCCACTGGAATCCTAACCATTGAATATCCTCTTTGATGGAATCCACATATTCCACATCCTCTTTTGTTGGATTGGTATCATCAAATCGGAGGTTGCACAGACCTTTATATTTCTGTGCTAATCCAAAGTTAAGGCAAATCGATTTTGCGTGTCCAATATGCAGATACCCATTCGGTTCCGGGGGAAATCGGGTATGCACTCTGGATTCGTTTTTGCCATTTTTTAAATCTTCGTCAATGATCTCTTCAATAAAGTTTCTCGGTCCCATATCTTTAAATATTAACCTACAAAAGTACAAATAATATTTAACTCAAAGCCATTATCTCAATGATCATGAGAAAAAGATTTTTAGTTTAGCTCTTTTGATACTTATTTTTAAAATAAATCATATCTTTGCAAAAAAATAAAGATTTATGAAAGGAATCGTTTTAGCCGGCGGGTCAGGAACGCGTTTACACCCCATTACGTTGGCAATGAGTAAACAATTGATGCCAATCTACGATAAGCCGATGGTATATTATCCTATCTCTACACTCATGCAAGCGGGTATCAATGAGATTTTGATTATCTCTACGCCACATGATTTACCTCATTTTGAAAGATTATTAGGAGATGGTTCTGCTTTAGGTTGTCGTTTTGATTATGTAGCTCAACATGTACCCAACGGATTGGCTCAAGCCTTTGTTTTGGGGGAGCAATTTATTGGGAATGATAAAGTTTCTCTTATTTTAGGAGACAATATCTTTTATGGTGCCGACTTTGAGGAGAACTTAATCAATAATAATGATCCCGTTGGAGGAATTGTTTTTGCTTATCATGTTTCGGATCCGGAACGTTACGGTGTGGTTGAATTTGACGAACATTTCAATGCCATATCGATTGAAGAAAAGCCTAAGAATCCAAAGTCAAGTTATGCTGTACCCGGACTCTATTTTTACGACAATAGTGTTGTAGAGGTAGCTAAGAACATTAAACCGAGTCAACGTGGTGAATACGAAATTACCGATGTGAATAAGCATTACCTGGAGGCCAAGCAACTCAAAGTCTCCAAAATGCAAAGAGGTACTGCCTGGTTGGATACAGGGACTTTTAAATCTTTAATTGATGCCACTCAATTTGTTCAGGTTATTGAGGATCGTCAGGGACAAAAGATTGGCTGCATTGAAGAAGTTGCCTATAAAATGGGCTTTATTGATGCCGCACAATTGGAAAAAATCGCCACACCTCTTCTGAAAAGCGGGTATGGCGAATATTTAATGCGTCTCTTATCGTAATAGCTGATTAATATCACCTTGTACCTTTTCGTAATCTTCGGGAATACCAATGTCAATAAAATATCCATTGGAAACAATTCCGTAAACCGTTTTGTTCTTGACCTCTATTTCTAAAACATCTTTCTCAAAAGAGAATTTTTCTGCATTTACGGAGTTAACAATTTCTTTATCAACTATATATACTCCTGTGTTGATGAGTCCTGATTGGCAAAACCGTTTTTCCTGAAATTGAGTTACTATTCCCGATTGATCCATTTCTACAGAACCATACCTGTCAAAGTTTTGAAGCTCTTTAAGTGACAAGGTTATTTTAGCTCTGCTCCGCTTATGAAAACTCGCTAATTCTCTTAAATCCGATTTAAAAAAACTGTCGCCATTCAACAAAAAGAAGGTTTCAGATTGGATGCTGTTTAAGGAAAATTTTACTGCTCCACCTGTTCCTAAAGGTTGATTCTCAATAGCATAAACCAACTCTACATCTTCAAACTTATCGCCAAAATACTCCATAATTGTTTCATGGCGATACCCTACACTAAGTACAACTCTATTTAATCCAAATGAGCTAATATATTTCAAAATATAATAAAGAAACGGCTTACCACCAACCGGAGCCATTGGTTTTGGTACGTCGGATATAACTGATTGTAAGCGTGTTCCAAAACCTCCTGCGAGAATTATAGCCTCTTTACAAATCATGGCTTCAGAAACAATGTTGATTCAACAATCTCGCAAATAATATGACCTATCATTATATGGGACTCCTGTATACGCGGAGTATCGTTTGATGGCACATTAATCAAAATATCGGAAAGGTCTTTCATTTTTCCCCCTGTTGAACCTGTTAACGATACTGTTTTCATACCTAAACGTTGGGCCTGCTCTATCGCTTTAATCACATTCTTTGAATTACCTGATGTACTCAGTCCAACAAGAATATCACCATGATTCCCAACTCCTGCAATATATCTTGCAAAAACTTCGTCGTATGAGTAATCGTTTGCAACAGCAGTCATATATGATGTATTTACGTGGAGAGCTTCAGCAGCCAAAGGAGGGCGATCGTAATAAAAACGACCACTCAGCTCAGCAGCAAGATGTTGTGCATCGGCAGCTGAACCTCCGTTACCACAGAAAAGAACCTTTTTTTTGTTTCTATAGGCTTCAATTATTATTTCAGCTGCATTTTCAATCGATTTCAGTAGTTTGTCAGAGTTTAAAATCTCTTTTTTAACCTCAATCGAATCATTTATAATATTTGATATTCTGTTCATACTATTTTATAGTCCAAGTGGTTAAACCATAATTTACAAATTCATATCTGTGCAAAGATCCTCCAAACTGTTTCAGTGCATTAATTACATTAAATCTCACATTTTCCGGACAATAAAAGACCATAAAACCTCCACCACCTGCACCACTTATTTTACCTCCGGTAGAACCTGCCTCAATAGCAGCCTTATAAATTTCTTCAATCAAAGGCGTTGTGATACCTTTCGCCATTTTTTGTTTTTGTCTATGTCCGTAGTCTAATATTTCTCCTATTTTGTCTAGCTCCTCTTTTAAAATTGCCTCTTTCATCACAATGGCTTGATTTTTAATCTCATGCATCGCATTAACCGACTCCTGATTATTTTGTCTTACATTATCTTGTTGTCGGGAAATTATCTTAGCAGAATCACGGCTTGTGTCTGTATAGAATAGTAACATATTATGCGCAAGTTCGTTAAGTATTTTTGATTTAATTCTCAACGGATTAATAATCACCTTATCATCATTATAAAACTCCATGAAGTTGATCCCGCCAAAAGTTGCAGCATACTGATCTTGTTTCCCACCGGCCATTCCAAGATCTTTCCTTTCGATTTCGTAAGCAAGATGTGCCAAATCGTAGTGTCCTAATGGGAGTCTTTTCCATTCGGCAAAGGCTCCTAAAATTGCCGTTACCAAAGTTGAAGATGTTCCCAATCCGCTACCGGCAGGAGCATCAACCCATGTAGTGAGTTCAAAACTTAAAGGTTTTTTGGTGTAGTCCTTAACAATACGATTATATACACCTTTTGCCAAATCGAGCTTCCCATCAATGGGTAATGACATTTGCGAATCGTATTCAACTTTATCATTCTTGTCATACGCATGTATAACTATTTTGCCGTCAGAACGCGGTATAATTGTAGCGTATGCGTACATGCTAATGGTTCCGTTCAAAATCGCACCGCCATACAGATCGCTATATGGTGATACATCGCTGCCTCCACCTGCAAGACCGATTCTTAAGGGTGCTTTACTTCTAATAATCATAATGTTATCTGTTTATAAACGGTTTGAATAGTATTTATCATCCTTTCCCAAGAGTATTTTTGTTTTTCCTCTTTTATCCCCTGAACAAATTGTTCAGCCCTATTGTTGCTAAAGAAGTCGGCTATAGCATTGGCGATTTCTACTGTATCAATATCTACAACGTAGCCGACTTTACCATTAGGTACAATCTCTCCTAAGCCACCAACATTGGTAACAACCATTGGTTTTTCAAAATGGTATGCTATCTGTGTAACACCACTTTGAGTAGCACTTTTATACGGTTGAACTACTAAAGAGGCGGCACCAAAGTATAAGTTTACTTCATTATCGGGGATAAAGTTAGGATAAACAATCACTCTATCTGTTAAATTCAATTTTTCTATCATTTGATAGTATTTTTCACTATCAGAATAAAACTCACCGGCAATAATTAATTTTATAGGAAGAGTTTTAAGAATATCATTTGCAAAGGCTTCTAAAAGCAAGTCTAATCCTTTGTAATCACGAATCAATCCAAAGAAGAGAATATATTTGTAAGTATCATCAAGTTTTAAGTGCTTGATTGACTCTTTAATTGTTAAAGATTTACCAAAATTATCGTAGAGTGGATGAGGGCATAGTTCTCTTGGCTTCGTTTCGTTAAAAAAAACCAAATCAGATTGCACGCTTTCCGACATTGATACAAATCCATCGACATGTTTAACAAACCAACGGGTAAATGTTTTGTCGCCAATTCGTTTTTCGTGTGGAACCACATTATCTAGGATTGATATAACTTTTGTATGACCGTTTTTTCTAATTTGCCTTGCAATAGTTCCAAAGCACGGACCCATAAACGGCAACCAGTATTTTATAATAACTACGTCGTATTTTTCTTTTCGTATTCGTCTGCCCACTTTAATCCAATTGAATGGATTAATTGAGTTTACTGTACGTTGAATACTAACGTTACCTTCATATTTCCATTCAGCATATTGAGTTTTTCCTGGGAACAGAAATCCGGGATATTGTAGTTTGAAAGTTTCAATTTTTACGTCGTCGCCATTGTCTGCAAATGCTTTGGCTAATCGTTCGTTGTAAACAGCCAAACCGCCACGATAGGGATATGCAGTGCCGATAATTAATACTTTTGTCATAGGGGTATTGTTTCGGGTACAAAAGTACCTTTTTTATTTGTAAATTTCGCAAAAGTAATAAAAAAAGAGACCTATTTAGAAAAACGGGTCCCTTTTTTAAAGTATTAACCAAAATTTATTTAATTATCCATTAAACACTTTATCTAATGGAATTCCTCTTACTTGTGCCACAGAGTATGCATCTCTCAGGTCGGCCAATGCCTGGAAAGTAGCTTTCACTACTGAGTGTGGATTGGTTGAACCTTGTGATTTTGCAAGTACGTTATTAATTCCTGCTGCCTCAAGTACAGCACGCATTGCACCCCCTGCAATAACTCCGGTACCGGGTGCAGCCGGTTTAATCATCACTCTGGCGCCGCTATATCTCCCTTCTTGAGAGTGAGGTATAGTTCCTTTAAGAACCGCAACACGAATTAAATTTTTCTTTGCATCATCGATAGCTTTGGCAATAGCAGCAGAAACCTCTTTTGCTTTACCCAAACCATAACCTACGATTCCATTTTCATTACCAACCACTACGACAGCGGAAAAGCTGAATGTTCTCCCCCCTTTAGTTACTTTAGTTACTCTATTAACTGCTACTAAATTATCTTTCAATTCAATATCAGCAGCTTTTACTCTATTTAAATTTTTATTTGACATAACGATTCCCGATTAGAAAATTAAACCACCTTCTCTAGCAGCATCTGCTAAAGATTTAACTCTTCCATGATATAAATATCCATTACGATCAAAAACCACTCGAGTGATTCCTGCATCAATTGCTTTTTGAGCCAATTGCTTACCTACTAAAACAGATTTTTCAGATTTGGTAATTTTTTGCTCATTAATTTCAGCAATTCTTGATGAAGCAGAAACCAGGGTTACACCATGTTGATCATCAATAATTTGTGCATATATATCGCGATTACTTCTAAAAACGGATAATCTAGGGCGTTCAGGAGAGCCATGTACGTGCTTACGCACTCTCATTTTAATCCTATTTCTTCTATATGTTTTTCTATTATAAGCCATTTGATTCTAATTTGAATATTATTTTTCTGCTGATTTACCTGCTTTTCTTCTAACCACTTCACCCACAAAGCGAATACCTTTACCTTTATAAGGTTCCGGTTTTCTATAGGATCTGATTTTGTTAGCTACTTGGCCCAACAATTGTTTATCTATACCTCTAAGTATAATAATTGGATTTTTCCCTTTTTCATTGATTGTTTCCACACTCACTTCAGGTGCTAATTGCATCAGAATGTTATGTGAATAACCTAATGATAAATCGAGTAGATTACCGGGTTTAGCTTCAGCTCTAAATCCAACCCCTACCAATTCTTGTCTGATTTCAAACCCTTCGGTAACTCCTTTTACCATATTAGCCAACAACGCTCTGTACAGACCATGCATTGCTTTATGTCTTTTTTGCTCGGTTGGTCTCTGGAGGGAAAGGTGTCCATCTTCGATGGAATAAGTGATATCACCATCTACATATTGTGATAATGAACCTTTAGGCCCTTTAACGGTAACGATATTACTCTTAGGGTCTCTTTTAATTTCAACTCCTGCCGGAATCGAAATGGGTAATTTTCCTATTCTTGACATATCTCTTCCTCCTATTAACTAATATAACAAATCACTTCACCACCCACATTTTGTTGTCTGGCTTCTTTATCGGTCATCATCCCGTGAGATGTAGATACGATAGCAATACCCAATCCATTCAATACGGATGGAAGTTGTTCAACATTAACATACTTACGTAATCCGGGCTTACTCACTCTGGTCAACTTATGGATTGCTGATTCTTTAGTAACCGGATGATATTTCAGTGCAATTTTAATTGTTCCGGGCTTTGTATCATCCTCAAATTTATAATTCAGGATATACCCTTTTTCAAATAAAATCTTCGTGATCTCTTTTTTTACTTTCGAGGTAGGAATCTCTACCACTTTATGATTTGCCGCGATGGCGTTACGTACGCGGGTCAAATAATCTGCTATTGGATCTGTATTCATAACTTCTCTCTTTCTTTTTTTATATTACCAACTTGCTTTTTTAACTCCGGGGATTAATCCCTGTAAAGCCATTTCTCTAAAATTAATACGTGAGATTCCAAATTGTCTCATATACCCTTTTGGACGTCCTGTCAACTGGCAACGGTTGTGCATTCTGATAGGATTAGAGTTAGGAGGTAATTTTTGTAGTGCAACAATAGCTGCTTTTTTAGCTTCATAATCGTCTCCATTGATAATTTTCTTCAATTCAGCACGTTTATCAGCATATTTAGCAACCAATTTAGCTCTTTTTATCTCTTTTGCTTTTAATGATTCTTTTGCCATATCTTATTTCTGATTTTTAAAGGGTAATCCAAATTCTTTCAATAATGCTAAACACTCTTTGTCATTTCTGGCGGTAGTCACAAATGTGATATCCATACCATTAATTTTAGACACTTTATCCAAGTCAATTTCAGGAAAGATAATTTGTTCAGGAACTCCTAATGTATAATTACCTCTTCCATCGAAACCTTTGTCACTAATCCCTTTAAAGTCACGAATACGAGGAATAGAAACAGACACCAAACGATCTAAAAATTCATACATTCGATCACCTCTCAATGTAACTCTCACACCGATAGGCATTCCGCGTCTCAGTTTAAAGTTTGAAATATCCTTTTTGGATTTTGTAGGTACAGCTTTTTGACCTGCAATGAGTGTCATTTCTTGAACACCCACGTCAATTAACTTCTTGTCTGCGATCCCAAATTTACCCAATCCTTGATTTAAGCAAATTTTTGTAATTTTTGGAACTCTCATCACCGATTTGATTTGGAGTTTCTCTTTCAAAGCGGGGATCACCTCTTTCTGATATTTTTCTTTGTATCTTGGTACGTACATTACTTAATCTCCTCTCCTGATTTTTTTGAATATCTAACTAATTTACCTTTTTCCCCGATTCTTCTACCAATTCGGGAAGCTTGTCCTTTACCATCAACAACCATAAGGTTAGAAATATGGATTGAACCCTCTTTCTTAACGATACCTCCATTTGGATGTTTGGCATTAGGTTTGGTATGTTTGGATACCAAATTTAATCCTTCTACGATGGCTCTGTACTTATCCACGAATACTTGAAGGACTTTTCCTTGCTGTCCTTTTGCTTCGCCGGCTATTACTTTAACCGTATCGCCTTTTTTAATGTGAATTTTCATTTGTTTGTTTTTTTAATAATCAATTGGTCTTTGTCAATTGTGAATAATATATTATAACACCTCTGGAGCCAGAGATACTATTTTCATGTATTGTTTTTCGCGTAATTCTCTGGCAACGGGTCCAAAAATACGTGTTCCTCTCATTTCGCCGTTAGGATTAAGGAGGATCACTGCGTTGTCATCGAATTTAATATAGGAACCATCATTTCTGCGAATATGTTTTTTAGTACGAACTACTACCGCTTTCGTTACGGTTCCCTTTTTTACGTTACCTGATGGGATTGCACTTTTTACGGTTACAATAACTTTATCACCCACACCGGCATATCTTTTTCTGGTTCCTCCGAGTACACGGATAACCAATACTTCCTTAGCACCGCTGTTATCTGCAACAGCCAATCTTGATTCTTGTTGTACCATAACTATTTCGCTCTTTCAATGATTTCTACTAATCTCCAGCATTTGGTTTTACTCAAAGGTCTGGTTTCCATTACTAACACTCTATCGCCGATGTTACACTCATTTTTTTCATCATGAGCTATCAATTTGGTAGTTCTTTTTAAGAATTTACCATATTTAGGGTGTTTGAGTTTACGTTCAACGCTAACAACGATAGACTTATCCATCTTGTTGCTTGAAACAAGCCCCTCTCTTACTTTTCTTTGTTTTCTTACTTCTTCCATGATATTCTATTTGTTATGCGTTTAGTTCACGTTTACGAATTTCTGTTTTAATCCTGGCAATAGTTTTACGTTGTTCCGTAATCTTATTTGGATTTTCAATGGGAGAGATTGCATGATTCAAAACCAATTTGGTAAGATGTTGTTGCTCCTCTACCAGTCTTTCTTTTAATTCAGCAGTAGAAAGTTCTGCTACGACTTGCTGTTTCATCTTTTTTATACAATTTCTTCTGAATAATCTCTTCTAACTACAAATTTTGTTTTCACAGGTAGCTTTTGTGCTCCCAGGCGAAGTGCTTCTTTTGCTACTTCAAAAGGAACTCCATCCGCTTCAAAAAGGATTCTACCCGGGCTTACTCTGGCTACAAAGTATTCCGGTGAACCTTTACCCTTACCCATACGCACCTCAGCAGGCTTTTTAGTAACGGGTTTATCAGGGAAAATACGAATCCATAATTGTCCTTCACGTTTCATATAACGAGTAATCGCCTGACGCGCTGCCTCGATTTGTCTACCTGTAATCCAGTGTTCTTCTAGCGTTTTAATAGCAAAAGAACCAAAATCCAACTCGGCACCTCTTTTGGTAACCGGTCTCATTCTCCCTTTCTGGGGTCTTCTATATTTAGTCTTTCTTGGTTGTAACATCGTGATCTATATTTGACTGTTATTAATATCTTACTTTGCACTTCTTCTTCCGCGAGGAGCTCTTCTTCCGTGTGATGGTTTACTATCTTTAGCATCGCCAACCACTTCGAAAAGATCTCTCTGACCATATACGAGTCCTTTGCAAATCCATACTTTAAGACCAATTCTACCATAGGTAGTATGTGCTTCTGCAGTAGCATAGTCAATATCTGCTCTTAATGTATGTAATGGAGTTCTTCCTTCTTTAAAATGCTCACTTCTTGCCATTTCCGCTCCACCTAAACGACCTGATACGGTTACCTTAATTCCTTCAGCATTGGCACGCATTGTTGATCCGATAGCAGTTTTAACAGCCTTTCTGTATGAAACTCTACCCTCAATCTGTTTTGCAATATTTTGAGCTACCAAAACAGCTTCCAAATCGGGACGTTTCACTTCCGAAATATTTATTTGGATATCTTTTCCGGTAATTTTTTTCAACTCTTCTTTTAGTTTGTCAACTTCAGCACCTCCTTTTCCGATAATCAATCCCGGACGAGCGGTGTGGATAGTTACTGTAACTAATTTCAGTGTTCTTTCAATAAAAATTTTTGCGATCCCGGCTTTGAACAATCTCGCGTTCAAATAGCGTCTAATTTTGTCGTCTTCGACTAACTTACTGGCGAATTTTTTGCCGCCATACCAATTAGAATCCCAACCTCTGATAATTCCCAATCTTAAACCTACCGGATTAACTTTTTGACCCATAATGCTATTCTATATCGTTATTTAAATTTGATTTTTCATCTATAATAATAGTCACATGATTAGAACGTTTGCGAATTCTGTTGGCTCTTCCTTGAGGAGCGGTACGAATTCTCTTCAACATACGACCTCCATCTACAGTGATACTCTTAATGTACAATTCAACATCCTCTATACGTCTTCCTTCATTCTTTACTTGCCAGTTCGCAACGGCAGACTTCAACAATTTCAACAACTTCTCAGCTGATTCTTTTCTACTATACTTTAAAACATTCATGGCATAGTCAACATCTTTTCCTCTGATCACATCTGCCATAATTCTGGTCTTACGTGGTGAGGTTGGATTGTCAACCAAGCGAGCCATATAAATAGTTTTCTTCGCTTCTTTACGCGCTTCTGCCGCTAATCTTTTTCTTGCACTCATGCTTTTTTGTTTAATAATTCAACTTAAATATCTGAGAGTCAATGAGTTATAGTAGTTGCCGAGCTAAATAACTCATTTTCAAACAAATTGGCGGCAAAAATAGAGAAAATTTCGATACAAAACAACAAAATTTTGATATTTTTTTGAAAAAATATTATTTTGCTGATTTAAAAGAGGTTAAGAACGAGTTCCCAACAAATACGAAAAAAACTGAATTGGTTCGGGTTCGTGTCCTCCCCCATTTTTTTTATTTCCAAAAAAAAGAGTAAAAAACTAAAATGGTGAGATAGAGATTCCTATACTCATCGGACTTACTTGTGGTCCCTTTCCGGACTCAAACAACGGTGTCAATTGATACGAATAGAATATTCCCAAGCCTTCCCAGCCAATCCGCGCATAAAAATCAAAATGATATTTCATCTTATTGAAGATCTGATAATCCTTATAATCTACCATCTGATTTTTACCCGACAGATCCTTGCCGCGATAGCGTTGCGCAACGGAAACAATGGACCCCAATCGCGCTCCAATTGAAAATTTAAAGCCGCTATCATGACGATAACGAAACTCCAGCGGGATGTAAAGACTGACAATATCCAAACGACAAATTTTATATGTTGTGTCCATCTGAGGCAGGATATTATACTGCGTAATCCAATTTCTGGAATCGATTCCAATGATCGCATTGGATTTTTGAGTATGATAATTCACTCCGGCGCCAATTCCGAAAGAAAATGGGGATTGAGATTTCTTTTTGATATCCCACAAGATTGACACATTCACTCCCGGATTAAACTTATTCGAATTCACCGCAGCAGGCATCCCCAACCAAAAAGAGTGAAACACGTCAATCAACATACGATCACGAAAAATTTCCACTTTTTCTACTTTGGGTAATGAATCTGTTTTTGGTCTCTCATAATTCTTTCCATCCAGTAAATTTTGAGCTACTGAAGTCGAAAGTATGACAAACAGTAAAGTTATTGTGATCCCTATTTTTCTTTTCATTGTTAAAAATTTGAAATGCAAAAATACAACTTTAATTGAATCTATCGATCCACAATAATCATTTTAACGAAATTCTAATCGATTTAGTCTCATTTATTTTCTATAGAGATCCATTTTTTCTATGTAATCTTTAACTTTTGGGGGGAGGAAATATGTTACTCCCCGCTTCTCTCGTATCGAATTTCTTATCATAGAGGCTGATATCTCTATTTGTGGCGCACTAATCATCACTACTGAGGGGTGATTTTCCAATGGTGTCGACTTGGATCCCAATCGCGGATACACATATATTTGATAATGCTCCAGGATATACTCATAGTTTTTCCAGCGCTCAAAATTTTCCAGATTATCGGCTCCCATCACAATCACAAACTGATAGTCGGGATATTTTGCCGACAATTTCTCCAATGTTACGGCAGTATACGAGGGATAAGGCAGTTTAAACTCCACATCGCATGCTTTAAAGCGAGGATCATCCTCGATTGCGACCTGAACCATATAATAACGCTGTGACGCTTGGAGAAGACGGTCATTCTTCTTAAAAGGACTGGAAGGAGATATCACAAACCAAAGCTGATCGATATCCGTATTTTCTACGATATACTCTGCTACCATCAGGTGCCCGACATGAATCGGGTTGTAGGATCCAAAATAGAGCGCTATCTTTTTCATAATTTCAAAAAGTGATCTATTATTTCCCGCACCTCCTTCACCGTTTCATCGATTTGATGATTCACCAATATCAGGTCAAACTGCGGAGCAAAGCTCATTTCATGCGCTGCCTTAGCCAACCTCATCTGCAATGTTTCCTCACTTTCAGATGCCCGAATCAGCAATCGCTCTTTCAAGACCTCCAGAGAGGGCGGCATCACAAATATTGCCAATGCACGATCTCTGTACTCTTTCTTGATATTGAGCGCACCCACAACATCCACGTCGAACACTACGTGTTCTCCCTGATTGAGATGTTTTTCTATCTCGCTCTTCAATGTTCCGTAAAAACATCCGGAGTACACCTCTTCCCATTCTACAAAATCTCCCTTTTCAACATGCTTTCGAAAATCAGTTTCGGCCAAGAAGTGGTAATCTTTTCCGTCAATCTCTCCACTTCTTGGAGATCGTGTTGTAGCAGAGATTGAAAAATTCAGTGGATACCCTAGTGCCAAGAGTCTTTTAATGATGGTCGTTTTACCCGATCCCGAAGGGGCAGCGAAAATAATCAGTTTGCCGGACATAATAATCGTAATAGCCTGCAAAGATAAAGAAAATTACTATATGAAGACGGAATCTTTTGATTTCGGATTTCGAATTTCGGAATGAAAAAATGCGGAAGGCGGAGGGCGGAAGGCGGAATGAAAAACAATTACTGCATATCAAAAATGGTATAACATTCCAGAGTGGGGTGATAAATTGACCACAAAGACAAAATATATTCTGCCCCCCTTTTATTTGAAGGCAGAAATAAGAAGGAAGAAGGAAGAATTAAAGGCGGAAATCGGAAGGCGGAATGCGGAATAAAAAAAAGTCGAAAGTCGAAATCTGGTTTCTTGTGTATACAAAATATAATTTATTGATAATCAGAATAATACAAAAAAATCAAATAAATAAATAAATAAATTCTACCTTCTACCTTGTAAAAGCGTAATTCGTAATTGAATTATAAATTCCTCAAAATAAAAACGGTCATCTTTTTGTAGAGATGTAACCTGGTGTTTCCACCGTAGATGAAGTGATTTTTATTTGGATAGAAGAATTGTTCATACTGGAAGCCAGCCTCGTTGAGTGCCATGACCAGCTCGATCGCATTTTGGAAATGAACATTATCATCGGCGGTGCCATGTATTAACAAGTAGTTTCCTGAAGCTTGATCAGCGAAGAAAATGGGGGAATTATCATCATATCCTTTAGGATTTTCCTCCGGAGTAGTTAAGAAACGTTCTGTGTAAATATTGTCGTAATAGCGCCAGTTTGTTACCGGTGCTACAGCGATTACAGCCTTGAAGATTCCCTCTCCTTTCATCATGGCGAGAGTCGACAGATAACCGCCAAAACTCCATCCCCAAATACCAATTCTTTGCGCATCTACATAAGGTAAACTCTGTAAATATTTTGCAACGTTGATCTGATCTTCCGCTTCCATTTTGCCCATATTCAAATAGACCTGCTTTTTGAAGTCCGCTCCACGTGCCCTGGTTCCTCTTCCATCCACACAAACCACGATATATCCTTTCTGAGCCAACATTTGATACCAGAAATCATCATTCATTCTGCGCATCCCGTTCATCACCTCTTGCGAACCCGGTCCACCGTAGCAATAAATCAACACAGGATATTTTTTATTGGCATCAAAATCAAGCGGTTTGAGCATCCAGCCATACAAAGTTGTTCCCTCTGCAGTTTGAAAGTTGATCATCTCTTTTTGGGAGAAACCATACTCTTGCATCTTGTTTTTCAAACTTCCATTATCTGCCAAAACTCTCAGTTGTTTCCCTTTTTTGTCATAAATTGCATGAACTGGCGGAGTGTTAAGATCGGAAGTGGAAAGTTTATAAAAAGAACCGGTAGTACTAAACTCAGCAGTCGACCAGCCATTCCCGGAAGAGAGCAGCTGTTTTTTCTTGCCGTTAAAACCGATTACATAGAGGTCACGATTATGGATTCCCGACTCATTGGAGAGATAATAGATCTTTTGCTCTTTTTGATCAATGTATAGAATTTTAGATACCTCCCACTCTCCGGTAGTCACGGGTGTCAATTTTTGATTGTAGTCCGAAATATAGATGTGATTGTATCCCTCTCTTTCAGATGTAAAGAGAAACCTTTTCCCGTCTTGTAGGAAAAGCACCTCTTCAGGAATATCGATCCAAACGGATAACTTCTCATTGTAGATCACTTTCTTTGCCAATTGAGGCAAATCAATAGCAAAAAATTGCATCTCTGTTTGCTTGCGATTCAGCTTCATCACAATCAGCTGATTGGGAACTGCACTCCAGAAAATTCGTGGGTAATAACAATCTTCATTGGGATCAAAGCCCAAGTCGTACGATTTTTGAGTATTCAAATCGTAATAAAAAAGAGAGATTTTAGAATTTGCTTCTCCCGGTTTGGGATACTTGTAAGTGTACTCTTCAGGATAAAGTTCTCCCCATAAAGTCATCGAAAACTGTTTTACTTCCGATTCATCGAAACGATAATAGGCAATCTTAGTCCCATCTGGAGACCATGCAAATGCCTGTGCCAAAGAGAGTTCCTCTTCATAAACCCAGTCAGCCATCCCATTGATGATATGATTGTACTTTCCATCAGTTGTGATTTGAGTCTCTTTCCCACTGTTCAAATCGCTGATAAACAGATTATTATCTCTCACAAACGCCACTTTATCCCCTTGTGGTGAAAAAGTTACAAAGGATTGTTTTCCCAATTGCGTGTCCGCCACGGAAATCAGCGTATCTTTTTGAATATCATACACATAATAGAATGCTTTTGAACTTCTTCTGTATATCACCTCTTGCTCTATTGCCAACAAAATCTTTTTTTCCTGTGCATCAAAAGAGTACTCATCCACAGTGCGAATATTGATCCGACCCTCAGTTAACTCAGTCAATCGGGTACTTTTCATGAGCGTTTCCACCAACTCTCCGGTTGCAAAGAGGTGTTTGTCAATTCCTGATCTGGAAACTACGGTGTAGCAATCAGAGAGCGGCATAGATTGAAATCCGGGAACATAATCGGGTCTAAAAGTTCCTTTTTCCCAAATATCCTCGAGTGTAATCTGTTGAGTTTGAGCTTGTGTCCAACCTGCAAAAATTGCAAAAATAAAGAGTATTACTGTCAACTTTTTCATCTTCTTTCACTTTTAAACCGCAAAAATACGAAATTATGTTTGTATATCTTTATGAATATAAAAAAAAGGGGGGAAGGACACCTTTCCTTTCATCTCAAATTTAATTGTAATTTTGCATGATGAAACACAAAAATCCATTCTGGGAAGAATTAAGTCTATTACTCAAAACACTACCATCCAAACCGGGCGTGTATCGCTTTTTGGATGAGCAGGGAAGGATTATCTATATCGGGAAAGCTAAAAATCTCAAAAAACGGGTCAGCTCCTACTTTACCAAGGTACACAATACCGGCAAGTTAAAGGTGCTGGTTACCCGAATTGCCGATATCAAAACAATTATCGTGGACAATGAATGGGAGGCACTTTTACTTGAAAACTCCATGATCAAAGAGCATCGTCCACGGTACAATGTGATGCTCAAGGATGACAAGACCTACCCCTGGATTGCGATCTCGAAAGAGCCATTTCCACGAATCTATTACACCCGGGAACCGAACTGGGAGAACAATTTAATCTTCGGTCCCTACCCTTCCATCAGATATATGCACACCCTGCTGGATACACTTTTTGAAGTGTTTCCTTTCAGAAGTTGTAAAACCCTTTCCAAAAACTCGCGTCCTTGCTTGCAATACCACATTAAACGATGCGCGGCACCTTGTGCCGGACTGATCAGCGAGGAGGAGTATCAGGAAAATATCGATAAAGCCATAGCAATCATAAAAGGGAAAAATCATGCTGTCATCAAGTTGCTCAAAGAGGAGATGATGCAATTTGCCGAGGCGTGGGAATTTGAAAAAGCACAGGCTATTAAGGAAAGAATTGAAATTTTGGAGACCTACATCGGCAAATCTGTGGTGGTCAATCCCAACATCACAGATTGCGATGTGTTCACTATCCACAAAGAGGAGGAGCTGGCTTATATCAACTTTATGAGAATTGTGGAGGGATCAATTGTGCACAGCTATACATTGGAATATCACAAAGCGATTGACAACAGCGTTGAAGAGCTGCTCCTGATGGGGATTGTAGAAGTTGAAAAGCGGAGCGGACAACTCTCTCCGGAAATCATCCTTCCCTTTGATCCCCAAATTGAAACGGATCTGTTCAAATTCACCGTACCCCAAAGAGGAGACAAGAAAAAGTTGTTGGAACTGAGTGAAAAAAATCTAAAATTTTACATTTTAGAGCAAAAGAAAAAAGCTGCTTTGGTGGATCCTGAAAAGAATCAAAAGCGAATTCTGGAAACAGTCCGCAAAGATCTGGGAATGAGCAATCCTCCCGTACGAATTGAGTGTTTCGACAACTCCAACACCGGAGGTGCTGAGCCGGTATCCGCAATGGTTTGCTTCATTAACGGGAAACCTGCAAAAAAGGAGTACCGTCACTTTTTGATCAAGAGTGTGGAAGGTGCGGATGATTTCGCCACCATGAAAGAGGTGATTGAGCGACGTTATAAACGAGTATTGGAGGAGCAATTGCCCCTTCCTGACCTCATCATTGTTGACGGAGGAAAAGGACAACTTCATGCTGCACAGCATGCATTACAAGAACTCGGGATAGATCAGAAAGTAATGCTGATTGCCATAGCTGAGCGTCTGGAGGAGATTTATCGTGTTGGGGAACCTATTCCCTTATACATCAACAAGAAATCGGAGACACAGCGATTGATCCAGCAGATCCGGGATGAAGTACACCGCTTTGCCATTACTCACCATCGCAAGCGCAGAGCCAAAAAGAGTATCGGTTCCGAACTGGATCAAATTCCCGGTATTGGACCCAAGAGTAAGGAAAAACTGCTCGCTCATTTCAAGAGTATGAAAAGGATTGCCAATGCGCCATGGGAGGAGTGGGTGGAACAGATTGGTCCCTCCAAATCTTTAATTCTAAAAAAATATTTCAAAAACAAAAACAAAGCAGAGTGAAAATCCTAATTTTCAGTATCTTTGCCATCGTAAAAAAACACAATTTAACATGACCATTGACTTATTTTGCCGAAACATCAAACAGTTTCTAACCGTTCCTTATGGAGCTACCTTAGCTGAAATCATCAAACAGCATAATATTGAGCAGGAGTTCCCTTTTTTGGGTGGATTAGTGAACAACAATATCAAATCACTGAGTTATCGTGTCCACAAACCTTGTACCATTCAATTCTTTGATATACGAAGTAGCTACGGTATCAACATGTATACACGTTCCCTTTACTTTGTTCTCTATAAGGCAGTTCGCGACCTCTACCCTACCGTTACTTTGAATATTTTACACTCTATTTCAGGAGGAAAATATTGCGAATTAGAAAACAGCGATTTCTCTGTAAATCAATCAGTTGTAGAGAAAATTCAGGCAAGAATGCAGGAGATTATCGATGCTGATCTTCCTTTTATTCGGGAAAGAATACTTTCAGAAAAAGCATTTTCAGATCTCAAATCGAAGCAGAATGGTGACACAAATGAAAATGAAATTTTTGTTGACAGAAACAAGTTTTATACCAGCATATATCACCTGGATGATACCATCAATTATTATTACGATCACCTCCTACCCTCCACAGGTTTTCTTACCATATTTCGATTGGAACCTTACGAAAACGGAGTACTATTAAAGCTCCCTTCTCCCAAAGACGGAAAGAGTATCGCCAGAACACGTGAGATGCCCAAACTGTTCTCGGTATATAAGCAATTCAAAAGTTGGGGAAAGAAGATAGGGGTGCCCTACATCAGTGACCTGAATCGAGTAGTAGCCAACAAAGGAATTGGGAACCTGATATTGACCACAGAGGCTCTACATGAAAAGATTTGGGCTAATACGGCAGATGAAATCCAAAGACTCGAAAAAAAGATGGTACTGATTAGCGGTCCCTCCAGTTCCGGGAAAACCACCTCTTGTCGCCGTTTATCCGTACAACTCAGCGTATTGGGATACCATCCCGTTCAAATTTCCGTGGATGACTTTTTTGTAGAGCGTGCTGAAACCCCTTTAGATGAAAAGGGTCATTACGATTTTGAAGCATTGGAAGCAATCGATCTTCCTCTTTTTAACAAAACTTTGGTGCGTTTGCTTCAAGGTGAAGAGGTAGAGATTCCCAGATTTAACTTCAGTACAGGAAGTAAAGAGTGGCATGGGGACACCATCCAACTGCAAGAAAACTCCATCATGATCATTGAAGGGATTCACTGCTTAAATCCTAAATTGACTCAATCGATTGATGATTCCATGAAGTACAAAATCTTTGTTTCTGCTTTAACCTCACTTTCTATCGACAAAATGAACCCCATTCCAACCACAGATAACCGGTTGATTCGCAGGATTATTCGCGATTACAATTACCGTGGCTACAGTGCCAGAGAAACGATCAAACGGTGGGCAAGTGTTCGCAGGGGTGAAGAAAGAAATATCTTCCCATACCAGGAAGAGGCGGATATGATGTTTAACACCTCACTCATTTATGAGTTGGGAGTATTAAAACCTTACGCTTTACCGATTCTGATGGAAGTTCCCGAAGTTGCTCCTGAATACGCAGAAGCGGCTCGTTTACTCAAGTTTCTATCCTATTTTACACCCATCCCGGAAGAAGATATCCCCGGAACATCAATTTTGAGAGAGTTTGTGGGAGGAAGCAAATTTCATTACTAAAAAACAAAAAACGCTTCTCTAAAAGTTTAAAGAAGCACTTTTTGTTTGTGGCGGGAACGAGAGTTGAACTCGTGACCTCCGGGTTATGAATCCGACGCTCTAACCAACTGAGCTACCCCGCCTTAAAAACAAGGGTGCAAAATTACGAATAATTTTTGAAATTGATGAAAGAAAAAATATATTTTTAAAACCTCTGTATAACCAACAGATTATCAATATTTTTCATCCTATTTTTACTACTCATAAACCATTCTGCTGAGGATATAAACAGTTCTTTTATTTTTTCTACGGTCCATTTTATCGCGTAAAATTTGAGTTCCGGAGAGCAAAAAGGTATTGTTGTACCAGGATTCCATCCTCATCTTACTGTTTGCATCCAGAACATACCCTTTTCGGAAAGGGAACCAGTTTTCACTCAATAACGGCTCTAAAACATATTGATTATGGACCAATGTAGAGGTAAATGTGTTGCCATACAGATAGTAAATATATCCATTATTATCTTCATCAATATGGAGTTTAACTTTACCCTCTAATGTTTGGGTCAACATATTGCTCAAAGGCAACAAATGATCCCACAACAGATGCCCATCAGCATCAAAAGTGGTTACATACGCATTCAAGAAACGAAATCCGACAAACATCTGTACCGGTGTGGTCATATAATATCCACCCGGCATGTACGTATTTTGGTACTGTGTTTGGTATTCCGGATAAAAAAGTTCCGTTACCAAACCATATTGTTGCTCATTATGAAACAGATTGCTCACCACCAACTGCAAATTTAGATTTACATCTTTTATTTTAACTGAATCAGCCTGCAACGATCTATAATTGAAAAAATTAGGATATCCCATGCTCCCATTTTTATAGACCAAAGTGTAAACTCCTGTATGATAGGGTGATACCTTTTGATCCACCTCTTGATAATAGGTCCCGACAATCAAATAGGTTCGCGGTGCCGTTTTAATCATTCTTGCAGATTGATACCGATACTCTTCAAATTGTGGAAAAGGTTCTGTTTTTTTGATATTCCCATAAGCATCAAATAGTTGCATTTGATACTGCCATCTATTTGTTTTTTGTTTTTTAAAATAAAGGGGGGAGCACAGATAGAGCTCTGCAGCCGCTTCATCTGTGTAGAGGAACTCCGGTTGCTCTTCTCCCAATTCTACAGTTTGAGAAACCTCTCCGGTATAGAGATTTTCAAAGCGACAGGCACATTTTTTTTGATCATTCCCAAAAAGTATCAATTGATTCTCAAGCACTGAAATTTGGTAGATCTCCTGCAGTAGCGGTTCCACTGCTCTAAAGTTTGGAGAGGCATTCCGAATCGATTCCTGGTCCTTACCACCCCACATAATCACCCACTTTTGATTGATTCGCTTCTGACCATTCCCAAATAGGATATAAAAATGATCTGCCGTGGAGTGCGACAATTTCGGTTCCATCTGAAGCGCCAAACTAAAGGTTAACGCTCTAATTTTCACCAGATTAGTATCATAAAAAGTAAGATCCCACAATGTAGAATCTTTGGTATGCGATTTAATCTGTTTGATTAACAAAACGCCTCTTTCACCCAATGTAAGATGAAAGTGATTTTTTTCCGATTTTGTAATCGGAAACTCCAGTTTTATAGGGTTTTGGGGTGCGTTTTGAGCAGATAGAGAAATAGTCAATAGGAGGCACACTGTGAACAGCATGCCCCATACTACAACTATTTTCCATCTGTTCTTACATACCGCCATCGCAAACGATCACTTGTCCGGTTATATAACTAGATAGATCGGATGCCAAATAAAGCGCTGTATTCGCAATATCCTGAGGTGTTCCGGGTCTTCTCAAGGAGATGGTTTTGAGATAAGCTTCTCTCACCTCTTGAGATAATACCTGAGTCATCTCCGTTTCGATAAATCCGGGAGCAATCACATTACATCTTATATTGCGGCTTCCCAACTCACGGGCTACCGATTTGCTCAATCCAATCACTGCAGCTTTTGAAGCAGAGTAGTTAACTTGTCCTGCGTTACCGGTAATTCCAACAACAGATCCCATATTGATGATGGAGCCAAAACGCTGTTTCAACATCACGGATTGGATAGCTTTAGTGTGATTAAATATTGATTTTACATTCACATTCATCACCATATCCCAATCTTCCTCTTTCATTCTCATCAACAAAGTATCTCTTGTGATTCCGGCGTTATTAACCAAAATATCGATTCTGCCAAAACGTTCTACCGCCTTTTTAATTGCTTCCTCTGTTTGATCCAGTTTAGAAACATCATATGCTAAAAATAAAGCTTCTACTCCCATTCCCTCAACATCCTTTACCAATTGGAGAATAGCTTCATTTTCTTTCAAGTCGGTAATAATAACATTTGCTCCTTGCTCAGCAAAAGTAAGCACGATCTGTTTCCCAATTCCTCTACCGCCTCCTGTAATCATAGCGGTTTTCCCTAATAATAATTTGCTCATAATTCAAAATTTAGTTGTTAGTTATTATTTATTCATTTTAACGTAATAATCGGTCAAAAATTATTTTATACTCCGTTGATGCCGTTCCAATCCAGGAACCAAAACAGGGATCACCGGTCAAACTCTTAATATTGGAGTGGATCAACGGTGGATATCCCAGTGGGTTATCTCCAAAGTAGAGTGGAATCGTTACGCTGTTTAAAAACTGATATGATGCTTCATCAATAGCTGATGCTCTCACATAAATAGTATCTCCATACTGACAAACAGGACGAAAATACTCCCAACCTTCCGCCTCCGGGATATTTGACGGCTTAAACCAAGGTGAAGTCCCAAAGCGATAGAGATACAGATTCATATCAGTACCGGGAAACGTAACATCATCAAGAGCCATAGGCATGGAGGTAATCCAAGTACGATCGCAATATAAATCATTGGCGAATTTTTGTCTAAAAAAAGAGTAGTTTCTCACGGTGGGATCATCTTTCCATGTAACATAAACTCTACCTATTGAATCGTTATTAAAGCCTTCCAAAGGATCTATTCGCAATGTATCCAATTGAAAGGGTTGCAATATTGAAGTCGTAGCAACATACTTTTGTCCTTTCCATTCAATTTGTAATTCATATTGTGTATTGGCTTCTCCTTTCAAAACAGATCCTTGATAAAACCAATACAAGGGCGCTTCATCGCTTTGCACGAGCTGAAGCGTATCGGTTTGCCCCCCCCCATTTTTTATTATTACTAAAGCATCCTGAATAATTACCTGTTCCAACAGATTATCCAACTGAATATCAGCAAGATAAGGCAAAGTCTTATAAAGACTCACCTCTGCGTACTCTCCCAACTCAATAAACCCCTCCACAACAACTCCCTCTTTATATTCAGGCAAGGCAACATCGATTTCTGTTTCACACGCATAAAAGAGAGACAGTAGAAGAACAATCAATAAGTTAAATCTGTTTTTCATGGCTTAATTTTAAAATTCCAGGTTATTGATGGGATGATCGGGAAAAGGCTCACCTTATAAGCCTTAGTTGCAATTTGTTGGTCGGTGGTCATAGAAGAGTCAAAGTAAATATAGAAAGGATTTTTGCGATTATAAAGGTTATAGATAGAGAAATTGAGACCGGACTCAAATTTTCTTCTTTTCAAAAACTGCCAATTAACGGAAAGATCCAAACGATGATAGGCCGGCATTCGGTATGCATTGCGGTCGCTATACTCTGTCATCAGAGTTCCGTTGTAGAAATAGTAACTCACAGGAATTGTCATACTATTACCGGAAGCATAGACCCAAACCAAAGAAACCGTTATGATTTGTGGAATTACTTCATAATTCAGATTGATTGAAACATCATGTCTACGATCATACTTCGCATAAAACCAAGCTCCATCATTCAGGTCATCAAATTGTCTTTTGGTATAAGAAAGTGTATAGCCTATAAACCCATGTAATTTTCCTGTCGTTTTGGCAACATAGAACTCTACACCATACGATTTCCCCCTTCCGAAGGTGTACAATTGATCTTGATCTTGCATCATACTTGCCACATCCATCCCTTCTTTATACTCAACTAAATTATTCATCAATTTATAATATCCATCGATGTAAGTTTCTATACTATTATCTTTAAAGTTTTTAAACAATCCCAACGAAAAATGATGTCCTTGTTGAGGTTTAATAAACTCTGTTGACGGCACCCATACATCGGTTGGCAAGGTAATGGAAGCCATTGAGACCTGATGTAAAGGTTGATAATTGAGGGTATAAGAGAGTTTGATTGAAGCAGATTTACTGATCATCCAACGAGTAGATACTCGAGGTTCCCAGTAGGTGTAATGAAATATGGGTTCTCCCAATTTGTAGATCAGAGAGTCAGTGAGTTTTTGCTCATCATCAAAAACATAACGGGTAAAGGGACCTACATGTTGAAAAAATGTATATCTCAAGCCGCCATTCAATGTTAACCAATCTGTTATTTTCCACTCCTCCTGAATGTAGAAGGCGAGTTCATTGGCGTAGAAAGGAGGAGAATCGGGTATGTCGATTCTATTTTCCATTTCATCAGATTCAAACACAGTAGGACGGAAAGTATGAAAAGTGTATTGCACTCCCCCTCTCAAGTAATGTTTCGAGTTAGGTAAATAGGAGAGTTCACTTTTAAGAGTATAGTCTCTTACTCCTGAATTGATTCCAAAACTGGAATTCCCCTGATCCAGGGAAGTTCCAAAATCATAATCACTCAATATCAGCGAAGTATTCAAAAAGAATTGAGGAGAAATAATCCAGTTCCATCGGGTAGAGATTGCTCCATTACTCCACTTAAAAATCGCGGACATATCCTGATTTTTAGACTTAAATCCATAAGAATCATTACCATAATAAGCCCCCACATAGATTCTATGTTTATCATTAATGATCCAATTCATTTTCCCATTTAAGTCATAAAAGAAGAACTTTACTCCTTTCATTGGAGAATCTTTGGGCAAAAAAGGTTGAATAAGATAATCAATATAAGTTCTTCTGGCACTAACAATAAAGGAGGCTTTATTCTTTTTGATAGGTCCCTGCACTGTCAGCCTGGAAAAAATCAATCCTATTCCTCCATCAATCTCATATTTTTTCAGATTTCCCTCTTTTTGAGTTACATCCAGGATTGAGGAGAGTCTTCCCCCATATTGAGCCGGAATCCCCGACTTATGGATCTCCACTCCTTTAACTGCATCCGCGTTAAAAATGGAGAAAAAGCCGAAAAGGTGTCCTGCGTTATAAATAGGTGCATCATCAAGAAGTATCAGATTTTGATCCGCATTACCCCCTCTTACATAGAAGCCGGTATTTCCTTCCGATCCGGATTGGATTCCCGGAAGCAGTTGGATCGATTTCAAGATATCCACTTCACCCATCAAGGCCGGCATGCTTTTGATTGTCTCAATCTTCATCTCCATTCGCCCAACCTGGGCACTCTGCACGTTCTGATCCGGCCTTTTACCCATTATCTCCACCTCTTCCCCTCTGATTGATGTAGGAATTAACTCCACATCAAGTCTCAGATTACGATCCAAATAGATCAACGTATCAAAATCGGCATATCCCATATAGGAGATGGTCAAATTGTACCACTTTTTATTGACAGTTAGAGAATAGAAACCGGCAGAATTGGAAACCACACCCGATGTTTGATACGGTGCACCGGTATCCTTTGCAACCACGATAGCGCTCATTATAGATTCTCCACTGGATTGGTCTCTAATCATCCCCGAAAGGGAATATTTCTGAGAAAAAAGATTACCCAAAGAGAAAAAAAATATACAAGTAACTAATACTGTGTGCTTTATAGAAAACATTATGCAGAATATATTAAGCGGCAAATATAATAAAAAATGTTAAAATAATTAAAAATGATATTTATTTAAAGTAGGGATGATAAGCTCCGAAAAATAATGTAATTTTGCATAAAATTTTTCTATGAAACGACAAATTCCTAACATATTGACCTGTTTTAACTTACTCACAGGAACTGTAGCTATACTGCTGGCGTTGCGGGATCAGATTGAGATGGCATCTCTTTTATTGATCCTGGCTGCCATTTTTGATTTCTTAGATGGATTTAGTGCACGCTTGCTCAATGCCCAATCTGTAATTGGACCTGATTTGGATTCGTTGGCTGACCTAGTCTCTTTTGGGGTGGCCCCTGCCATGATCGTCTTAGTTTGGAGTGAGTCTTGTTTTCTCAATTTACCTCCCTATTTACAAACCGATTGGATCTATTTTCTTCGGTATATCATTTTCCTGAATCCAATTCTTGCTGCAGTTCGTTTAGCCAAATTCAATCATGATGAAAGACAAAAAGAGGCTTTTATAGGATTGGCAACACCGGCAAATGCTTTCTTTTTGGGATTTATTCCCTACGCAGCTGAGGAGTTAACTCTTTTAGGAAACTATTGGGTTGTATTGAGTGTTACTCTAATATTCTCTCTCCTTTTGGTTGCCAACATCCAAATGTTCTCCTTGAAATTCACCAATTTTAGGTTTAAAGAAAATCTGATCCGCTACATCTTCTTGTTTCTCAGCCTCATTCTGTTAATCTTATTCCGTTTAGGATCATTCCCGGTGATTATATTAATGTATATTCTGTTGTCCTTCGGTATCAGAGTATTTCAACCCATAAATAGATCATGATGAAGTACCAATCGATAGCTCTTTTTTGTGGATCATCTGAGGGAAAGGAGCCCATTTATGTGCAAGCTGCTCAAGAGTTTGGGCGTGCGTGTGCCCAAAAAGGAATCACCTTGTACTATGGAGGTGCTGCTTTGGGTTTGATGAAATCTGCCGCAGATGCTTCCCGTGAAGCGGGCGGCCGTGTGGTGGGAATCACCCCCCATTTTTTTTCTAATCGAAGTGTCGTAGATCAAACTATCCTAGATATGCGTGTCGTGGAATCCATGAGTGAACGGAAACAAGAGTTTGAAAAATTAGCCGATGCTTTTGTTGTTTTACCCGGAGGATACGGGACCCTGGATGAACTGTTTGAGATAGTAACCGATGCACAATTAGGATTGCATCACAAACCCATTGTAATTTTGAATACCGGGGGATATTATAACCATCTGATTCAATTACTGAATCACTTTAATCGAGAGGGATTTTTGAGAGATTTTCACCATCAACTTCTCTCCTTTGTAGATCAGGTTGATGAGATATTTATTCAGTTGGAACAATATCAAAACAGCAATGACCCAAAATGGTTAAAAAAAATCAAAAATGAGTAAAACTGCATGATGAAGCGCTCCTATATATTCTTGTTTCTGTCACTAATTTCACTTTTCTCCTTTGCTCAAGACGACTCTTTACGGAGGGAAACAATTGAAGAGTTTGTCGTTTCAGGGGAAGCTGTCCCCTCTTCCATCTTCTCCATCCAACCTCTACAGTATGTCCCCAAAAAAAGGATGGAGATCATCTCCTCTTTTCAAATCAGCGAGATCGTCAAGCACTTAGCCGGCACTGTAGTGAAAGATTATGGCGGTATCGGGGGGATGAAAACAGTCTCAGTACGCGGTATGGGAACGCAACACACCGGTGTAGTGTACAACGGTGTAATCTGGTCTGATGTCCAAAACGGACAGGTCGATATCAGCAAGTTCGACATGGAATTCACCCGGTCCATTGCACTGACCAACGGTTTATATGATCAGATTTTGGCGCCGGCACGGATGCACTCCTACGCAGCTGTGCTCAACATTTACCCCGTACTGCATCAGTTCAGTAAAGATCGCAATAGCACTTTTCGTTTCGGTTTGAACACCGGTTCTTTTTATTTCTTTAATCCTACACTACAGTGGTCACAAAAAATTGCGCCTTCAAAAACAAAAAAATGGAATGGTAGCGCTGCGATTACCGCATCTTTGATCAGTCTGAGAGGCGATTACCCTTTTCAACTACAATATGGAAATATTGGGGATTCTACCTCAATTGAAAGGAGAAAAAACAGTGATCTCTTCTCTTTCCAGACTGAAGGTTCCATGCAGTGGAACAAAAAAGACAACAGCGCCTCTTTTTTAATTCATCTTTTTCATTATCAATCTGAAAGAGGGATTCCGGGTGCAGTAATCTGGTACAATCCCACTGCCGATGAACGTTTGTGGGATGCTACTCAATTTATTCAGGCTCAATACAGCCATTTCTTTAAATCGGGATGGGCATACCGCTCCATATTGAAAGCCAACCATGCTTATACCCGATACTTAGATCCCACTTTTCTAAGTAGTGAAGGGAAAATGGATCACCGATACTCCCAAAATGAGTTTTATATGTCGCAGATAGGCTCATACAGAAGCCGTGCATGGGAGGTAACTATAGCGCAAGATCTGTTTTACAACAACCTGTTTGCTAACATCTTAAATTTTCCTAATCCAATCCGTCTCAACAGCTTAAGTTCGCTTAATGCCAATTACCGATACAAACAGTTTCATTTCAATGGAACCCTGCTCTACACCTATGTTTACAATCACTCTCAAAAGGCGGAAACTCACCCACCCTATAAGAAACTCTCACCTGCATTGGGAATATCATGGCAACCATGGAAGCAACAAAAACTCCACTTGCGTACATTTTACAAAAACATTTACCGACTTCCCACCTTCAACGACCTCTATTACAGAGAGTTTGGCAATCTGGATTTGGATCCTGAAAATACCCATCAGTGGAATGTCGGCATAACCTATTACACTCCATACTATCGGGACAGAGGATCGTTCCATATCACTTTGGATGCCTATTACAACATTATTGAAAATAAGATTGTTGCTATTCCAACGCGCAATCTTTTTGTATGGAGTATGCAAAATTATGGCATTGTCCATGCCAAAGGGATTGATTTGACGCTACAGAATCAATTTCAGTTTAAAAACAACTCAACCCTTTATTTTTCAGGATCTTATACCCTTCAGAAAGCGATCGACCTCACCGACCCCGAAAATAAAACTTACGGACACCAACTACCTTACACACCGATTCATTACGGCAGCCTCTCGCTCTCCTATCTCTGCAAGATTGGACAGTTCAGCTATAATTTAGTGATGTCGGGGGATCGCTACAGCTCTGCTCAGAATATCCCACAAAATCACTTGAGAGGCTATCAGGAACAGAGTATCAGTTATGGAAAAGAGTTCCCCTTGAAACTCAAAACTTGCTCCCCCTTTTTAGGATTTAAAATAGAAATGATTAATATAATCGGTACTCAATATGAGATTATCCGAAACTACCCCATGCCGGGCAGAAGTTTTCGAGGCAAAATCACCTTCCGGTGTGAATAAAAAAAATCGTATATTTGTCGGTTGTTTAAATATGAACAGTTATGTTATTCCAAGATCTATTGTGTGATGAGCGTTTGAAGCAGCAACTGATTGGTATGGTTCAGGAGAAGCGGATCAGTCATGCACAACTTTTCCTTTCCTCTCCGGGGGCACACGCTTTTGCGGTGGCCATCGCTTATGCTCAATACCTCTCCTGTGAAAATCCTACAGAATCAGACTCCTGCGGTGTATGTCCCTCTTGTCTGATGTATGAAAAGCTCACTCATCCGGATATGCACCTGATCTTTCCCAATACGACTACCAAAACCGTTAGTAAAGATCCTGATTCCGAACTGTTAGCCGCACCATTCCGTGAGTTTGTATTGGAAAACAACTATCATATTGATATCGACGACTGGATTGCATTTTGCGAATCAGGTAATAAGCAACTCACCATCAACAACCGCGACTGTTCCAATATCCTGAGACACAACAGCACCCGTTCCTATAGCGGTGGCTATAAAGTATTTATTTTGTGGTGTGCCGATCGCCTGTATCACACTGCGGCGCCTAAGCTGTTAAAAACCTTGGAAGAACCGGAACCCAACACACTGTTCATCCTGATTACAGAGGAGTATGAGAAGATATTAAGTACGATTTTATCCAGAACACAACTGGTTAAGATCCCCCCTATCCATAAAGAAACCATAGCCAAACAACTGATTATCGATTTCAGCATCTCTGAACAAAGAGCTCAGGATATAGCAAATATTTCTGAAGGAGATTATCGGAGAGCCCGTTCATTGGTACAAGATCAGGTCCTCTTGAATGAAAATTTAAATTATTTCTTAACCTTTTTTAGCAGCGTTGTTGCCTTAGCACAGAAAAGAGCGAGTGATCAGATCAAGTATAACGAAGTAACTGAAATGATTCGGGAGTTAGGGAATCAAGGACGAGAACGCTCAAAAAGTTTCCTCAAGTATATGCTGCAATCATTCCGCAATATTCTGATGCTGAATGTCGGCAATAAGGAGGGGGTCATCACAACGGCAAAAGAATTGAAGGAGTTTGAAACATTTCAATCTTACATCACAGTCAGAAACTCCGGAAAGATACTGGATGAGTGCAATAAAGCGATCTATCACATCGAAAGGAATGTAAGCTACAATCTCGTTTTTAACGATTTGTACTTCACTTTGAGTCAGTTGGTAACCCCTTAGTTTCTTTCTCCCGGGGCATCGGATCCTTAAAAATATCCTCAATCGATTTAGGTCGATAAAAATCTAAAAAGCGGAAATCCTTCAAAAAGCGATCATCCCACGGCAATTCTTTGTCTGCATAGATCTTCCCATCCGGGGCGTTATAAAAGAGGATCTGAGCTATTTTATTATCTTCAAATATCAACACCATCTCCGAAGTAAACGAGACATTGATTCCAATCAACGCCGTATCCTCATCCAGAATATAGTAGATGGCTTCTGCATTATTGATCACATCGACTCGTTCCAGTTGTTTTTCAGTAATATACCCGACTACCGTTGCCCCTTTTATCTGGTTAAACTCCGTATTTTCAAAAAGAGCGGTTAATATAAATCCGGACTTAAGCAGATCCAGTCGTGTATGAATGGAATCCAAAATAGTAAAACGGATGGTGTCGGCAGTCAGCTGATTTTCTCCGGACCAAATCACCGGATTATAATACATTGTCAAAATTGAGTCGGGTACAATATAGGCCATAGAGTCACAAGCTCCCTGCAGGTCTACACCAAAAAACTTCACCTTATTGAATGCATGCATCTCAATCGGATTTTGAAGCGTATCGATGATCATCCGCAATGTATCCCCGTGGACGTAAAGAGAATCCCCATCGCTGATTAAAATCAACATCGCCCTGTCGGTTACCCAGGAAAGACCACCACTCTCACTGTATTCCACATACTCCCCTTTCACAATATATCCTTGAGAGGTGTCCGCCATCGTTACATCCCCTTTTCCAATCCCAAATTCAATATTCTTATCATAAAAAAGGGTATCACCGGTCAATATCTGATTTTCGTTATAGAACTCGACACTATCTATCAGATTAGCCTGGTCATTATGCGTATCATACCAGCCGGAATGAGTAATGATCCGGTTCTTTTCCGAAACCAATTCCGTTCTGGATATAAAGTAAACAATCTTATCTTCAGTGTGATAGCTGAGTGAATCACATTTCATAGTATAAGAATCGTTGACTAACGTAACATCCCCGTACAGAAAAACCATTTTAGTTTTAGTGTAATAATACCCTTGATCACTGGTCAAAGTATCTTTTTGAGTGATCATTTTCCCCCAGACCGGGTAGTAGCCCACATCCAGTTCACTATCATATTTCAGAATATTAGTGTACAGTGCAGACTGGTTATCTTTCAGAATTACATTACCGGAGATATTACTCAATTTTGTATTTCCTTCATACACAACCTGATCGCCGTATAGAGTTACGGAGTCATTGATATGGATCCGTACCGGACTCCCAAACGCAATCAGATAGTTTTCACGAGGATAATTGTAAGCACTATCGCAATAGCCGATTGTATTATCATGTTTAAAGACCACATTGCCCACCAACTTCTCAATTCCGGGAAAGCTTTCATCATCATGGTAGGCCCAATCCGCCCGATACACAATCTTTTTTTGTGCGGTAACTCCCAAAGAGAAGAGCAACAGAAACCCTATCAACAGCCATCTCAACCTCATACTTTACTCTTCTGTAGTTTCGGTACTGCTCACAATCCGATCTTCATGAAATTGAATCACCTTTTCCACAGTTCCATCCGGATTATAGTAAGTTTCCGGTCCCTCCTTAACCCCTTTAGAGTAAGTCGTAACCCTGGCTTTTACACCATTATGATCGTAGGCAATCTGCTCTCCACTTCCCCCGGTGAAATGCGCTTCACCCATCAAAAAACCTCTTTCGTCATAAAAGAGCCACTCCCCTTCCTGCAAGTCATCTTTGTAAGCGCCTTTAGACAAAAGCACCCCATTCTCATGCCATGTACTGTGAGGACCCTCCTTAATGCCATTTTTATAGGTAGTTTCCGTAAGGATTTGTCCCTTCTGAGTATAACTTCTTTCAACCCCATCCAATACATCACGATTATAGTTAGCTTCATACTCAATATTGCCATTGAAATAAAAACGCTTAAAGGAACCATGTTTTTGTCCACGAACCATGTATGCTTCCATAATCACCGTGCCGTAATTCTTATTAAAGTACTTGGTAATCCCATGTTCCTTTCCATTTCGATAGTGTGTTTCCGACTTCAGCAGCCCGTTGGGATAATATTCATACTTCGTCTTAGTACACGAAGTAACTAATAACGAAATAGTTAACACAAAAAATAACAATCTCACCGCTCTCATAATTTCTCTTTAAATGAACCTGTAAAAATATAAAATTTTTCGACACCCTCCCCCGAGAATTTTGCAAAGCCCTTTTTTGAAGGTGGAAATCGGAAGGCGGAAGGCGGAGGGCGGAATGATTTCGGATTTCGGATTTCGGAATGGCATAAATCACGTTTTATGTCAGAGACGCAAAGCATTGCGTCTTTACAGCCGCGTTCAATTTTAATTTAAACCCCGTAATTCGTAATTGGATTTCATTCCGCCTTCCGATTTCCGCCTTCCGCCTTTACTTCTTTTTTCTTCTTTTTGGAATAAAAAAAAACAGGGGGCAGGTAAAGCATCCCTTTTGGGTCATTTCGTTTCCCCACTCTGGAAAATTTTTCATTTATGGAATGTGTGCCTTCGAGAGGCATACGGATCGGTTTGTGTTAACTCGGGGTGCGACTTGAAGTCGCGCCCCGAATACAGACTTACCCATCTCGTAATCCTTAATTATTACTACATATCTAAGACGGAAAACATTGCCGAGTGGGGAAATAGAATATCAAAAGAGCAACACCCATTCTGCCCCCCCAATTATTTAAAATACCAAATAAGAAATTAGAATATGAAATCAAGGCGTAAGTTGAAGGCGAAAGGCGAAATAATTCTAATTGAAAGATTCCGAAAATCCGAAATTTTTCTATATCTTTGTCGATTAAATTATTCGTGGTTCAATGGAAGAACAAAAGAAAAACAAAAGAGGTTGGCGTGCTATTTTTCGAAAAAGTAAAAAGGCGATTATGGTGGCTTTAATGGGTATTGCAGCACTTGTAATTTTCTATGCCGGAGCTAATTTCCTTAAAGGATCTAAATTATTTAGCAGTAATAAAAAGCTATATGCTATTTTTGACAATGCTGCCGGATTGCCTCAGGGAACACCGGTAATGTATAACGGGTTTAAAATCGGGAAAGTGATGACAGTTTCATTGACTTCCGATATACCCGCACGGGTTTGTGCTGAAATTGCAATCAATGAAAAAATCGATATTCCTAAGGATTCCCACTTTGAGTTGAGTACTAAAGATATGCTGGGAGGATTGGTGATTCACTTACGGCTGGGTGAAGCAAAACAACCGGCAAAAAATAAAGATACCTTACAATCATTCTTGATTCCGGCGTTTACGGACGGACTGGGTGACATGATGGTTCAACTCAGTTCGATTATGACCTCTGTGGACTCGATTGCATTGGAATTGAAAGGCATCGTGAGCTCAAAAGAGGGTTCCTCTTCTTTGAAAATCATTTTTGACAATTTGGAAAACTCTACTACTGAATTGAACCAATTGATGAGCCAAAACAGAGCCAAATTCGGAAATATTGTGGATAACCTGAATCAGCTGACCACTACATTGAATGAGGAAACGCCTCAACTGCAATCGATTATCGATAATTTTGACCAGATCTCCGACGATATCGCCAAAGCGGATGTTGCCAAGGTGATCCTCGAAGCCAATCAAACCATAGAACAACTCTCTTTGATTGTGGAAAAGATTCAAAAGGGGGAAGGAGATATCGGCAAATTGGTCAACAATGAAGAACTTTACAATAACTTAGCTCTTACTACGGAAAATCTCAATAAACTACTGATCGACATTAAAGAGAACCCCGACAGATATATTCATGTATCGGTTTTTGGTAAGAAAAAGAAATAATTTCTTCCATAAATCATCAAAACTATAAAATTGAAGAATGGAAATTAGCGGAAAATTGTTAATGAAACTGCCCCTCCAATCCGGAGTGGGGAAAACCGGAAATGCTTGGAAAAAGCAGGAATTTGTAATTGAAACTCAGGAAGCATACCCCAAAAAAGTGTGTATTCAACTTTGGGGAGATAAAGTTGACGATCTGGATCCGATTCAAATTGGAGATGTGATTACCGTCTCCATCAATGTTGAATCGCGTGAATTTAACGGCAAGTGGTACACCGATGTGAGAGCGTGGAAAATCGAACGTGCCGGTGGTGAAACAGCAGCACCGGGCTACACGCAACCTGAATCTGCTCCCTCCTACCCTGAAGATTCCCTTCCCGATGCATCAGGAACCTTTAGTGATGAGTCGTACGACTCTTTACCCTTTTAATAAAGTTCGATCATGAGTCAATATGGAATTGTTAATTTGTCTCTGATCTGCATGAGAGCGGAGCCTTCACACCGAGCGGAACTGGTGAATCAGATGCTTTTTGGAGAGCCCTACGAAGTGCTGGAAAAAAAGGGGGATTGGCTCAGGGTGAACACCTGTTTCTACCCTTATGAAGGATGGATTGATGCGAATTTATTTGCACCTATGACTGAGAGTGAGTACCAAGAGTATATGAACTCTCCAAGAGAAGTAGTTACAAATGACACCGAAATTTTCACTGATTTAAGAATCAGGCTTCCTTTTCGAGTTTTCCTGGGATCTCAATACCCTAAAAGCAGAGATCCTTTCTTCTATCTTGGAGAAACAAAATATGAATTAACATATCCTTCTTTAGAGAAAAAAAAGAAAGTTCCACCACGTCAAACAGTTATTGAAAGCGCATACCTACTCACCAGGGCTCCCTACCTGTGGGGAGGTAAAACCATAGCTGGAATCGATTGCTCCGGATTGGTACAAGTATGCTTTCAAGCCGCCGGAATTTTACTCCCCCGGGATGCATCCCAACAGGCATTAATTGGAGAATCTATTGACTTTATTGAGGAAGCTCGCGAAGGAGATTTGGTTTTCTTTGATAATGAAGAGGGAAAGATTACCCATGTTGGAATCATCTGTGAACTGAACAGAGTTGTTCATGCTTCCGGATTTGTAAAGATAGAGCGGATTGACCAACATGGAATCTATAGTTATGACTTAAAAAAATACACCCATAAACTGAGAGTTATCAAACGCATCATTCCGGACAAAAAGAAATAAGATTATGTTTATTCGTGGAGAGAAATTGTGTTTGCGTGCCTTGGAACCTACTGATGTAGAGCTGCTTTACCGATGGGAGAATGATCCTGCAATCTGGAAAATCAGTCAGACACAAAAACCTTTTTCGCACTATACCTTGCAAATGTTTGTGGAAGCCTCCATAGAGGATCTGAATAAAACCGGTCAACTTCGCTTGATGGTGGATTTGCTACCGGAAGAAGCAGACCAAATACCTCAAACTATCGGCATTGTGGATATTTTTGAGTATGACCCCTTTCATCAAAAAGCAGGTTTGGGAATCTTAATCCATCAGGATTACAGGGGAAATCAATATGCCCATGAGCTGCTGGAACTTACTTTAGAGTACCTGTTTTCCACCTTGCTTCTTCATCAGGTTTACTGTAATATTCAGGAGAATAACGAGATTAGCCTCAACCTGTTCAAAAAACATGGTTTTCAAATTGTAGGACTACAAAAGGATTGGATTAGAACGGCTCAAGGATTTCAAAACGTTTATTTGTTACAATTAATCAATGAAAAAGAAAAAACACAATAGAAAGTTATGGATTGGGATTGTTGTTGGAGTGCTTCTTTTGGGAATTTTAGGGCTCTTTATGCTCTATCAAATCCTTTTTGCACCCAACGGAAAGCAACTTTCAGAACCTATCCATATTACTAAAAATACTGATTATCAGGGAGTTGTTAAGCAAATCACTGAACTAGGAGCAGTCAAAAATATCAACACCTTCAATATTGTAGCCCGCCTGCTTAAATATGACCTACATGTCAAAAAGGGTAAATATCATTTTGAAGAGGGAGAATCCAACCTGGATATGGTTCGCAAACTGCGAAGAGGACAACATTATCCTATTAATTTTACTTTTAACAATGTTCGGACTAAAGAGCAGTTAATCGAAAAAATTGGGGACAAATTTTTGTTTGATGTTCAGGATTTTGCGCAACTACTTCAGGATCAAGATTTTCTACAAAACTACGGCTGCGATACACTTACCGTTTTGACCCTGTTTCTTCCCGATACTTACGAGTTTTTCTACGACCTGGAAGCGGAAGAGTTTTTCGATCGCATTTACCGTTTATATCGCGAATTCTGGACTCCTTCCCGGAAAGAAAGAGCCGCAGAACTCAATCTGACCCCTCAGGAAGTCTCTATCCTGGCTTCCATTGTGGAAGAGGAGAACCACAGAGAGAAAGAGAAAGGATTGATTGCCGGATTGTATATCAACCGACTTCAAAAAGGGATGAAACTGCAAGCGGATCCCACTGTAAAGTTTGCTTTGGGTGATTTTTCCATTAAGAGAATCTTGCACAGAGACTTAGAAGTTGAATCTCCATACAATACTTACCTCCACTTCGGGTTACCTCCCGGACCGCTACGTATTCCGGAGAAATCGACCTTAGATTCCGTCTTGTATCACCAAGCACATCCATATTTATTCATGTGTGCCAAGGATGATTTGTCCGGTTATCACAACTTTGCCAGAACGGATCGGGAACATCAAAACAATGCTGCCAAATACCATCGGGCGTTAAATCGTCTAAAACAGAGACCATGAGAGAGATTATTGACAAATTAGCTTCGGAACGCCGGCTGACAAAACAGGAGTGGGTTGCTGTTATTGAGAATAGGACTCCCGAGTTGGCTGAATATCTGTTTAAAAAAGCACGTCAGGAGCAAGCTAAACACTATGGCAATGAGATCTTTATACGGGGATTAATCGAGTTTACGAACTATTGCCGTAACAACTGCTTCTACTGCGGAATCAGAGCAGGTAACCGAAATATAGAGCGCTACCGCTTAACCAAAGAGGAGATTCTGGAGTGTTGTGAACTGGGAGATCAGATCGGATTCAGGACTTTTGTGCTTCAGGGTGGAGAGGATATGCATTTCACTACTGACGAGATGCTGGATATCATCACCAATATCAAGAAGCGTTACCCTGAGCATGCCCTCACACTTTCTGTAGGAGAACGGGATTATGATACTTACCTGGCCTTCTTCAATGCCGGTGCGGATCGTTATTTATTGCGCCATGAAACAGCCAATAAGGAACATTATGATTCACTCCATCCCAAAGCATTATCTCACGCCAGAAGAAGGGAGTGTTTGAGTTATTTGAAAAAGATCGGATATGAGACCGGAACCGGGTTTATGGTTGGTTCTCCGGGACAAACAGCGGAGCATTTAGCTGAAGATATGCTCTTTATCACTGATTTTGATCCTGATATGATTGGGATTGGCCCTTTTCTTCCTCACCATGATACGCCTTTTGCTCATGAAAAAGCGGGCACCGTGGAGCTCACGCTGTACATGATCGGGTTGATTCGTTTGCTTATTCCTTCTGTGCTGCTCCCTGCCACAACGGCTCTCGGCAGTGCCGAAGAGGCAGGAAGAAGCCAAGCAGTCTTAGCAGGCGCTAACGTGATTATGCCTAACCTCTCCCCCCTTAATGTTAGAAAAAAATATCTTTTATACGATAATAAAATCTCAACCGGTGTAGAAACCGCCGAAGGGATCACACAGTTGGCTGAAGATATGGAAAAAATCGGCTATAAATTGGTTTTTTCCAGAGGAGATCGTAATAAATCAGATATCTAAAACCACAAAAACAGTTCTTCTGTTTTTTGCTTTGCCTTCCTCTGTAGTATTAGGAGCAATTGGCTGGGAAGCCCCATATCCTTTGTATGAAAGTCGATGAGCATCTATCCCTTGATCTATCAAAAACTGGTACACTGCACGGGCCCGGTTCTCAGACAGGACCTGATTATCTTTATCACGACCCACATTGTCGGTATGTCCCTGTAACTCAACCCTCACAGTAGGGTTCTCTTTCAAAAACTCTGCAAACAGAATGATCAACTTTTTAGTTTGCTCTACTAACTGGTAAGAATTTGTAGCAAAGTATATATCACGCAGGTCAAACGACTTCCCTACCTCCACTTTTTTTACCTCTGCTTCCGTTTTAATTACGTTTCCTTTAGGCAAATTAGGAACCACCACACGGGTGTCAAAAGCAAATCCCTCTTTTTTTACATTCACAATGATCGGTTTAGGATCATAAGCATCAACCTCCGTTACCACTGCATATTTTTTAGTATTCTCATTCACAGTAGTCTTGGCTACCACGTTGAGATTCGTATCTCTAATTTCTACGGTAATGTCTGAGTAATCCTCTACATCCGACTCTACCTCCCCTTTAATCAGCACAACCGACTTAGGTCGCGCCTCCTCATAGAGTTCAAACTGATACACGTTCCAATCCTGAGACTCCATATTATTGGAAGAAAAATAGGCTGTAGTTCCATCCAAGCTCACAAAAAAGTCCACCTCATTCAAAGGTGTATTAATCGGATATCCAATATTGATCGGCTTGGTCCACGCTCCGGTATTGGGATCCATTTTTGAATAAAAGACATCTTGTCCTCCAATTCCCAAGTGCAAACCCGGAAGATCGACTCTTTTTGCTGTTTTTCCGGTTTCATCCACTTCAACTGCAACCCCGTCAGAAGAAAAATAGAGCGTTTTGCTATCGGAGTGCAAAAACGGAGATCTTTCATTCCCTTTGGTATTGATTACAGGTCCCAAATTCTTTGCTCTATTCCAGGAACCATCCTCATTCCTTTCGGCACGCCAGATATCGGATCCACCATACCCTCCCCTTCTATCACTGGCAAAGTACAAGGTTTTCCCATCGGAACTCAATGAAGGTTGCGATTCCCAGGAATCGGGATTATTAATATTAGGTCCCATATTCGCCGGCATAGTCCACTCACCATCAATCAGATAGGAGATATAGAGATCCCAGTTGGGATAATAGTTTGGGCCAATACTACCATCCGTCAATCTGGCAAAAATGAGGATATCATTAGTCAAATTTAGTGTCGGACTTCCCTCTCCTTTTGAGTCATTAAAAGGCCATGCAAGGGGTTCACCGACATTGAAAGTGCCATCCGCTCTTTTAGTCGCATAAGAAAAGAACTCCTTATCCTCTTTCACAGACCCCGCAAAAGGACTACTTTTCTTATCTATCGGCATTCTGCGGGTGAAATAGATCAGCTCTCCATCCGCCGTAATGGATGCCAGATACTCATCATGTTGTGTAGAGATATGAGCCACCGGTTGGGGGTCAAAAGCTCTGGGTTGATCAAAAATTTCTTTGTTAAATTTCGATTTTCTTAAGATAAACTTCGCTTCATCCAGATGCGCATCATTAGAAAAGAGGTCCGGATTATCAACTACCTCTTTCGCAAAGATAATTGCATCATCATAATGTCCGGAAAAGAAAGCAACCCGGGCAGCAAACAGATTCGCCATCGGTTTATAGTGCGGACAAACCGCATGCAATCTCTTGAAAGCACTCAATGCTTCCTTAAAGTCCTTATGGTCGACAGGTCGATTAAACTCAACCCGGGACAAATTAGAGTAGAAAAAGAGGGCATATCTGTAGTTCACCTCTAAAATATTGGGATCCTCTTCCATCAATTCCCGGTAGATCTCCAGTCCTTGACGTTGGGTATTCCCTTTAGTCATCAGATCTTTTGCCTTTTTGATCTGCCTTTCAACCCTTTTATCCAATTTTTGTTCACAAGGATCACCTTCCGGATCATCTTGTGCTGATAATGAGGGAGTTAAAAATACAAAAAGAAGAAAACACAAGAGAATCCATAGAGAAAATCTCCCTCTGTTTTTGTTCATCACTCTTTGATCCACCTGTTCTCCTCTCATCTTTTTCTATTTTGTTCTATCAATAAAAAATCAAGCACAACCATAGCTGCCATCGCCTCGACCACAACCAAGACGCGGGGAGCTACACATATATCATTTCGTTTATTTCCCGAAAAGGTTACAACATTTCCATCAAAATCGATACTTTTTTGTTCTTTTTGAATGGTTGGAATCGGTTTGAAGGCTACAGCAAAGTACACATCCTGTCCATTTGAGATGCCTGCCTGCACTCCCCCATCATGATTTGAATTGAACGAAAAATCCGGATTTTGCGTGTCATTATATTCAGAACCAAGCATTTGCGCGGCATGGAACCCTTCGCCAATCTCAAATCCCTTCGCTCCGTTAATCGACAACATGGCATAAGCGAGTCTGGCATCCAGTTTATCATATATCGGCTCTCCCAATCCGGGCGGCAAATTCCTGATCACCCCTCTCACCACTGCCCCCATCGTATCATCCTGCAAGCTATCTTTTTCCAATTGCCGCATTTTCTCTATTGTACGTTCATCCACAGACGATTGAAACTCAACACCATACGGCTTCAACACCTGCTTTGCAATTGCCCCTGCCACCACTCTGCACGCCGTCTGCCGGGCTGAAGCCCTGCCAATGCCACTATTATCTTGAATCCCATACTTCATCTTGTAAGTATAAGACGCATGCGAAGGTTTCAGTACATGCAACAACGCCTGATTAGGCTGCACATCCCGATTATAAATCTTAAAACGAATCGCTTCGCCCGTTGTAATTCCTTCCTCAATACCGCTTTCTATCTCTATTTGATCTTTTTCTTCTCTTTTTGTAGAAAAAAAATCTTGGGGGGAGGGAGCCCGTCGGGTCATTTCAGCTTGTAACTCTGCTATACTTATTTCAACCCCCTTAGGTACACCCGTGATGGTGCCCCCGATAAAGGGATCGTAAGTTCCGCCATAATCACACAGTTGAAAAAAGGTCCCGAAACAATCCATAATCTTTACAACTTAACACTCTCTTTATGAAGCGGAAGGGACACCTTTTTAAAGCCTGTCTCTTCCAACTTCTCTTTAAAACCTTCCCGTGATTCATCATCCCCATGCACAACAAAGAATTTCTTCACTTTTTTAGGATTTTGCACACTCAAATATTGCAATAACTCCAGATAATCCGCATGTCCTGAGTAAGAATCGATACTTTCCAGATGCGCTTTCACTTTATACTTATTTCCAAAGATCGAAACGGTTTTGTCACCTCTCATAATGCGTGCTCCCAAGGTGGTGGGGGCGCAATAACCAACCGACAAAATAGTTGTTCGCGGATTGCTGATATTATTTGCCAGGTGGTGTTTTACCCGCCCGGCCTCCATCATCCCGGATGCCGAAATAATCACACAAGGTTTGTTGTAGATGTTGAGCTTTTTGGAGTCCTCAATCGTTCTGATATAGTGCAACTTATTGAATCCAAAAGGATCGGAAACCTCATCGATAAACTCATTCATCTCATCGTTAAAACACTCTCTGTGCAAACGGTAAATATCTGTTGCCGACACGGCCAACGGTGAGTCCACAAAGATCTCCACATCCGGGAGATTCTTTTCCTTATGTAGTCTGTGTAAAGCGTAAATAATCTCCTGACTTCTACCAATTGCAAAAGATGGAATGATCAGCTTGCCTCTTCTCTTGGCACAAGCATCTTTCACAATCAACATCAATTGTTCTTCAGCCTCTTCAATGGTGGAGTGAAGCCTGTTTCCGTAAGTAGATTCGCAAATGATATAATCTGCCTGAGGTAAATTAGAAGTTGGGTCTTTCAGAATCTTTTTATTGTATCGTCCCACATCGGATGTATACAGAAGCGTTTTCACTTTATTGTTCTCTCTAATTCTCAACACAATAGAGGAACCACCTAAAATGTGACCCGTATCTTTGAATTCCACACTCACATTGGGGAAAATATCGAAAGGTTTATCGTAAGGTGATGTAAAGAAGAGTTTCATGGATTCATGAGCATCTTTCATGGTGAAGATCGGTTCTACCGGGGGTAAATTCTGACGTGCTCTCTTTTTGTTGAACTGGTAGATATCCGCTTCCTGGATCTTTCCGGAATCTGCCAACATAATGGAACAAAGGTCACGTGTTGCCGAAGTACAGTAAATTTTCCCGTTAAATCCCAACGTATAGATGTAAGGAATCAAACCGGAGTGGTCAATATGTGCGTGAGAGAGTAGTAAAACATCAATTTCCCTAGGATCAAAACCTAAATCCCGGTTCATACTGTCTGTTTCCAAACCTTTCCCTTGATACATCCCACAATCCAGTAAAATTTTATTCCCTTCAACTGTTGTGATTAAAAATTTACTTCCTGTTACTTCGCCTCCTGATGCCCCCAAAAACTCCAATTTCATCTTTTTGTCTTTTAAGTTGATACAAAAATTTGCATCTTGCAAAAGTACATTTATTTTTCACAATATTCCATAAAAAAAAGTGTATCTTTGCTTTTTAATCTAAACAGCGGAAATTATGGCAAAATCCTCCTCTTTCTACTACTGTACTCAATGTGGTAATCAATCTTCCACCTGGATTGGCAAGTGTCCTGCCTGCGGTGCCTGGAACAGTTATGAGCAGGAAGTGGTGCATCGGGATCAGCCCAAAAAGGGAAAACTGAGCACGCTTATCAGTCGGTCGGTTCCTAAAAAAATCGGATCGATCTCTATCCAGGAGTTCAACAGAGTTACCACCGGAAGTATAGAATTTGACCGTGTTTTAGGAGGGGGTATTGTACCCGGATCATTGGTTTTGTTAGGTGGAGAACCCGGAATTGGAAAATCGACGCTGCTATTGCAAGTTGCCCTGTCACTCCCAAACTTTCCTGTTGTTTATGTTTCAGGTGAAGAGAGTGAATCGCAGCTCAAAATGAGAGCGGAACGCATTAATAATCAGGGTAATAGCGAGTTTTACATCCTGACGGAAACCGACACCGGCGAGATCTTCAAACATCTCGAAACGATCAATCCGCAATTGGTGATTATCGACTCCATCCAAACGATGCAAAGCGGACTCATTGACTCCGCTGCCGGTTCCATATCGCAAATCAAGGAGTGTGCGACTGAGTTTCAACATTACAGTAAAACCACCGGAATTCCGACCTTTCTGATTGGACATATCACCAAGGATGGCAACATTGCGGGTCCTAAAATCCTGGAACATATTGTGGATACCGTTTTGCAATTTGAGGGCGACCAACATTACGGCTATCGCATTATCCGCGCACTGAAAAACAGATATGGAGCTACTTCGGAGTTGGGCATTTTCGAGATGCAAAGCGGTGGATTAAGAGAGATCGCCGATCCTTCCAATATCCTGATTTCCAACAAGGATGAACTGTTTAGCGGCAATGCCATCGCCGCCATTATGGAGGGCAATCGCCCCATGATGATTGAAACACAGGCGTTAGTGAGCAGCGCTGTGTATGGCACACCCCAACGCTCCACTGCCGGATTTGATCTGCGTAGAATGAATATGTTGTTGGCGGTATTGGAAAAACGGTGCAACTTTAAGCTCGGTGCCAAGGATGTATTCCTCAATATCGCCGGTGGATTTCACATTGAAGACCCCGGTATCAACCTTGCTGTAGTCTCCGCGATTCTCTCCTCCGCGGTAGATGTCGAAATCGATGCCAAAACCTGTTTCTGCGGCGAGTTAGGATTGAGTGGCGAAATCAGACCCGTTTCCCGCATTGAGCAAAGAATCAGCGAAGCAGAAAAGTTAGGCTTCAACAGAATCTTCCTCTCCAAATACAACATGAAAGGGATTAACCAAAATCAGTACAAGATCAAACTATGCCCGGTTGTCAAAATTGAAGAGGTGATGAGAACGCTGTTCAATTAAAAATTACGAATCGACCTCCCCCTGGTCCCTCCAAAGGAGGGGAATCAAAAAAAGGCGGAAGGCGGAAGGCGGAATGAATCCAATTACGAATTACGAATTACGGTTTCACAATGTAGAAGGTAGTAATTGGTTATTATTATCATGTAATTGATAATTTTTTGTTGTACTTTTGTCGTTTGATTTAAATATTTTACAAGTATAAAAAAACAATTTTAACTATAACTAATTAAATATATGGAAGCAGGAAAAAGAACAATTAGAGACATATTCAATAGGGGTAGGAATTTAGAAATTCCTTTTTTCCAAAGAGCGTACGTTTGGGATATTGAACAATGGCAGAGATTTTTAGAAGATATGCGTATGGTTTCATCAACCCAAAAGCCCTATTTTTTGGGCTCGATAATCCTAAAGCAACAAGAAACTGCTTCTAATAAAGATTCCATTTTGACTGTGATTGACGGACAGCAAAGACTTACAACATTGAATATATTTATGAAAGTATTGTGTCTAAAAAACAGTTCTGATAATGACTTTACCGAAACTTTTAAAAAACAACGAGATAAATCAATCATTTTACTTCACAACCACAACAACCAAGATTCGTTTAATAAAGTTGTTAATCTTGAGACTCTTCAAGTTTTTACAAACATTTCAGAAAACGATAATATTCTCAACGCATATAACTTTTTTAATGAAAACATAACAGAAGAAGACTTAATAGGCTCTTTGGACTTTTTCAACATTTTAGACAATATATTATTCGTTGGTATTGACCTTGGCTATGAAGAGGATGAACAACAAATATTTGACACAATTAACTCTCTAGGTGTTCGACTAACGACAGCAGAATTACTTAAAAATTACTTCTTCAAACGAGATGAAATAGAATACTATGAAAAATATTGGAAGGAAATATTTGAAAAAGACGACGAAACAAAAATCTATTGGGATAAAGAAGTAACAACAGGTCGTTTAAAGAGAACTTTCATAGACCTTTACTTCTATTCTTATCTTCAAATTAAAATCCAAGATCCTGAACTTAAAGTAAAAAATGATGATAAAATCGAATTCTCAAAAGTCGAAAACCTTTTTGAATCATATAAGCGTTTTATAAAAGATTATCAATTAGATAAAGGTGCAATTCTTAATGAAATAAGAGAATATGCCATTTTGTTTAAAGATAATTTTGACTATGACATTGTGAACAACGAACTCACTGATGAAAGTGGAATTGAACGTATAAATGCTATAACTTTTGGACTTGATACTTCTACACTAATTCCTTACACACTTTACATTCTCAAAAATGTAGACGATATAAATAAAAGAAATGAATTATTTGCATTTATCGAAAGCTATATAATGCGCAGAATGGTTGTAAAAGCTTCGACTAAAAATTACAATCAACTATTTACAGATAGACTTATATCAAATAAAATTCTTTCTAAAGAGATGTTTATTCAATTCTTGGAAAAAAGAAGTGATCAGGTAAACTATCTTCCAAACGACAAAGAACTAAAAAAAGGATTTGAAAACTCTGTATTAATCAACAAACAATCTGCAGGAATTATTTACTTTATTGAATCTAAAATAAGAAATAGAGAAAAACAAGCAACTCAACTTTTAGGTCTCAACAAATATAGTTTGGAACACTTAATGCCTAAAAAATGGGAAAACAAATGGAGAAGTGTTTCGGATAAAGACGCTAAAGATTACAGAAATTTCAAAATAAAGACATTGGGTAATTTAGCAATAATCACACAATCATTAAATGCCTCAATTAGAGACGCTAATTGGCCAACGAAAAAAAGGGGTAGTGGTAATAAAGGTGGTTTAACTCATTATTCGGGTGGAATTGAAACCCTAGCACCGTATCTCCAATTACCTGAATGGGATGAAAGTGAAATTGAAAAAAGAGCTGAATTTCTATTTAAAAAGGCAAAAGATATATGGAAAGTGGAGTAAATCAAATTAAAAACTAGCTGCTAACTCAGGCTATATGCAATGGCGTAGTGATATGCGTTAATCAGATTCTCGCTCAATTTTCTTTGTTGTTCTGACAGAAAACGCTTGCAAATCCGCCTCTGCACATAGCCTCGAACAGTAAGCCTCAATTAAAAAAAGAAAGCTATGCCAGATTACGATTTTAAAAGTTTATCACCAACTGAATTTGAGGATTTAACACAAGATTTGCTTCAAAAACATTTTAATTTGTTTTTGGAATCTTTTACAACTGGCAAAGATGGAGGTATAGATTTAAGATATTCATCAATTTCAAAAAACGAAATAATTATCCAATGTAAGAGATATAGTGATTATAATACATTAATTAATAGCCTAAAAAAGGAGGTTAAAAAAATTCAAATTCTCAATCCTGAAAGATATATTTTATCAACATCTGTTGGTTTAACGCCAAATCAAAAGGATTCAATTTTTAAACTATTTTCACCGTTTATTCTTTCTACATCTGATATTTTTGGTAGAAATGAACTAAATCATTTACTCTCTATTTATCCTGATATTGAAAAACAACATTTTAAGTTGTGGTTATCAAGTGTAAATGTTTTAGAAAAAATTCTTAATAGCCGCATTGAAAACCAATCTAATTTTGAATTAGAAAAAATTCAAGAAACGATTAGGGTCTATGTTAATAATGATAGTTTCTACAAAGCATCTGAAATTATCAGACAGAAAAAATATGTAATTATTTCCGGTATTCCAGGTATTGGAAAAACCACATTAGCAAGAATACTTGTCTTCCATTATTTAGCAGAAGGATTTGAAGAGTTTGTTTATTTATCAGATTCAATAGATGATGGATATACATATTACAAAGAAGGAAAAAAACAAATTTTTCTATTTGACGATTTTTTAGGGACAAATTTTCTTGAAAACACTTTAGGCACAAATGAAGAAAAGAAAATTGTGAGATTTATAGAAAAGGTGTCAAAATCAAAGGATAAGATTGTCATTCTTACTACACGAGAATATATTCTTGCTCAAGCTAAACAAAAATATGATGTTTTTAACAATCCTTTTTTAGAGTTTGCAAAATGTGTTATAGACCTTTCTCAATATAATAAAATTGTTCGAGCAAAAATATTATATAATCATCTTTATTTTTCAAACTTACCATTAGAGTACATCTATAATTTGATTGATAATCAAAAGTATATGGGTATAATAGAACATAGAAATTACAACCCCCGAATCATAAAAACAATAACTAATGATGATGTTTGGCAGAATATAGATGCAAAAGATTTTCCATCAAGATTTTTGAGTTTTCTTGATAATCCCGAAAGTATATGGAAACATGTCTTTGAGAATCAAATCTCCTGTTTGTCTCAAATAATTTTGGTGAATCTATTATCAGCGGGAACACCGATCTTATTGGATGACTTAAAGGATATAGTTAAAGATTTTTCGAAAGAATATTCTTCTAAGTACAGTATTGTGTTTAATGAACTCCTGTTTAATAAGGCAATTAAAGAATTAGAAAATACTTTTATTTCAATTCAAAAAGACAATAACAATAAATTTAACATCGAATATCAAAACCCCTCAGTTCAGGACTTTCTTGTTTGTTATTTCAAAAATTATTCTGATTATATAACCGATATCCTAAAAACAGCAAAAAAAATCAATCAATTTTTTACAGTATTTTCCTATAAAAAAGATTTAGATTTTGCTGTTTACAATAGAATTCTTTTATCCAAAGAACAATGCGATTTAGTTGTAAATAGAATCTGTTCAGAGTATGATAACTTGAATTCAACTGTATTACGTAATTATTCAACCAGTTTTGAACTAGAATACTTTTCAGATTACATAAAACTTAATGAAATATTGAGATTTATTGATGTTGATAATTATCCAGTTTTGCAGAATCTAATTCTACATCGCTTTAAAGACATTATGTTTAAGGATAGTTATCAATTGCATAGAAGTGAAATAGCTAGCTACATAAATATTGTTGAATATTTTTCTGCCGAATTTAAAAATGATGTTAAAAAAATGTTAGATTTTATTGCTGAAAGTATTGTTGATTTAAATGATTTTGAAGAATTTGAAAGATTAGAAAATATTTATAATGAGGAGTATTTGGAAATTGTTTCAAAAGATGAGTTGCATAAAAAACGCATAAGTACGTTAATGACATTGCAGGTAGAATATGAAGACGACAATTTGGAAGATTTATTAGATGAATGTATTACAAGAGCAATGAAATATAAGATTGATTATTCTGAAATTGAAATTGCAATTGAAAAAAAAATAGCTAATAAGAATATTGAGCGAAGTTTTGATTGGAATATTGCATGGAGAAAAAGAAAGGATGGGCAAGAAAAAGAAGATAGTTTAATAAAAAACATTTTTGACAGTTTCAAAACAGTGGTAAAAGAGAAGACTAACAAAGTATAACGGTAATAATGGTTTAGTGGGATTCAAACGCTTCACCCACCATAGAATTTTGTGTGGACTGATAGAGATGAGAGTTATCCTTTGCAACTGCTACACTCCAACGTTATAAAGCATTCTAACAACAGCACTTGGAAAATAAAACAAAAATACACTGACTGAACATCTTAGTTTATAAACACCTCATAAACAACATATTGACACAATGGATAGTAATAAAAATAGGTAGAGTGACGACATTGGCTCCGTTCATTCTTGGAACAGGCATTTTCGGAGTGTACTTTTTTACTTATGCTTTGTACTTCCTTTTTGGGGGTATGGTTTTATTATATTGGCAGGACTTGTAAACTTATGCAGATAATACAACAGACAGTACATTAACAGAAATAATCGTAGATGGTTGCGAAGCAGAACGTATTGAAAAGTTAGAAAAAGGAGAAAGTAAAACCGTTTGGGTGGATATTTCAAATGATTGTTCTTTCAACATCAACTACTTAAAAAACGGGGAGCGAATAGAAGAAAATCTTGCAGGTTATGTTACCAGCGGTATGGTACAAAAAATGAAGCACAATATTTTTGGACATAATGAAATAATATTCCAGAGTGGGGTAATAAATTTGAATAAAGGGAAATCTATCCTGCCCCCTTTTTATTTAAAATCCCAAATAAAAAATTAGAAATATGACACAGAAACATGTTAGTTCAGTTCTATATTTAAAAACTTTCGACTTTCGACTTCCGACTCTCGACTTTTTTTAATCCTAAAATCCTCTAATCCTATTAATCCTAGTCCTTTTTGTTGTATCTTTGTTGCGTAATTAAATGGTGTAGTTTATACGGATTTAAACCGCTTGATTTATTCTAAATAATGAGCAATTTATCAACGCATAATGTTTTGAAAATCTTCTTGATAAACTTCCTTGGAGTTTTATCATTCTCTGCAGTGCTAATCCTGATTTTCATCGACATTTGGGCTTTTCAAAACGGTGAAAGTTCAGATATTGCTGCCAGAGGATCATTTTTGGCCGGATTTCTTTTTTTGCCTACTTTCGTCATCTTCACTTTATTAATCGGAAATATTTCCTATTTCCTATTCAGAAAAATTATGAAATGGACGGAAATTCTTTTAGGAATTGTTTCAAGTATGGTACTCTTTTCTGCTTTGTTCATTTCAAGAACCCTGTTTTTCTTGTACTATCCATACAAATTACTGTCACAGATCGTGCCATATTCCGGATATTTATATTTTATCATTCTGATTGTTCTATTTTTCCTGTTGATTCGGAGGTATAGAACTACGCCAAACAAGTCAGTATAGGTCACCAACAGCACATTGATTTCGACTTTTTAATCCTAAAATCCTCTAATCCTATAAATCCTAATCCTTTTTGTTGTATCTTTGCACCGTAAATTGAGTGTTAAAATAATATTTTACAACACTCATGCAATAAATTCACAACTTAACAGTTCAAAAATTAACTATACATCTTGTAACACTAAATCAACTAACATGAAAGACAACGAACAAAAAAAAGAAGTTATTGAAAAACAATTTCAAGAGTTGCTTGATAAAGCAAAGGAGCTCTATCCTGATATTGATGAGGCAATTGCAACACTTAACAACATGACAGCCCAGACAACAAATCTGCAAGATTATTTAAACCTGACATTACAGACACCTGCTGAAACCGCTAATAACCAAATTACTCTTGCTTAATGCCAACCTGGGGACAATTATTAGAGGAAATCCGCTCTCAAATTCAAGCGGGTGACCAACAAGCATTCGATACTGTTCGTAACAAATATTTAAAGGAGTTATCCTCTTTCACGGGCAGAGACACAATTATATACGCTACTCGCTGGACTTCCGGTGATGCACCACCCAATTTAGTATCAATTAACGATGAAGACATCCATGCTTTTATGGAGGCTATTTCAGGGTTAAAATGTAAAGATTTAGACCTAATTATTCATACTGGTGGTGGTTCTGCTGAAGCTACTGATGCAATAGTTTCATATTTAAGACAAAAGTTTAAGCATATTCGAATTATCATACCTCAAGCAGCAATGAGTGCTGGTACAATGTTAGCTTGTTCTGCTGACATTATCGTTATGGGAAAACAATCGTCCATTGGACCAATAGACCCACAATTCATCCTACAAACAGCCGTTGGAGTTCAGTCAATTCCGGCACATGCAATATTAGAACAGTTTAAAAGAGCACAAGAAGATTGTAGTACAAACCCTAAAAATCTAAATTCATGGCTTCCAATGCTAAGTCAATACGGACCAGCTTTACTTGTAAGATGTCAAGACCAAATTGACTTTGGAAAAGAACTTGTTGGAGATTGGCTCAAATCATTTATGTTTAAAGATGAAGGTGATGAAATTCCTGACAAAATTGCTGAATACCTTTCCAATCATGGAAATTTTAAAACACACGGCAAACATATCAACATCATAAAAGCAATGGAGATAGGGTTAAAAATCGAACAACTTGAAAGTAATCAAGATTTTCAAGATAAAGTCTTATCCGCTTTTCATGCTACAATGCACTCTTTTGGAAGTACAAATACTGCAAAAATTATTGCAAATCAAAATGGAAACTGTTATATAAAACAGTTCAAATCTGTCCGGTAAAAAGATAATACTATCATTAACATCGGTTTTGCATCGTGTTGGATAACGTATAAACTAGAGCTATGTAATACGAAACCGTTTGTAGTACAAAATTTCGGATTTTTTCCAGAGTGGGGAAATGAAATATCAAAAGAGTAACCCCCATCCTGCCCCCAATTATTTGAAGGTAGAAATAAGAAGGAAGAAGGTAGAATTATAAGGCGGAAGGGTGAAGGCGGAAGGGTGAAGGCGGAAGGCGGAATGAACCCAATTACGAATTACGAATTACGTTTTATAAGGTAGAAGGTAGAGGGTAGAAGGTAGAATGATTTTGCATTTATTTGAATATCTGCAAGATATGATAAATAATTTTCAATTACTTTTGCCTTCCGACTTTCGACTTTCGACTTTTTTAGGTCCTAATCCTTTTTGTTGTATCTTTGCGTCTCATTAAAATGTTTAATTCAATCAATTTGTCAAGACAAGTAAAAATTATATCATAAAGATTATGACCAAAGAAGAAATTAAAGAAATTGAGAAAAAACTTATCGAAACGACAAATGAGTTTTGTACTCAAAAATTGGATGATGAATACCGACAGTTGTGTGAAAAGTTGATTAAGAAATTGGGAAGAAAAAGAGATGTTCCATTTCAGAGAGGGAAACTTGAAATTTGGGCAGCAGCAGTTATTCATACCATCGGTTCAATCAATTTCTTGTTTGATAAGTCATCTGAACCTTATATAACGGTCGAACAGCTTAATGCCTACTTTGGGACAAATAACTCCACAGTTTCTAATAAATCACGAGATATTAAGAAGATGTTGAAGCTAGGCTATTTTAATCCTGAGTTTTCTACTCAAAGCATGACGGCATCAAATCCTTTTAATGAAATGGTGATAATTGACGGATTTATGGTACCGTTGGATACTTTACCGGAGGATTTGCAAGAATTGGTCAGAGAAACGAGAGCCATGGGGGAAGATATTGAGTTTACCACAAGATAGAAATCCGCCTTTCGTATCACTTTCGTATATTTACGGCTCAAATCGTATCATTGTATTTATCTAAAAGGATAATTTCGTAATTCGTAATTCATAATTATTATTCCACAACCACAAATTTCGTAGAATAAACCTTTTGTCCTGTAAATACTTTCAATATGTAAAGCCCTGCGGGGAGATGCGAGCAGGAATAGTGCGCCATGCTGTCATTGACCTCAGCAGAAGCGAGTAAATTTCCCATAATCGAGTAGATTTGGTATTGAAAAGAGGGCGCATTAACCTCAATATGTAGAAAATCTGTGGTAGGATTGGGATAACAACGAATAATCTCCTCTTCGACAACCGGCACCGATACTTGAATCGGATCACTACCTTTGAAATAGGATAAACCGCCCGCCCAATTGCCGACAATCATATCCGGAACGCCATCTCCATCCAAATCAGCGATAGCTGCACCACAACGAATTCCCTCCTGAATGAAATAAGGTTGATTATCAATCGTTTCGACCAGGTTCCAGTCCCGCGTGAAGGTTCCATCCAGATTATCGTCGATATTTTTGTAGAAAAGCAGTTCGCCTTGCTCATTGGCACAAACCAAAAGCGTTATATCCCGGTATTCAAAAAAGCAAGGGGCTGCATAGCCAAAGTAGGATAATTCCGCATTACGGACATCCACATCTCCAAAAGTGGTAGTAACCAGCTCAAATTGCGCCGTACCTGTAGTGCCCACATTGCGATAATAGGCAATATTACCGCGCCGATTACCAATCAGCAAGTCTAAATCGCCATCTTGGTCAATATCATACAATTGCGGAGTACTTTGAGATGTAACAGAGATATTCCCAAAATTAAAGGCAGGGGGGGCATAAGCGGGTAAGCCTCCCCCCAAATTTATATTTTTAAAAAAAATAATCTTACCATCATGAGCACCACAAAGCAGATCTATAGCACCATCCCCATCGATATCCCCAAAAGCAGGATACAAAGACTGCAAATTGTAGCTGCGCAGATTTCCAAAATCATCCGTAACCAACTGAAAATGAGGTGCGTTAGCTGTTCCTATATTCCTGTAATAGTGAATATGGGATGCATAATAGGATTTCTGAACCCCATTTACGTAGTTAGAGCTATCGTAGCTCCCAAAATTGGAAACAAACAGATCCAACAAGCCATCCTGATCCCAATCGAACAGCACCGGATACGCCGCACTGCCTACATCTACCGTTTCATCCTGCAACCAGGAAGTAGTAGTTAACTCATACTGCATCGACTGAGCATTGTAGTCATATCGCCATAATGAATTGTGGTCCTGCGACTTATTCAAGGAAGGGTCGGAAGGAGAAACCAGAATCTCAGGAACACCATCCCGATCCAGATCGATATAGTTCACTGCGGGCATCGAAAAAAGGTAGATCGGATCAGTTGCATTTGGAAAATCTGTAGTTTGTGAAACCATCAAAGCGGAATCCAACGTTCCTCCATTGATCAAAAGAATCAGATCCGGGTAATCTACATCACCAATAAGCAGGTCCGGTAAACCATCTGCATTGTGGTCAATAATCTTCATTGAGGACCCTATGTGTCGATCGTGTTCCTCTTTTGGATCCCAATCCTTGAGTTCACAATAGGAAAAAAGGGTAATCACATTATCATCCGCAGCCTCGTTAAACTCGCCCCAACACTCGTCTGCCAGAATAAAATTCAACGAATCTGCATGTCCATACAACTCCATCGACATATTCTTTTGCCAATGCACATACTTGCCTAAAACCCAAAAATTGAGAATGTCCAAATCGCCATCCTGATCGATATCCGCGATAGCCAGATAATCATCAGGAGAGGAAAAGATGTTAACCAGACCGTTGTAGTAAAAGGACTCTAACGGATCTGCAACCAACTCAAATCGGAGCGTGTCATCCGTTGAAGTCTGTTTAAAAACGCGAATCGACCCCAATCCATAAGTGAAAATATCCGCTTTTCCATCGAAATTATAATCCTTAAAGATAGCCCAATCGTGTAATTTAGGGAAAAAGCGCACATATTCCGGAGCATACTCGTACTCTTCAGTAACCGGATTCCACAACAAAGGAATCAAACGCGCACCATGCTTTTCAAAGCCAATCAGATCCTGATGACCATCAAAGTTAAGGTCAATCGTTGAAAAATAGATGCTGTTAATCCCACCAATCCAGGGATATTTCAACAGTGTCCCATCCTCTCTTGAAATATTAACGGAATGATCCCGAGAAAAGCCTAAGTGATAATAATCCTCCTGAGCCTTAACTGAAAAGCAAAGCAGAAGAACAAAGAAAATTATAATTCTTTTCATACCATTTTAAATAATCAAATGAGGTTACCTCACCCTCAATCGTTGACCCTCACGAATAAAATCGCTCTTCAGTCTATTCAACTGCTTCAACTTGTACACTGTGGTCCGATATCTCCGCGCAATATGCCCCAAAGTTTGACCCTTTTTCACAGTAATGTACAATTTACTTGAAGCACCCTCATTAGCTTGTGGATTAACAACGGGAGATGTTATCTTGATCTCCTTTCCGGAAGTGTAAAGAGTATCCACCTTAAGTTTAAACTCATTGCAATCGATAATTCTTTCCGGATTAAAGGGCACTCCCATATAGCGCACTTCAAAATGCAAGTGAGGACCTGTAGATCTCCCGGTATTACCGCCCAACCCGATGGTATCGCCGGCTGAAACCAACTGCCCGGGATTAACCAACCTTTTACTTAAGTGTCCATAATAGGTTTCCAGCTTATTATCATGCCTGATTACAATCAAATCTCCATATCCTCCCGCCCTACTCTTTGAAATCCTCACAATTCCATCAAAAGCAGCCACTACCGGAGTACCTGTAGGATAGCTTAAATCGACACCATAATGCATCCTTCTTCTGCGTCTTCCATACTTTGAATACACCTTATAAGGGGCAGGATGAACATAATTACCTAAAATCAGTGTGTCAGCCGCAAGCGAAGTTTCGTGTTTATAATGGGTGGTTAAAATGTCAAAATTATTATAGGTTCCATAACCGGGCATCCAATCAAAATAGATGTAAATCATAGATTCCTCTTTTCCTACCTCCTGATAATCCTCATCAAAATCTTCGTCATTTGACTCAACCTCATCTTCGATAATAGAAAGGGTGTCACTTTCTCCGAAAACAATTTTATCAGAGCGGTCAACCTGTGCCATCAGCGTGGAAACGACAAAAAAAAGGATCAACAGTAGAAACTGTTTCTTAAAAAAATAGATCATGAGCAAATAATTATTCTTTGAGTCTCTCTTCGAGGGGGCAAAAATAGGAAAAAAATAGAGATAAATTGAACTATTTTTGATTATTTTTCGATTTTTATATATATTTGCAGTTTAAATCCAAGTATTAGTATGATCGTTCCACTATTAACAATTCTATTCCTAAGTACCCCTTTCATTGTCATTTTATTATACCAAAAAACAAAATTGGTTAAGAAAATCGGTACTGTAATTGTTGCCTATGCAATTGGTATAGTGGCAGCACTTTTTATCACACTAACCCCCGTTTTGACAGAGCAGGATGCTGTAAGTTTAGGGAAAATTCAAGACTTATTGATGAATATTTCCGTCCCGATTGCCATTCCGCTGATGCTTTTTAGTTCTGATTTTAAATTATGGACTAAATCCCTTCCCAAAGCTGTTACTGCACTCATTACCGGTTTAGTTGCCGTTGCTGCAGGGGTAATCATTACTTTTTTCATATTCAAAAATAAGCAATTTACTGACCTACCGGGTATGGCTGCCATCCTCACCGGAATTTATGCAGGTGGAACCATGAACTTTTTCGCAGTAGGACAAGCTCTAAAAATTTCAGAAGAAGTGATGACCATCACATTAACTTTTCAAATGGTGGTTATTTTCCCTCTTATTCTTTTTATCACCGGAGGGGGATACAAACTTTTTAGAAAACTACTCCCCTATTATGATCAATACTCTTCCATTGATCCCGATTCACACATGATAGGATCAGTCTCCTTTGAAAGGTATGATCGCATGTTCCATAAATGGGTTTTCCCCAGATTGATGTTGGGATTGCTGGTTGCTATCCTTATTTTTGCCGCCGGTGTAGGTATCTCCATACTCACAGTTGGAAAACTCAATGAATTGGTCATCATCCTCTCTATTACCACCCTTGCTATTATCGCCTCTTTTTCTAAAAGAATTCGGAACTTACCTAAGACATTTGAGTTAGGAATGTTCTTTATTCTGCTTTTTTGTGTCGCTGCTGCTTCAAAATTCGATGTTACAGAAATTAATACAGGAGTGATTAATATCCTGTTCTTTATCATCACAATGACCGTCATTATTATGACAATCCACATTATATTGTGCCGGATTTTCAAAGTTACCGGAGACCTTTACGTAGTTGCAGAAATAGGACTCTTCTGTTCCCCTCCTTTTATTCCTCCTATTGTGAGTGCCATGAATAACAGGAAAGTGTTGATTAGTGGGGTCGCTATCGGACTGGCGGGGTACGCGCTGGGAACATACCTGGGTGTAACCATCTACTATCTGCTTAAAATGTGGATGTAAAATTTATCTCAAACTTAAAAAATAGGGATCTATGAAAACAAAAATCGGATTATTAGTTGCATTTTTATTGCTTACACAGATCGGATTTTCTCAATCTGAGTCTGAGCCGCAACCGGAGCAAAAGAAAGTCAAAACCGGCTGGAATCTGGGGGTACTTCCCAGTATTGCCTACGATGCCGACCTGGGATTTCAGTATGGTATCTTGACCAACCTGTTTAATTACGGAGACGGATCACAGTATCCCGACTATTTACACTCATTTTTTCTTGAAGTTGCCTATACTACCAAAAAATATGGACTCTTTAGGTTCAATTACGACTCCAAATACCTCATCCCCAACCATCGTTTAACGGTGGATCTCTCTTTCCTCCCTGATGCCATGTGCGATTTTTACGGCTATAACGGCTATTCAAGCATCTATAATCCGCTCTGGCACAACTCCAAATTGGATAATAACCCCGAATATCTTTCCAGGGCTTTTTACAAGTTCAATCGGAACCTGTTCCGTGTTTCCGGAGACCTGCAAGGTACCATTCGTAACGATTTCAAATGGGCTGTCGGTTTGGGATTGCTTCATTACCATATCTCACCTGTTAACCTGGAACGCCTCAATAAGGGACAAAAAGCTGAAAATCAACTCCCTGTTATTGATGAACTATTTGATAAGTATGTTAAGTGGAACATTTTTTCTGAAAATGAACTCAAGGGGGGAAGTCATCCGTACCTCCGTGGAGGAGTTATTTTCGATAGTCGGGATAGACAATCGAACAGCTCCAAAGGAATCTATTGCGATCTCTTTTTAACCTATAGCGCCGCCTTTGGAGAGCAAAAAGAGTTCAATAACTTAAAATTAAATGGTGTATTCCAACAGTACATCACATTGTTTCCCGATCGTCTGATTTTTGCTTACCGTGCCGGTATTCAATTGCTACTTTTAGGAGACTCACCCTTCTATATGGATAACTACCTTAACACATTAGTAATACAACGTGTTCTGTATGAAGCGATTGGAGGAGGAAATTCAGTCCGTGGGGTGATGCGAAACAGAGTATTAGCCAATGGATTCGGATATACAAATATGGAACTCAGATGGAAAGTTGTCAATTTTGATATAGGCAAACAGCACTTCTATATTGGTCTAAACCCCTTTATGGATATGGGTATGGTTATTCAACCTAATCCAATAGATGAAGCAAAGGTAAGAGAGAGTATCGCTGCCAATGATCCTGACTTTGACATCAATAGATTGCCGGAATATTTCGACTGGGATCCCAAAAAAATATTTCTACCTCACTTTTCTGCCGGAATGGGACTTAAAATCGCCATGAATGAGAACTTTATTCTCTCTGTGGATTGGGCTATGCCACTCAAAGAACAAGATGGCGCGAAAAAGGCAAATTTTTACATCAAAATGGGTTATCTTTTCTAGGGTATGATCAATGGTCAAAAAATTGTGGTGGTGATGCCTGCTTACAATGCCGAAAAGACATTGGAGCAGACCTATACTGAAATTCCGTTTGACATTGTTGATCATGTCATCTTAACCGATGATTGCAGCAAAGATGATACAGTCAAAGTAGCCCAAAAATTGGGTATAGAACACCTCATCATCCACGATCAAAACAAAGGATATGGGGGAAATCAGAAAACATGCTACGATAAAGCGCTGGAAATAGGTGGCGACATCATCGTAATGGTACACCCAGACTATCAATACACCCCAAAACTAATTCATTCCATCTGTTACATGATTGCCAATGAAGTTTATCCTGTGGTGTGTGCCTCCCGAATCCTGGGGAAAGGAGCAATCAAAGGGGGAATGCCGATTATTAAATATATCGCTAACAGAGCGTTGACACTGTTCCAAAACATTCTTTTAAATCAGAAACTCTCCGAATACCACACCGGGTTCAGGGCTTTCTCGAAAGAGGTGCTTGAGAAAACCCATTATCAACAGTTCTCTGACGATTTCATCTTCGACAATGAAATGCTGGCTAAGATTTTGTATCTGGGATACGATATTGGAGAGATCTCTTGTTCAACAAAATATTTTGAAGAGGCTTCCTCTATCAGCTTAAGTCGCAGTACTGTATATGGTTTCGGAGTGATTCGGATCTCTATTTTATACCGACTGGCAAAATGGCAGATTTTTAAGTGCAAAATATTCAAAAAAAATTCGTAACTTTGTCGATTGTATTAGAAGCTTAAAAATTATTTAATAATCAATAAACATTAAAAAAAATCAATCAATTATGAAAAAATTTGATCCTGCAAGTGCAATTCAAGACTTAAGACAATTTGGCGAATTTGGTGGTGTGAATCCTTCTGTTTGTGATTCGGCTACTTTTACTTTTATGGAAGCACATTCTATGACAGACACTTTTCATGGTGAAACTGAAGGATGTTTTTTATACTCAAGACACTGGAATCCAAGTAACAAATACTTATCCGATGCTTTGGCTGCAATGGAAAACACGGAAGAAGGTTGGGTAACCGGTTCTGGTATGGCTGCCATCACCTGTACCATTTTACAAATCTGTAGTGCCGGCGACCATATTGTGTCCAGTATGACCACCTACGGCGGAACTTTTGCTTTTTTAAAGAACTACCTTCCAAAATTCAATATCGATGTTACATTTGTTGATGCAACCGACTTAGACGCAGTAAAAAAAGCGATGCGCCCTAATACCAAGATGGTGTACACTGAAACCATGAACAACCCTCTTTTACAAATTGCGGATATCGAAGGATTGGCAAAAATTGCTCATGAACATGGTGCTAAATTAGTGGTTGACAATACTTTTACTCCTCTTATTTTCACTCCTGCCAATTTTGGTGCAGACGTTGTGGTGTACAGTATGACCAAGTTTGTTAACGGTAAAAACGACTGTGTCGCAGGTGCTATCTGCTCTACCAGCGAGTTTATCAATAGCCTGATCGATGTGAACGATGGAACAGCGATGTTGTTAGGTCCGGTTTTGGATCCCAAATTATCTTCAGCTATTCTTAAAAACTTACATACATTGCACATCAGAATGATGCAACACAGTAAAAATGCGATGTATCTGGCCGAAAGATTCAAAGAGATGGGACTCAAGTTCAACTATCCCGGTATGCCTGAGCACCCAAGTCACGAGCTTTTCAAAAAGATGATGAACGAAGGATACGGCTTTGGCGGTATGATTGCTATCGACTTAGAAACTGAAAAACGCTCTTTCGAAGTGATGGAGAAAATGCAAAATGCTGACGTAGGATACTTAGCTGTAAGCTTAGGTTACTTCAAAACCTTATTCAGCAACTCCGGAAAATCAACCTCTTCAGAAATTCCAAAGGAATACCAAGATAAAATGGGTATGTCAGAAGGTTTAATCCGCTTCTCTGTTGGATTGGATATGGATATCGAAAGAACATTCCAAAAAATCGTTGAATGTCTGAAATAACAACCAAACATATTATCATCGAAAAGGGATCCGGGAGGGTCCCTTTTTTATTGCATCGAAACCATATGAAAATTCCGGATTTCAGATTTGAAGGCGGAAATCGGAAGGCGGAAGGCGGAATGAAAAAAGTCGAAAGTCGAAGTATTTTTGAAGTATGAAATAAGCTATTTGCGAATATAATAGCCTGATAATCAATATCATAAATAGCAACATCCTTTAGGATATGGCTATTGATATATTTGATTTTAAAGGTGTTACAATTTTAATAGGCAGAAATTTAATTCTAAAATCTAAAATCTAAATTCTAAATTCTAAATTTATTCCGCCCTCCGCCTTCCGCCTTCCGCCTTTTTTTTGGGTTCGTAATTAATTATTCCTCTTGCCGCGGTTCCTCAAACCGTACCCTGCGGCGTACCAGTTCCCGATCTCCTTGACTGACAGTTAAAAAGAATCTCCCGTAAGGGAAACGGGTTAAATCATATCTGAAATAACCTTGCTTTAAGGCGGGATAAAAATGCTCCTCCAACAACTCTTCACCCGGATCGCTGAGCAGTCTGACATGGATATCTCCAGGGGTATTGGCGAAATAGGAAAGCGTGGTAAACTCCGAAGTACGGGTCGGATAGATCGAAATTTCCTTTGTTGCAGGATCTATCGCATCCGGTTGCTGACCGATGCTAAACTGATATTGCCATCCCGAACCACAATCGGATTCAAAAACCTTAATCAACTGATTATCAACACTCAACAATCGCGCTTCTCCTTTTCCTCCCTTCCGATTGAACCAAAATTCCAATCCATCACCCTCTGTATCTTCAAAAATCAGATTATAACTTCCATCAGCCAAATGCAGCGTATCCGTGTACACCTTCTGCGCTTTCAACTCGTTACTCTTTTTTTCGTAGACCGTTTTCCCGCTCACATCAAGCAATCGCCATGAATTATGTTCAGGTTCTTGATTTGTTTTAAAATAAAAAATAAGGGGGGACGCATGGGTCGGCGCCGCCGAGAAACTACTCCTCATGCCGTTATCCAAAACATACTGATCCTTCTTGTCATTCGGCTTTTCCAATCTGACCTCAAATTGATTTTCTAAAGCAGTAGCTTCAATAATTCCAGGCAGAATCACCGTGTCCAACTGATCAAATCCAAGATTGCCCCTCCAGAGAAACTCCTGCATTTTCTGACCCACAGTGCCGTAAATAATCTTCACCTTTTGCAACGGTTCACTCCCCACATTTCGGATAATAATCTGCGGATGCATCGAGGCGGGATTGATTCTGGAATACAACGTTTTTGTGGAAGGCACCATAATATCCTCTACTGCAACATCATATCGAGATGTAGGCTTCTCATATTGGATTAAATAGGCACTGATCCGTTGTGCCCCGTGATTAATCACTGTCGCGCTGTAGGGTTCCATCTTGAATTGGATAGTGTTATCGGTTCCTTTTTTCAATGGTAGATCGAGTCGTTCAATCATAACCAAATCGCCGGGACACCAATTGGCGCGATCAAATAGCCAGGTTCCCGCCTGAGGAGAAAGCGGATTGTCGCCACACTTTTTCCAAAGATCCCGTTTATGTACCAACTCGTGATTAAACCAAATTTCACGATAGCGTTTGCAGAACTCTGCACAATTATCGGGCTGATCCATACCATGTCCTGTCTGGATGGTACGCAAACGCCCAAAATCGGCACGAGGATCGGTTTTTACCGTAACCGGAATCAAGTGCTGCTCAATAGGATTCTCATCGTTTCCATACTCATAAATATCGTGATAGATTTGTGTAATAGAGATGGGCTGTGCAATCGGTTTACCGGTGATTATCTCAAACTCGATAGTTACCAGCCAACCCCGATCATGATTGGGTTCATAACCGGAGTGGATATAGTTGATTTCGCAGCTATCCCTCAATATCAAGGCAAACTCAGTTACATCGGTCTGCCATGTAAACTGCCAATCTTTAGAGAAAAAGCCTCCGTAGGGAGTAATGAGTGATCCGATCTCCCAATTTTTTAGTTCTCCATTGACTCCCCCTACCCTTTCCAGTAAAATATGATCTGCATAATCCCAATCGGCACAGCGCATGGAATCGGGACAAGCAAAATGAACATACATGTTGATTTTTCGGATGGGTTGTTCCTGTTTTGGGAAAACGCCCCATCCTTTATGGGATTTCACTCCTTGCGAAGGATCTGTCACCACCACTCTTTTTTCCAGGGGAAACACCCTGATGATATCCTGAGAGAAACTGATTAATGGCACAGCCACAAATGAGAGGAATAATAAAAATTTACGGATCATAACAATATTGAAATAATCCGCAAAGGTACAATTTTTCGTTAATTTGGATTATTTGAAATCCGTCATCAAATTGTCATAGAGACGCAAAGCATTGCGCCTCTACAGCCTTGGTCAAATTCATCGTCATATTGTCGTAGAGACGCAAGGCATTGCGTCTCTACAGCCGTACAGCCGTACGGTCGTAAAAAAATCAAAATTATTACATAAAATTTTGATTTTTCACAAAAAACGATTATCTTTGTTTGTCAAACTCTAAATTCACTTAATCTACTCATGGCTATGGGTTTCTTTGATTGTGCCTGTGGCTTGAATCTAATGAATAACTATATTATGACAGAGAAATTTCGAGACAAATACCGTATCCCATCTACTCGATTACAAAATTGGGATTATCATTGGGCAGGAACCTATTTTATCACCATATGTGCCCATAACCGAGAAAATTATTTTGGAGAAATTAATAATGGTGAAATGAAATTATCAGAAATAGGGATCATTGCAGAACAAGAATGGATAAAAACATTCAAAATGCGTCCTGATATGAATTTACAAATGGGCGCATTTGTGGTTATGCCAAATCATTTTCATTCAATTATTACCATCGGTAAAAACAAATACAATAATGATTTTGGCTGTAGAGACGCAATGCCTTGCGTCTCTAAAAACGAAAATCAAAATAAAAACGAAAATCAAAAAACAAAACGAAATCATTTTGGACCACAATCCAAAAATTTGGCATCCATTATTCGTGGTTTTAAAATAGGTGTAACCACACGTGCACGTCACATCGAGACCTATTTTGCGTGGCAAAGCCTGTTTTATGACATTCTTGTTAGAGACAAAAGAACGTTTGATATTATAGAAACCTATATTAAGAAAAATCCCTCAAAATGGATTGAAGATCGATTTTATAATGATTGATTTCGATGGCTGTAGAGACGCAATGCTTTGCGTCTCTACGACAACATGCATCATTTTTTAATTCTCTAATAATCAATGTTTTCAATACACAATTTATCTCCAAGGCAAAATATTCCAGAGTGGGGAAATAAATTAGCAAAAAGGGAAGCCTTTTCTGCCCCCCAATTATTTGAAGGCAGAAATAAGAAGGAAGAAGGAAGAATTAAAGGCGGAAATCGTAAGGCGGAAGGCGGAATAAAAAAAGGCGAAAGGCGAAAGGCGAAAGGCGAAATTTTGAAGTATAAAGTGTGAAATTAGAAATATGAATAGATCTATTCGTAATTGTAAATACCTGACATTCAGATAATTCTAAATTCTAAATTTAGAAATCGTAATTCGTAATTCGTAATTCGTAATTGATCACTCATATTCAAAAAGGTATGGTATGGAGAGTGGGGAATAACCACCCCGCCCTTCGGGCACCCCTCCTTCTTCCAGAGGAGGGGAGTTAAAATAACAAAAGAGGGACACCCTTTCTGCCCCCCAATTATTTGAAGGCAGAAATAAGAAGGAAGAAGGAAGAATTAAAGGCGGAAGGCGGAATCAAAAAAGTCGAAAGCCGAAAGTCGAAAGTCGGAATAAATTTAGAAATTAGATTTTAGAATTTAAATTTGAATTTTTGCATTTTGAAATTGTAATACCTTATAAATCAAACTTATAATAATGTCACCCCTTCGGGGTTTGCTTTGCAGAATTTAATGTTATTGGGGATTACATCTTTATCCTTCAAAGTACTTTCGCCTTCCGACTTTCGACTTTCGTCTTTTTTAGATTCCCCTCCTTTGGAGGGGGTAGGGGGAGGTCAATTCGTAATTTTACTCCGCCTTCCGCCCTCCGCCTTCCGCCTTCATTTCATTCCTAAATCCTTTTACTTCTCCTCTTTTTTTAGTAGGTCCCTAATTTCGGTAAGTAGTGTTTCCTCTGCGCTGGGTGTCGGATCTGCAGGAGGAGGAGCTACTTCTTTTCTTTTGAGTCTGTTCATACCTCTGATTACCAAGAACATCACGAAAGCAACCACGAGGAAGTCGATTAAAACGGTAATAAAGGCTCCATAAGTCAATACAACCGGTTCTGCACCTTCCCTAAAGTTAGGTAAAGTGAGTACCAAATTACTAAAATCGGTGCCTGAAGTCAGGTATCCCACCAAAGGCATCACCAGACCATCGATAAAGGAGCTGACTAATTTTCCAAAAGCTGCACCCATTACAAAAGCAACTGCCATATCTACCAGGTTGCCTTTCATGGCAAACTCTTTAAATTCTTTGAGCATTCCCATAATTTTAAGTTTTAATGATTAATCTGTTTTATGAAATATTTAATTAAATATTGTCTAATTTTTAAATAATTTTTTGTTAAAATTTGTATGAAAAACCTACCCCAAAAATCTCTTTAAACTGCACTTTATCGGTTCCTTCCGGATTCAATTCGCTTTCAAACTTCACATCATAATCGTAAATTAAGTGTGTGGTTAAATTGATCGTGATATACTTATTCACTTTCATTGCAATCAAGGTTTCCCAGTTTACGTCCACTTTTTCAGGTTCTTTCAAATAGTTTGAATAAAGGTCTATCTTGGTAGTAAAAGCTATATTCCTCAAAAATGGGGCTGTAAAATCATTTTTACTAAAAATAACTCTAATATATCCCCCAAATTCACTCTTTACACGCTGCCCTTTTTCCACACCAAAAGCGCCCATAGCGGAAAGTTCCTCATCCATAACGAAAGTCCATTTAGCGGTAACCGGAGCAATAAAAGCACTGAAGTAGGCATTGGGTTTATAATCCATCCCCAAAGCGAGGATTGTATAAGCCGGTGCAAAGAAAGTCGAGATTTTATTTGTGTCACCCGGTTTAGCATATCCGGGAGTCATCTGGGTTTTAAAGTTAAATAACGCAGCATAGTACCAACTTCTGAATGCCTGATATCCATATTTAGACAGCAGGTCAATTTTGTCATCTGTTTTTGTGAAAGGAATCTCTTTGTCAAACCCTTGCTTCATCAATCCATAACCGATATCCAACGAGTTATCCCAGGCACCTTTCCCTTTTTTATAGTTTGCAAACAGACTCAATAATCCATTGAGAGAGACGGAATTTTCTCCTCCTGCAGCCCAATTAAAGAGAGAAGTTTGGGACCCGGTAATCGCAACAACCCCTCCTGTTTTCCAACCACTCACCGTATCTTTTGCTTTAGTACGTAGTAGATCCTCACCTTCCGTAACCTGTGCCATTAAAGAGAAACTGATTCCCCATAAGAGCAATAAAAAAAATGTTTTCTTTTTCATAATATTATTTTTACAAATTATTTTCATTATTTGAGTGCAAAAGTATGATTTTTTTTAAATATTGGGCCTACATTTGATTTTCTCTTGACAAATCTGTTTTTTTTGTGTATCTTCGCAGTTCGAACATCGTGATAATGTTGTACTTAAGTTGTTGATATATGTCGGAAGGTGACTGTAAAATAAAAACAGTATTGGTTGAGAATGATGAATCGGCACAACTTGCAGCCCGGGAATTGATCTCAGGTTACTCCCGTTTAGAATTAGTCAAAGTTTTTTCTTGTGCTAAAGAGGCTATCCAATATCTCAAAGAAAACACAGTTGATTTACTCTTTTTAGCTGTCAATCTGCCTGATGTTACTGCTTTTCAATTATTGGACAAAGTAAAAATACCCTATCCTGTGATCTTTACTAGTGCAGATGTAAAACAGGCTTTTCACTCTTTTAAGTATAATGTAGTCGATTTTTTGAAAAAACCGATCAACCCCGACCGGTTTGACAAAGCTATAAATCGTGCAGTAGAACTATCAACTTTACAAAACCAAATCCAAGACCAAAACAGTGAGATTCCCAAAATGATCGAGTTTCCTGTTGGAACGTGTCAAGTTCCTGTTGAACTGGACAGGATCCTTTTTTTACAAAGTTTTGGAAACTACGTAAAAGTCAGTGCGGACAACCAAACATTGGTCGTATCGCTTTCAACACAAAAAGTGATGGAGATGCTTCCCGCTTCACAGTTTATAAGAGTACATCGCTCTTTTATTGTCAATAAAGACCGGGTTATCTCTTATAATTCCAAAGAATTGATTGTCGGTCGCAATACCATACCGATAGGAATCTCATTCTGGCAATCAATCAAAGAGAAACTGGAACAGGGCACTTGATTTCGGATTTCGGATTTCGGAATGACGTTTTATAATAGAGACGCAAAGCATTGCGTCTCTACAGCATTTCTTACTTCTTATTTCTTCTTTCTTATTTGGAAATTTAAATAAATGGGGGGCAGAAAAGGCTTCCCTTTTTGCTAATTTATTTCCCCACTCGGTATCATTGACCTCTATAGATATGCAGGATTAATTACGAATTACGAATTACGAATTACGGTTTTTAATATTGTGTCATTTATTTGTATATCTCATTGATATTCAAATCAATAGCCCCTACATTTATGTAGGGGTTGGGAATGCGCTCCACCATACCGGGCTTTAGCCCAAATCGACCTCCCCTAGCCCCTCCAAAGGAGGGAAACAATCTTTTCTCATTTGAAAAATCTCCCGAAGAGCACCCCCTCCTTCGGAGGGGGCAGGGGGAGGTCAGGTCGTGGCAATTAATATATTTGATTTACAGGGTGTTACAATTTTAAAATGCAAAAATTTAATTTTCAATTTTCAATTTTCCCGTAATTCGTAATTCGTAATTGTTCCGCCTTCCGCCTTCATTTCATTCCGAAATCCGAAATCCGAAATCCGAAATCATTTCATCCTAGTATTTTTTTTGTATATTTGCGGGTCGTTTTATAATAAACATATTATTCTTGAAACTGTTGATATATGCTAGTAAATAATTCCACATTAGAAGCAGTATTGGTTGAGGATGATGAATCAGCACAGCAGGTAGTTCATAAACTGCTCTCTGATTATCCACGTGTAGAGTTAGTGGAAGTTTTTCCCAATAGCAAAGAAGCTCTCCAGTTTCTAGATGAGCATCCGGTTGATTTGCTCTTTTTGGCTATCAATCTGCCTGACATCAATGGATTTCAGCTATTGGAGAGGTTGGATAAAGATTATCCGGTGATCTTCACTACTGTTGATATAAACCATGCGATTTCCTCTTTTGAATATAATGTGATCGATTTTCTACAAAAACCGATCAACTCAGACCATTTTGAAAGAGCTGTAAATCGGGCAATACAACGATTATCCTTGCACAATTGTGGTGAGAACCATAAGAGAAGTTGTCCTCTAAGAATCAATTTACCTATTGGAGCATGCGGTATGCCCATTGAAATTGACCGGATCCTCTTTATACAAAGTTGGGGTAATTATGTAAAAATCCATATGGAAGATGAGGCAATGATTGTGTCGCTTTCGACTCAGAAAGTATTGGAAATGCTTCCCTCTTCCCAATTTGTCAGAGTGCATCGCTCTTATATCGTGAATAAAGATTGGGTGCGCTCTTGCAATACCAAAGAGCTCATTATAGATTGTGATTCCGTAGAGATGAATACCATACCGATAGGGGTCTCATATAGACAATCTATTAGGGAGAAGCTGGAGATTGATGAATCGACCTCCCCTAGCCCCTCCAAAGGAGGGGAATTTTAAAAAGTCGAAAGGCGAAAGTCTGAAGGCGAAAGTACTTTGAAGGATTAAGATGTAATCCTCAATAACATTAAATTCTGCAAAGCAAACCCCGAAGGGGTGAAATTATTATAGCAAAATGTTGACCCCAAGAACCAATAGAACCCCGAAGGGGTGACATTATTATAAGTTTGATTTATAAGGTATTACAATTTAAAATGCAAAAATTCAATTCTAAATTCTATAATCTAATTTCTAAATTTATTTTGCCTTCCGACTTTTCCCCTCCTTCGGAGGGGGCAGGGGGAGGTCAGGTTGGGGCTATTGATATATTTGATTTTTAGCGTGTTAAGATAAAATATTGCAGAATAATTTAATTCTATATTGATTTCGAAATGTGGATTATTATTGTGCCATTTATTTGTATATCTCATTGATATTCAAATCAATAACCCCTACATTTATGTAGGGGTTAGGAATGCGCTCTAGTATACCGGGCTTTAGCCCAAATCGACCTCCCCTAGCCCCTCCAAAGGAGGGGAACAATCTTCTCTCATTTGAAAAATCTCCCGAAGAGCACCCCCTCCTTCGGAGGAAATCGACCTCCCCTAGCCCCTCCAAAGGAGGGGAACAATCTTCTCTCATTTGAAAAATCTCCCGAAGAGCACCCCCTCCTTCGGAGGGGGCAGGGGGAGGTCAAAAAAGAAACAAATCAGCCGCTTAATTACAATTTAATGCTAAAATAGGTTTTAAGAATTTTATCATTTTGTATTTGGGAAAATGTTATATTTGCAGGGTAAACTAAAACTACTAATACTAGCTCAAATGAACTCCAGTAACCGCTCAAAAAAAAGGGTAGAGCCCTCTCCAACTCCTCCAAAGGAGGGGTTTAAGTACTCTAAACCGAGTACTTCCGATGATTTTCCTCATGATTGCTGTCATGACTTCTCCCTTTGTGAAAGATTTAACCAACCCAGGTATGTTACAGCTAATCCTATCAATTACAAGTTTATTAAAGAAATGAGAGATTATTTAAAAAACAATCCAACTGAGGCGGAAGATATAATGTGGGAGCATCTGAAAAACAAAAACATAGGACATAAAATCAGAAGACAGCACATTATTGCCGATTATATCACGGATTTTGTTTGTTTAAGAAAAAAAGTCGTCATTGAAATTGATGGTAAAATTCACCTAAAACAAAAAGAATATGATGAATTCAGAACCGCAGTACTTAATAACCTAGGGTATAAGATTATACGCTTTACAAACGAAGAAGTGTTCGCAAATCCTGAATTGATAGCGAAAAAGTTAAAAGAAGTACTTGATAACAGTCCTGAAGACCCTTAACCCCTCCAAAGGATGACCTCCCCTAGCCCCTCCAAAGGAGGGGAACAATCTTCTCTCATTTGAAAAATTTTCCGAAGAGCACCCCCTCCTTCGGAGGGGGCAGGGGGAGGTCGATTAGTAATTCGTAATTGAAAAAATTCCGCCCTCCGCCTTCCGACTTTTTTTTCATTCCGCCCTCCGCATTCCGCATTCCGCCTTCCGCCTTTCATCTGATTAATTCAATTTATCATTTTTAACATTCGTTTAGAAATATTTTATCGACTTTTGCCGAATATTTTGCCCGTAGAAGTTTTATTGAGGTTTTATGGGCCAAATTGCTATGTGCTCGAATACAAATATATCAAAATTTATACATTTATGAAAAAAATTATTTTTTATTCTTTTTTTCTATTTTTTTTCTGCCTCTACCTTGCTCCTGCTCAAGTTACAATTTCTTATCGTGATGCTTCAGGTAATTCCAAGCCCGCGGAGCCAATTCCTACCTGCGGAGAATCTAAACTATATGTTCGGTTGGATATGGTATCCAATGTGAGTCATATCATCGTAGAGATCAATTTCCCCGAGGGCGTCTCCTACGTTCCGGGTTCTCTTACAAAAACCGGTTCTTCACATCACGCAATAGCTATTAACGTTGAAAATATTAGCAATTTGAACCGCCCCCAATTTAGAGTTACCGGACCGCTGAACGAGGGCTCCATGATTGCTTTTTATGTAGAGCGTACCGCCAATTGCCGTGCCTACTATTTGGCTAATATTGCCAGCCCTGTAGTGGTGCAAAAAGATAGCGTGTACTGCACTTATAACGGAGAATCCTCAAAAGATGAAGACCCCACGCAAAATTATTATAACATTTTGGGTCCTATTTTTACTTTGGTACAACCTGCCCCAACTTCCAATGCTACGTTAAACACTCCTTATTCTCGTACTTTTAGCGTAAAAAACGGATCTCTTTATTCTTCCGATCACATCTATCTTTATTTGGTGCATCCCGTGGGAGATATACAATTTGACTCTTTAAAAATCGGATCTCAACTCCTTTCCCCAGAACACACGAATGGTGACACCACCTTTTATCTGATCTCCGATGCATTATTGGGTAGTGACTCCCTCTTTACCAATAACGAACAGATTGATTTTACGGAATATTTTAGGTTACAAAAATGCTCTCCTTCCGAAACACATTATGGCGTGGGTTGGGGTTGTGGAGGTATATCGGTTTCCAATTGGTGCCGAACAGTTACAGGTAGCAGTGTGGTCAATATGGCGAACGGAACGGGGGATTTGGCCATGCACAAAACTGAATTCGCTCCCGGCTTTGTAGATATGTGTGGAACCGGAAAGGGGGGATATATCGATATGATTGACCAATTTACGTGGGGTGGAGATGGAAATCCTAAAGCTGCTGCTGCTTACAATGTGGAAGCGGTTATGGGAAACTATATGTACTCTAATTCTGTGTTGGGTTCACTTCCTCCATATGTGGAAGAAATTACCGACGTTAGGCTGAATGGGCATCCGGTCCCCTTTACCCCCTTTGTCCCTGGAGATCGTAGGATATATGTTCACTTAAAGGATACTTTTAAATTTGATCCTGATGGACCGGGAGGATTGGAGGATCTGGATGGGGATGGGTACTGGGATGATTTGGCTCCCGGAAAAACTTTGACCCTAACCTATAAAATGAAACTCAATTGTAATAAAGTATGTAATGCTCAGGATCATGAATTCCGTAGCGGTGGATATCTTCGTTATACTAAAATGTGCGAATCTACTCCAAAAAATTCCTTTGTGAGACAATATAACACTTATAAACTGGCAGAAAATATTGTTCTTAATAGTTATCTTCCTCCCAATATTGTAAATGGGGTTCCCTTTTCCATACGGCTTAGTACAAGTTTTAATAGTAGGAATATAAACGCATTTCGAAATCCAAACACCCGTTGGCAGTGGATGGTGATTCTTGATCCCGGACTCTCGGTGGCGGACACCAACTTTATATGGAGTTTTGGGTACTACCCTCCTACACCTTCTACAATATCACAACCGATAGGATATACCCAAAGTGGGGATACCCTATTTATTACTTCCCCTAATAATCAAATTGGATATGTTACTTTTAATTTAAAGTATAGTTGTACGGACGGAGGTAATATTAATAACCCAAAGTTAAGTTATAAATTGTTACAAATCAATAATATTGCTACCGATTGTCATTGTAGGGAGTTGATGTTATGTGTCGATAATCATACGTTTTCAACCCTCTGTCCCGGATCATGTGATGGAGGACCTATAAACTATTTGCCTACTGTTCGCCGTACCGACAACTGTTTGGGGTGGACCAATCCTCTGATGACCACCCGCCAACATGTCGATAGTATCTCTGCTTATGATCTTTCAAAGGCACTTTTTTTGGATACGATTGAAGTTCGCGGGGCTGCCAAACAATATGGTGTAAACGCTTCGGCACTCAACCTGAGGATAGAGGTCAATCGCTTTCACAACTCCCTCAATATCTTAACTCCCTTACAAATTAGCTATAAAATTGTACGGAGCAATGCGGTTATAAGTGAAGGGGTAGTTTCTACCTTTTCCGATACTGCAAGTTCCGGCACTACGCAGCGCATCGATTGGTCATTAACCGATGCCCTCCCAGGGGGAGAGATTAAGAAAGGAGACTCCATCTATACCGTTTCCAAATATGTGGTAAGCGGAAACCATTCGAGCATACCGCAACATGATGTACAGGCAGGCGTGCGGTATTTTTATTACAACGCCCATATTTCTGAACATTGTAACCAATATGTTCCGGAGATGTATTTGCCCGGAACCCATTCCGCGAGTAATACTTATAATTTACATACATTTGGTTGTAATACTACATTATTGGCAGGTGGAAGTTCCAACTTGTTAGGTCGCAGGTTTAATGTCTCTGGAGTTCCTTACTTGGATGAATTCAGACCCGGAATGTATGTGGACTCCATCCTGTTGATTATCCCTCAATCTTTTCGGATAGCTCAGGTACAGTATCGGACTCACCCCTCTTATGGGCAAAGTGGACATGTTAGCCAAATTTTAACCCCTTCTATCGTTCGGGGGGATACCTTGATTTATATTAATCCGGGTAACTGGCGTCCTTTTGCTATCACCAAAACTGAGACTTATGGCGCAACTATTCCTATTACCGTAGTGCCCACTTGCGATACGGACCCCAATACTCCTTTTAAATGCAATATTTTTGTCAAAGATTACTACTATGCTTTGGCAGATCGCCCCACCTATCCCGACAACTATCAAGGTAGCTTCTTAAATTTTAATAGAACGATCGAGCATTTTTACAAACCTGCAGTTGTACTAACCAATGAAACCGGTATTGTGCAAGCTTATAAATCCAAACATCATTGGCGGGTACGGCTCACCAACCCCTCTTTGACTACAGCCCCTTATGTATGGGTTGCTCTTCCCGATCATACCAAAATTCATATTGATAGCGTAAAAACGGTAGTGGGAGGAAATAAAATTACACCCACCCCCTATAGTGGAGGTAAACTCTATCGGGTTTCTCAAGTCGGGATTTCATCCGGCAACTATTTGGAATTGGATTTGCACTTCACCTACTCTACAAATACTCCTGACAGCATTCAAATATTTGCCGGTTGGAATTGTGAAAGTTTTCCCGCTTCTCCGGCTGCTTATCCCTGTGCTTTGCAATCCGGCTTCTTAAAATTAGATCCTCAGCCTTCGGCTATCCAGTTGACAGAAATATCGGGACCTGACGGAGAGTGTACTCTTTGTGACACCATACCCTATCTGTTTTTGGTTCAAAACAGTCAGGCTTCCAATACGCTGAACAACAAGGTACAGATTAATGTACCGACGGGTTTGTTGATCTATCATGACACCGTACATATAGAGTACCCCTACGGTTCCGGTAGTTGGGAATCTTTTCATGTCTCTTTAACCGGTACTCAATATGTTATAGACCTTACACAACACTCCAACTACCCTGTGGATGGTCTTCCGGGTACTTTTATTGCAGACACAGCTACCAAGCGTCAGATCGGTTTGCGTTTCAACTTGACTACCACTTGTGATTTTATCGCCGGCTCTAAATTTTCCATCTTCACTACCGCTCTCTCTCCTTCCGGACAGTTTGCTACGGGTTCTTACGTGGTGCATCCCTCTCCGCCTATTAACATTACCGGTTTAACGGGTAGCTTGTTTACCACTGTTATTACTGTTCCGGAAGCTTTAGACCTTACCAATTGCAACGCGGATACGCTATTGATTCGTACCTTTATCGGAGGGGAGACTACGGATGGCAATAGTTCCATTAATTTAGATCTTCCCACCGGAATTGCTTATGTTCCGGCAAGCTATATTGCAGATACCAACGCAGTGGATGTCTCTTTGATTAGCGTTACCACTCTTCCTTCCGGCAACACCCGTATTAAAGTTCCTATTCCGGCAGGCCTGCCCGTTGCCTCCAAGGTTGTATTCCGGGTTTCATTGATTGGAGATGGTAACAGTGCCTGTATGGGTGCGCCTTTAGAGACGTTTGGAACTCTTAAAAAAGACGGTATTGAATGTGGTACTGAATTCTGTGATTCTTCTCTCATCAATACGGGAGGATATTCTACCATGATCACCTCTTACAATCCAATATTTGATATTACCCATCTGTCGGTTGCAAAAAGAGGTACACAATATTACGCAACGCCTACTTTAGAAAACACCAGTGCGATTGATCATGTGCATAGCAATCCGCTTACTATTCGTTACCATTGCGCAACGGGTGAGAATAGTTATAATCCTACTCCTCTTGGGACCCAGGTGGTGAATATAAATATTCCTGCCGGTTCCGAGGCAACCTTATCAGAAGTTAATTTTGCTGACGGAGGTTGCTCTTCTCCCTACGGTATTGTAGCGATCCTTTCTCCGTCGGAGAACTGTATTTGTGATTCTGCCCGTTTATTTGCTCGTACCACTACTGATCTTTCTATTGAAAAAAGTGCTTTAACCGGCACTTATGATCCGGGAGATCTCACCACTTTCCAAGTGGTTGTAAATAATTTAGGACCATCGGATGTAACTCAAGCTACCGTTACCGATGTAGCTCCTTTTGGTACCACCATCTCCTCCTGGAGTGCGACCTTTAACGATGGTGCTAGCGGAAATAGTTCCGGGACCGGTAATATTTCAGAACTGGTGGATATTCCTGTAAACGGCTCTATAGTATATACGGTAGTTGTATCTGTTCCCTCAACTTATACAGGCATTTTGATGAATCGTGCCACCGTTGCTACTCCACCGGAAATCCAAGATTCCAATCCCTTGAACAATACCGATACGGCATTTAAAACCCATATTATTGAGTTGTGTCGTATTGATCATCCCTATCTCTACGAGATTCCACTTCCTCCCGGTGCTTCCAACTTTATGTGGAGTTCCACTTCAACTCTCCCCATTTTATCTTATGCCTCTAATCCTAATAAACAGTATATCAACTTTAGGGATTGTAATATTGGTGAGGTGTATGACATTAATATTTTCTACACCTTAAATGGAGTAGATACCTTTAATCTGTTGCAATTCCGTATGTTGGGTTGTGATTTTGGAGATGCTCCGAATACTTATTCTACTCTTTACGCCGATGACGGGCCGTATCATGTTATAGAACCTTATCCGGATTGTACCTATTACATGGGTAATATTTGTCCGGATGCCGATTTGAATGGAATGCCTTCTTCCGATGCCGGTTTTTCCGGTACATCCGGAGATGATGGTACCGATGATGCCGATGAAGATGGGGTTTCCGCTCCTACTTTAGTACCCGGATGTTCCGTTGACTTTACTATCAAAGTGAATGGTCCGGGATATCTTTACGGATGGATAGATTGGAATGGCGATGGTGTTTTCGATAACAGCCCCTCTTCTGCGGAAAAATTACACTCCGGTAGTTTAGGAATCTCTGACGGTTCTACCTTAGACCTGGACGATGCGATCGGTTCGATTAAGTTAACCACTAACGTTCCCGATCTTCCCCTCGGCACCAAAGTTTTTGCCAGATTCCGATATTCGAATCTCAATTCCGGAGTTACCCCAACCGGCTATGGAGGATATGGTGAAGTTGAAGATCATCAGTACACTATACATCGTCTCAATTCTCATATTGCCCAGCTTTCAGCTTGTCCCAACTCAGGAAATGATGCTATCTTCAATCTAAGAGATGCCGATATCCAAGTGGATCCTGAAAATTTATATGAAGTTTCATATTACGAATCCTATACACAGGCACTTGTGGGTATTGATTCTATTGCTAACAGTTCACATTACGTGAGTCCAACAAAAACTATATGGTCTCGCAAAAGTTCATCTCCATCTTGTTATGTAGTGGATATTGTCCATTTGGTAGTTCTTTCCACTCCTCAATTGAACATATCCACCAGTTCGGTTTCCTGTTATAACGGCAATGATGGTACAGCTACTGTCAATGCGACCGGCGGTGTTGCGCCTTATACTTATCAATGGAGTGCAAGTGCCGGCGGTCACATAACCGCTACTGTAAGCGGTTTAGCTGAAGGAACTTATGAGGTAACCGTAACCGATGCGAATCTTTGTACTCAAAACGCTGAGGTTACCATCACGCAACCTGCTGCTGCATTGGCTATTGAAGCAACAGTGCATAATCCTACTTGTCATGATTATAACGACGGGTCTATTGATGTTACTGTTACCGGAGGTACACAACCTTACTACTTTGTATGGTCTAACGGTATGGAAACACACGATCTCGTCGGTGTGCCCGCAGGTACTTACTCTGTAACTGTTACTGACGCAAAGGGGTGTACTGTAAATGGAGGTGACTACACACTAACCAACCCTACAGAAGTTACCCTTACTGCTTCCAATATTACACCTACAGATTGTAATAGTGCAAACGGCTCCGTGACACTAACCTCTTCAAATGGTAGTGATCAAGTCACATTGAACGGAATAACTCAAAATTCAGGCTCTACATTTACCGGATTACAGGCCGGTTACTATACTGCTTATACCGTTGGTGATTGTCCTGTTTCCGTTTCATTTACTATTCATAACAACAACAGCAATTTAGCTGCTACAGTTACTACTGCAGATGTATCATGTAATGGAAATAATGATGGCTCAGCTACAATCATTGTATCCGGAGGTACTACTCCTTATAGCATGAAAGTCAATACCGCCGATCCAATTACCATTGGAGCAAATCACACACTCAACAACTTAGCTCCAAACAATTACAATATCCTCATTACCGATGCTCATGGATGTACTTTCCACCTGGCATTTGATATAGATGAACCGGATCCTTTGGTGGCTGACTTTGTTTGTCCATCCTGTGTGGAACATGTGGCATGTTATGGAGGAGCTACCGGATCGGCAACAGTGTACGTAACAGGAGGTGTATCGCCTTATACTTATAGCTGGAGTCATAATAATGACTTAGATAATAGAACTGCAATAGGTTTAGCTGCAGGCACTTACTACGTAACTGTAACAGATGACAACAACTGTACTCAAATAGATTCAGCTATTATTACTCAACCGACTGCTGCATTGGCTATTACAAGTGCAATACCGGCTAATCCAACCTGTCATGATTATGAAAATGGATCAATTACCATCACTGTTAACGGAGGTACTACTCCATACACTTATGTATGGTCTAACGGTATGGCTACACAAGATCTTAGCGGTGTTCCCGCAGGTGACTACACTGTAACTGTTACTGACGCCAATGGATGTACAGATAGTAAAACCTACACTCTAGACAACCCTGATGCATTTACCCTTACTGTTGATAACATCACTAATACTGAATGTAACGGTGCTCATGGATCAGTAACACTAAGATCTTCAAATGATGATCAAATCAGATTGGGTAGTGTAATCAAAGATTCCCCCGCTACATTCAGCGGATTACAGGCCGGTTACTATACTGCTTACACTGAAGGCTTGTGTCCTGTTTCGGTTTCGTTCAATATAAACAACATCAACAGCACATTAACTGCTACAGTTACTACTAATGATGTATCATGTAATGGAAACAATGATGGTGAAGCTACAATTACTGTTACCGGTGGGGAGGCTCCATATAGTGTAAAAATTAATGCAGAAACTCCATTTAACATAACAGGAACTCCTCCTGACACTACGATAACTGATCTGGCTCCAAACAATTACAATATCCTCATTACCGATGCTCATGGATGTACTTTCCACCTGGCATTTGACATAGATCAACCGACTCCTCTCGTTGCAGAAATTATCGATACCACTCACGTTTCTTGTCGTAACGGCAATAATGGAACCGCTACTGTCAATGCAACAGGTGGTGTGGGTCCTTATACATACAAATGGTCTAATAATCAAGAAACTGTAACCGCAACCGGTTTAACAGCAACTGACTACAGGGTAACCGTAACTGATGCAAATGGATGTCAGAAAACCGCTACAGTTACCATCAAGCAACCTACTGCTATATTGACTATTACAGATGCAACACCGCAAAATCCATCCTGTCATAATTATGAAGATGGTTCTGTTACCATCACTGTTGAAGGAGGTACTGCTCCATACACTTATGTATGGTCTAATGGTATGGCAACTGAAGATATCAGCGGTGTTCCCGCAGGTACTTACTCTGTAACTGTTACTGATGCCAATGGATGTACAGTAGATGGTGACTACACACTAAACAACCCAACAGAAGTTACCCTTACTGCTTCTGATATTGTACATACTGAATGTAATGAAGCCCATGGCTCGGTTATGTTGACCGCTTCTCCAAGTTCGGTAAATATTACGCTGAACGATTCAACTAAGAGTTCCGGCTCTACGTTTTATAACTTACCGGCCGGTTACTACACCGCTTATGCTGCCAGCGGATGTCCTGCTTCAGTTTCATTCAATATAAACAACATCAACAGTACATTAACTGCTACAGTTACTACTAATGATGTGTTATGTAATGGAAACAATGATGGCGAAGCTACAATTACTGTTACCGGTGGGGAGGCTCCATACAGTGTAAAAATCAATGCTGAAACTCCATTTAACATAACAGGAACTCCTCCTGATACTACGATAACTGATCTGGCTCCAAACAATTACAATATCCTCATTACCGATGCTCATGGATGTACTTTCCACCTGGCATTTGACATAGATCAACCGACTCCTCTCGTTGCAGAAATTATCGATACTACTCACGTTTCCTGTCATGGAGGTAATAATGGAACCGCTACTGTGAATGCAACCGGTGGTGTAGGTCCTTATACATACAAATGGTCTAATGATCAAGAAACTGTAACCGCAACCGGTTTAGCTGCAGGCAGTTACAGTGTAACCGTAACTGATGCAAATGGGTGTCAGAAAGACGCAACAGTAACCATTGGAACAGCTCCTTACCAAACGCCTACGTTGGTATGTCCCGATAATTTCTTGGCTTATACCGTAGCAGATGCTTGTACATGGAGATCAAGTGCCGGTCAATTTGACCCTGTACTGATCATTGATCACTGTGATTTACATACCCTTTCATATACTTTAACCGATGCTACAACAGCAAGCGATACCGGTAAGATTCCTGAAACTACATTTAATCTGGGGGTTACTACGGCAACTTACACCTTAACATACGGTAGTAATAGTGTATCTTGCAGTTTTACCATTACTGTCGAAGATAATGTTGCTCCGGTGATTACTTGTCCCGCACCAATAACAGCTGTGACTACATTGGGGGCTTGCGATTCTACTATGATTATTAATCTCACATCTGTTACAGACAATTGTACACATGATGCCAATTTGAATATCACATACCGTGTATTCAATCCTGATAACAGTTTAACCAACTGGAAACCAGACAGTACTGCTTACGAATTTGAAGTGGGTATCAGTCAAGTTGAGTACCGTGTGATGGATGAAGCAAGCAACATAGCTACTTGTATCCAACAAGTAACCGTAACTGATAATCAAGTTCCAACTATTACATGTGCTAATTTAGATGATTCCTATGAGAACACTCCCGGTGTTTGTGGATATGTTGTAGTTGGGGATCAGTTTGATCCTACTGATACGGATGACAATTGTGCTATTTTAAGTGTTACTCATAATTATGGCGGTTGGGCTAACGATACTACTTTAGCCGGGGCAACATTCCCAATAGGTGAAACTACAGTAAGATGGACTGTGGTTGATATTCATGGCAACTCTACTTTCTGTGATATAGTAGTGAAAGTTATTGATACTGAAGCTCCTACCTTTGTGAACTGTCCTGCAACTACCTTCACAATCGGTGCCGATTTGAACTGTAATACCGGTGTGATTTGGCCTATCCCTGTGGCACAAGATAATTGTGGTAATGTATCCGTAGCAGAAACTACTTCTCCCGAACTACTTTATGGTACACAGTTGGCTCCCGGTATATATAACATCCAATATACTGCAACAGATGGTGCCGGTTTAACAGCAATTTGTGAATTTACTGTAGTAGTTGTCGATGATGGAGCTCCATTGTTGGTATGTCAACCCGATATCACGGTAGTTGCTGATAACGATAGCTGTTCGTATACCTCTACTGCCGGTGAATTTGACCCGCTATTGAGCGTGGATAACTGTCCGGGATATGCTCTATATCATCAAATTAATGGTTCTTTACCACCTGATACCGGTCGCGTACTTGCT
>JAKPTX010000088.1 GCA_029570835.1 Bacteroidota bacterium
TTTTGAAGCGGAAAGCTCATTGGGATAAGCCTTCCTGCTTCGCAAGAGTTTGTTTTGGGTTTTCCAAAGATATATATTTTTCAGTTTTACGTTTTCATATCTAATATTTTTTAAGTCATTAAGCTCATGCTCCTATGTGTAGTCCCCGCTTGCGCACAGCTACCTGCACCTGTATGGTTGTAATGATGGTAAAAAAACAGCTACCTGCTTTGCGTTGTGTATCATGATGTCCATTTGCACCACTCGTGTTTTGTAGTCCGTTTTTCATTTATTTATTGAGCATTAATGATGATTTGTAATCTTTAAAAAGAAAGCGGCTGCCTGCTTGGCGATGTAGACTCGCTACCACGGCTGTTTTGCAGTCCGCTTTCTTGTGCCTTTGTTGTTCTGACCGTCGTTTAGATCGTAATTACTTTGATAAGGCTTACCTGTTTTTATTACAGCCAACATGCGGTTGAGCATTTTATGCGCTATTTTCACGATGATGCCCTTTGAGTTTTTGCCGGCATGTTTGCGGTAATAACTTTGCATGTGCGGATCCAAGCGCAAGGCAGTCCAGGCACTTTCGATGATGTAGCTGCGAAGCAAGGCCCTGCAACGGGGTGTTACGCCAATGATTTTTTCGGTACCACCGGAGTTGCGCATCATCGGTATGATACCCACATAACCGGCAAAGTCCGATGCTTTGTTAAAGCGACGCAAATCGCCAATCTCTGCAAGGATTGCTGATGCCAGATAACCACCAACCCCCGGAACGCTTTTGAGCAGATAATAATCCGTTTTGTAATGCTTGCGGCAATAGGCTCTGAGCTCATTAGCTAAACTCAGATACTCACGGTGAAGAAACTCCAAAGTTCTGAGTTTGCTCTCCATAGCAGTTCTTACTGTAGCTGATTTCCACACAATGGCCTTGATCCACTCCACAAAGGCCTTGCTCCAGTTGTTGTTGTCGTATTCTGTTGGAATAACAATGCCATGATAAAGCAACAGGGATTTGATGCCGTTTTTGGTTGAACGAAGCTGACGGCTCACCACAGCTCGCTGACGAAGCAAACTCTTCAGAAAGTCTTGTGCTTCGTCAGGGACGTAAATGCCACGCAACTGATCAGCTTGCAGCTGCTTGCTCAGATTGCGGCAGTCGATCGAATCGGTTTTCTGATACGTTTGTTTGTTCATCGTTGGGATATCGGCAGGATTGACAACCTTCACATGCCAACCTAAGTTCAGAAAGTAACGCGCCACCCAAAATCCGCAGCAACCCGATTCATAAACCAAATGAACTTCATGGTCAGGAAAGTTCTCGAAAACATAGCGTTCAAGAATTGCAGTATTCGGCGGAATGGTCATCGACTTGTGATCGCTGATATCCGTTCGAAGATGAATGGACCAACTTTTTTTGTGTATGTCCATGCCAATGTATAACTTTGGACTTGCAGTAAATTGATGTTTCATAATAACAAATTTTGGTAGCTGCATAACGCAGACTACAGGTTAAAATTAATGATGGACTCAATTTACTGCTTTTACATAGGTGCTTGCCGCAAGTGGCGGTGACGTGGTTAATTGAAGGTTTATGCTCCTATTCAGCTTCAGTGCAGGTTGACAGCTTAGTGCTTCTAAATCGCCACCTGCGGCAAGCGGCAAAACGTTGTGCGTCATGCCAAGAAAACGACAATGTAAATAATAAACAATAATATAATAGACAGAATTTATGCTCTTTAACTCAATTGACTTTGCAATTTTCTTACCAATAGTTTTTATACTTTATTGGTTTGTAACAAACAACAACTTGAAACTGCAAAACTTTCTAATAGTTGCAGCAAGTTTTTTTTATATGGTTAGTGGCGTGATGGTCTAAAAAAACTGGACAGGAATTTAGTAATTTTATAATTTCTGTTATATGAAAAAGTCAAGAAGAACATTTACGGCTGAATTGAAAGCGAAGATTGCCATAGAGGCGAAGACCCTATCTTAGCTTGCTCAGATTTTATCAAGGCATACGCATGTAATGATACATCGGTAGCCATGAATGGGTTAAAAAAAGGTTCTTTGATTTCCCTGGATATACACAAAGAGAGGGTTGATTGTGAAGAAGGGCAAATGAGCATATGTTTCCCAGGTGAACTATTAGAAATTGCCAGATTAATCACCATTACAATATAAAGTAGTATCCTTCTTTCCTAAAGAACAACCCGCCAATGCTTGTATATCAGAATGCTGCATGATTTATTAACAAAAAATCAAGTTATGAGTCTCCCCTACACCCCCTCTTTTCAACATAATGAATTAACTTTGATAAAAATATTGTCCAGACTTATTAGACCATCTCACAACATAATGAATTAACTTTGATAAAAATATTGTCCAGACTCATTAGACCATCTTATGACTGCCCCCCGTTTAGACTCTTTTCGGCTGACTTTGACGATTTTTCAACATTTGTGCTTCTTCCCTACTTTCAGTATCGGGGGTCAGCAATTCAGGTCTTTAAGGACTTCATAAACGGCCGGACAGACAACTCACTATGATAACAACTACCGCTTTGCAACAGAAAAAATTTTTTTAATTTGAACAAAAAATATGACCAACAAGACAACAGACATAGTAAAAGAAATTGCAGAGCAACTTGACTGCGGTTTTCGTGCGTTCATACACAAAACATCAAGACAACTCCTTTTCGTGCCAGATAACAACAATTATCCCGACATTGACCTTGACTCGTGGGACGAAGAACTTGAACAATTAGAAAACAACTTCACCGACTACTACGAAATTGACAAATGGACTTCAAGCGAAGCGTTTGAAACAATGAGTGAGTTCGCTGACCAACTTACCGACAAAAATTTGCAAAGCCGACTGTTTGACGCATTGAGAAAGAATAAACCATTTAAAGAATTTAAGCTCGTAATTGACAACTCAGGCGACTTCAGACAGCAATGGTTTGATTTTAAAAACAAGTGGCAGCAAGACTTTGTGGCAAGACAACTAAACAGACTAAAACCAACGGACGAATGAAAGGAATGGCAACACCTAAAAGCCGTTTTGCGTCAGGCGGGGCGACGTGTAAACTTGGAGTTTTGTGCTACTATTCAAGTTCTATGTTGGTTGACAGTTTTGTGCTCCAAACTGAAAGTCAGCGAAGCCAAACCCGCCCGAAAGCAAAGCCCAAAAAGGTATGGCAGTATTGCAAAGAGAAAGGAACATGAAGACAATTTTTATAATAATATTGGTATTTTTTTCTATAAACTCTTTTGGTCAGGAGTGGAAAAATGTAAAAGGGAAACCAAAAGACTTAAAAGAAAGTTTCGAATATTTAGATAAAATGTTTGACGACACAACAAAATATACATACATGACCCTTCCTTCAGATGTTGTATTTGGAAAACTATACTCGTTTGGACTCGGAATGTGGATTAGAAATAATTGGGGGTTATGGGGAAACAGTGATTTGAAAAAATATTTTATTGAAAATGGAATTAATCATCCAGACATAATTTCAGGTATTATACTTTCAGAATATTACAATTACTTAAATCATATACCATATGAATTAAAAAGAGAAGTTGACTCCTCTTTACTTCAGATGACAAATAAAGAATTGGTGGAGAAAATGGAATCTGATATGACAAAATCAAATGAGTTATTAAAATATTATCCAATTGATGATACAATTGTCGTATATGTTACTGTAACAAAGAAAAAGTTTCTTAAAACAGAGAAGGAATCCGTCAGAGCAATAGCCAAAGTGATTAAACATGAAAATAGTGAATTGATTGTTGAACTTTTAAAAATACCAATTAAAAAAAAACAATCAACTAATTATGAAGCAGGACAGAAAATTAATGTTGATCCTTATTGGTGTGAATTGATTCCTCCTAAAAATTGGAAATGGAATTAAAAAGCACATACTGCCAACACGCAATAAAAAACATAGGGCGGAAAGTGCTAAATTTGAAAGACATAACATTTAATAAACGGCTTGGTTTTCTTGACAGGTAGGAGCTTCGAAATGCCCTACGTTTCTTATTGCCAAACGTTATTCGAACAACCTGATTGGTGCTATAATCCCTAATTGTGTTTTGTTGATACAATATTAGAAATAAAACCTTATTTGTTAAAGATTATTGAAAATGATATTACTAAAATGGTAAGAAAAATCGTTTTGGAAGAAAAGATGTATCCCGCATAGAACAAATGGTAGGAACAGCATTTTATAAACAAATGAAAGGGTTCAATTAGAAGAATCAATAAACCTCTAAAATGAGGCCATACCACATCTTATTGTATCTGGCTGCCAGCGGGAATGATTTCGGCAGGTGAAACGAAATAGAGTTTTCCCTGAGGGTCTTGTGCCATGAGGATCATTCCGCGGCTTTCTATTCCCTTGATGATTCGGGGTGCAAGATTCATGAGGATACAAACCTGTGTGCCAATGATTTCCTCGGGTTGGTAATATTCGGCAATACCCGATACAATCGTTCTTTTATCTAAGCCTGTATCAACCTTTAGTTTTAGCAATTTTTTCGTCTTTGCAATCTTTTCGGCTTCCAATATGGTGGCCACCCGAATGTCCATCTTCGAAAATGTATCGAAATCGATTTCATCTTTGGCTGGTTCCAGCTTGGGTGTTTCAGAAGCCGTATTCCTTATTTTTACGAGTTTTTGAATTTGCTTTTCGATAGCTTCGTCCTCGATTTTTTCGAAAAGCAACTCAGGGGTGCTCAGGATATGAGAGGAGGGCAAAAGATCACAACGTCCGGCGTCGTTCCACTTGCCATCATTAAAGTTGAGAATACGACGAAGTTTTGTCGAGGTAAACGGAAGGAAAGGTTCGCACAAAATAGCGAGGTTGGCGCAAATCTGCAGCGAAATATTTAAAACTGTTTTTACTCTTTCCATGTTGGAAGAGGCTATTTTCCATGGTTCGTTTTCGGTGAGGTATTTATTTCCGAGTCGGGCCAAGTTCATCATTTCATTCAAGGCTTCACGAAAACGAAAATGCTCGAGGCTCGAGGCAATACGTGCAGGAATAGCTGCAATCTCTGCCATCGTTTCTTCATCGATGGGAAGAAGACTGGTAAGCTCAGGGACCCGTCCGTCGAAAAATTTTGTTGCCAGCACAGCCGTTCGGTTAACGAAATTTCCGAATATAGCCACAAGCTCACTATTATTACGTGTTTGAAAGTCTTTCCATGTAAAATCATTGTCTTTGGTTTCGGGAGCATTGGCGCAGAGTACATAACGCAGCACATCCTGTTTGCCGGGAAAATCTTTAAGATATTCGTCGAGCCAGACCGCCCAGTTGCGAGAAGTTGAAATCTTGTCGCCTTCTAAATTCAGAAATTCATTGGCAGGAACGTTATCGGGAAGGATATAGCTTCCTTCGGCTTTTAGCATAACTGGAAAGATGATGCAATGGAAAACGATATTGTCCTTGCCGATAAAATGTATCAAGCGTGTGTCAGGCGATTTCCACCATTTTTCCCAGTCTCCGCCAGTTAGCTGAGCCCAGTGTTTTGTAGCCGAGATATAACCGATGGGAGCATCAAACCATACATACAAAACTTTGCCTTCGGTACCTTGGATGGGCACTTTT
>JAKPTX010000101.1 GCA_029570835.1 Bacteroidota bacterium
TACAACATTAGTTTGCAAATAGATATAGACATTTTTTTCCGTTTTAATATAGATTCCTTTAGCTTCAATAAAGCGAATAGTATCTGAAGGACTATTTGGTACATTACACATGATATCTTCTTTTGGAATAGCAATCACCAACACACTATCCGGAACCACTGTAAAAGTTTGGTAAAAAGAGGTATTGGGATTTTCAACATACCCGGTACATAGGGTATCGCCGACAATGTAGATCAACGCGCTATCTGGTGCAGTATCAGAAAAAATATTCTTCGAAGAAGTAACCCAAAACTCACGCCCGGCATTGGTTAGCTCCTGTGCTTGTAAAGACAGAAAGGAAAGGGTTAATAATATTGCAATACTGAGGCGTTTCATTGAATTTAGAATTTAGAATTTAGAAGTTTTGTGGTTAGAGTTTGATTTTTTGTCGCTTGTTTTTAACTTCTAATTTTCTAATTTTCAATTGGTTTGACACAGCAAAGTTAGTTGTTTTTTTTGTATTTGTCAATACTTTTGTGTGATTTTTTTTGAATTTATACCAAATGTTTGATTATCAATAACATAAATGTGAAACAATCATGTTACACCTATATGGTTAATTTGAAGGCGGAAGGCGGAGGGCGGAAGGCGAAATAAAAAAAAAGTCGAAAGTCGAAAGTCGAAAGGAATTCAATTACGAATTAGACCTCCCCTAGCCCCTCCAAATGAGGGGAACAATCAATAAAAACAGTGAAAGTGGTCGTAAAAATGGCTGTAGAGACGCAATGCATTGCGTCTTTACGACCACGTGCATCGTTTTTTTATTTCAGTGATAATCAGAGTTTTCAATACACGATTTATCCCCAAGGCGTAAAATTCCAGAGTGGGGAAATAAAATAACCAAAAAGGGATACCTATTCTGCCCCCCTTTTATTTCTTTTTCAAAATAAAAAACAAAATAAAATCCCGAAATAATGCGAATTTGAGTGTCAGATTGTTAATTCTAAATTTCATTCCGCATTCCGCATTCCGCCCTCCGCCTTTTTTTGATCCTAAAATCTTTTAATCCTATAAATCCTAATCCGAAATCCGAAATTATAGCGGTTTATTTCTTCAGTTCCTCTTCGAGGAACTTCCAGGTGTAGCCTTTTTGTTGTTTAACAATCTCTTCGGGAGTGCCACACGCCATCAGATTGCCGCCCTCTTTGCCGCCTTCAGGACCCAAATCGATGATCCAGTCGGCCATTTTGATTACATCCATGTTGTGCTCAATGACCACTACGGTATTGCCGCGGTCAACCAGCTTTTTTAAGACCTTCATCAACATATCAATGTCATGAAAATGCAATCCCGTAGTAGGTTCATCCAAGATGTAGAATGTTTTTCCGGTATCTCTTTTGGACAGCTCTTCCGCCAATTTCACTCTTTGCGCTTCCCCACCCGATAAGGTCGTGGAGGGTTGTCCCAGACGAATATAGCCCAATCCCACATCAATCAGCGTCTTCAGTTTTTGATAAATATTAGGAATCGCCTCGAAAAAGTCCAACGCTGTTTCCATATCCATCTCCAGAACGTCAGAAATCGTTTTCCCTTTGTATCTGATCTCTAAAGTTTGATCGTTATACCTTTTCCCGTTACATTTTTCGCACGTTACATACACATCGGGCAGAAAATTCATTTCTATCGTTTTGATTCCCGCACCTTTGCAGGTTTCACATCTGCCCCCTGAAACGTTGAAAGAGAATCTACCCGCCGTATAGCCACGAATCTTGGATTCGGGAAGCATGGAGTACAATTTTCTGATCTCATCAAAAACCCCGACATAAGTAGCCGGATTGGATCTTGGCGTTCTTCCTATGGGTTGCTGATTCACCTCAATCACTTTATCAATATATTCCAAACCTCTTACTTCAGTAAAGGGAAGCGGCTTCGCTTCAGAACGGTAAATATGCTGACTTAAAATAGGATAGAGTGTCTCATTCACCAACGTTGATTTCCCACTTCCGGATACGCCTGTAACACAAATTAAAACCCCAAGCGGAAAATCTACAGTGATATTTTTTAAGTTGTTCCCGGTTGCTCCTATCAGTGTCAGTTTTTCTCCATTGCCTGTACTCCGCTCTTTAGGAACAGCAATCTTCTTTTTCCCCGACAAATAGAGAGAAGTGAGCGTTTTTGCCTTCAAAAGATCTGGATAAGTTCCGGCAAAAGTAATCTCTCCCCCATTTTCCCCGGCATAAGGTCCCACGTCAACAATAAAATCTGCTGCTTCCATCATCCCCGCATCGTGTTCTACTACAATCACAGAATTTTGATTGTCTCTTAGATTCTGTAAGGATTTGATTAACTTAACATTATCGCGTTGGTGTAACCCAATACTGGGCTCATCGAGAATATAAAGCACATTTACCAGTTGTGAACTGATTTGAGTAGCTAAACGGATTCGTTGAGCTTCACCTCCCGAAAGGGATTTTGAGGGGCGATGCAATGCAAGATATTGAATCCCTACGTCTGTGATAAATTTTAGCCGAAACTGAATCTCTCTCAATATCTCAAACGCAATCTTTTGTTGTTGCTCATTCAAAAAAGAGGGAACTTGCTCAATCCATTGAGAAAGCTCTGAAATATCCATCAAAGAGAGTTCCGCAATATTCAGTCCGCCGATCTTAAAATGGAGCGATTCTTTTTTTAGTCGTGTCCCATTACATGCAGGACAAACTGTTTCATTAATAAATTGATTCACCCATTTTCTTATAGAAGCGGGTGCACTCTCCATATCCACATCTTTCATAAAGGAAACCACTCCTTCAAAGTAAACTCTGGAAGGGGACATTCCTGAGACGGTAGATTTTACATAGATGGGATCAGGAGAGCCATATAAAATTCTATCCAGATTTTGTTCACTGATCGAGGATATAGGTTCATTCAGGGAGAAATAAAACTTTTCTGCAAGAGCGGCTAATTGCCGATATATTGCGTTGTTTTTGGCAGGACCGATAGGTACGATCCCCCCTGAATTTATTGATTTAGAAGAATCAGGAATAATTTTACTCATGTCCAACTCTGCAATAGATCCGATACCATTGCATTTCGGACAGGCTCCGTAAGGGGAGTTAAAAGAGAAGGTATTGGGTTCAGGTTCAGGATAAGAGATGCCACTCGTTGGACAAATCAAATGCTTACTGTACACTTTGATCACTTCTGTTTGTGTATCTAAAACAGCAATAGTTCCTTTGCCATATTTCAAGGCCAATTTGATACTGTTAGATATCCTCTTTTGAGCACTTTCTGAAATTTTCACATTATCAATAACCAATTCAATATCGTGAATTTTGTATCGATCTAACTGTAAATTAAGCGATAACGGCTCTACTTTTCCATCCACTCTGACTCGGGTAAAACCCTGTTTCCTAACCGTTTCAAAAAGTTCTTTATAGTGTCCTTTTCTTCCTTTTATTAAGGGGGATAGAATTAAAATAGATTGATTGTTATATTGCTCTATAATCAGATTCACAATCTCTTTTTCATGATAGCTGATCATGGCTTCTCCGGTAACATAGGAGTAAGCAGTAGATACCCTCGCGAAAAGCAATCTTAAAAAGTCATATACTTCCGTAATGGTGCCAACAGTAGATCTTGGATTTTTATTGGCTGTTTTCTGTTCAATCGAGATTACCGGATTCAATCCGGATATCTTATCCACATCAGGATGTTCTATATTGCCGATAAACTGGCGTGCATAGGAAGAGAAAGTTTCCATATACCTTCGCTGTCCCTCTGCAAAAATGGTATCAAAAGCCAAAGAAGATTTACCACTTCCACTCAACCCCGTAATAACCACCAATTGCTGTTGTGGAATCTCAACAGAAATATCTTTGAGGTTATTCTCTCTTGCACCGGAAATGATTAGTTTATCTTCTACAAATTGGTTCATTAATACGTTTAGTTAATACTTTGCAATACGTGATCAATCACAGCCTGAACTGCTTCATTGATTTTTTCTCCATTTTTACCGCCTGCCATCGCCAAATTGGGTTGTCCACCGCCACCACCCTGGATCAACGGAGCTCCAATCTTAACCAACTGCGATGCACTCATATTCATTTGCACTACCTGGTCTGAAAGGGCTACAATCAGATTGGGTTTTTGTTCAAAAACAGTTCCTAAAACAGCTACCACTTTGGGATGACGATTTCTAACCTGATACGCCACTTGTCTTAAAATTTCCGGCTGTTCCTTTCCACAATATTGGATGATATGCCAATCTCCATGCTGATTTACTTGAGATAGAAGTACGTCTACAATATGTTTGGTTTGTTCCTCTTGCAATTGTTCTATCTGCTTATGGAGTTTATGGTTTTCTTCCAACACTTTGTTTACACCGGTAATCAAATTGGGTGTATTCAATAGTTCTTTCACCTCTTTGATGGTTTCAAGCTGTTTTTGAACAAACTGTTCTGCCTCTTTTCCGGATACCGCTTCAATTCTTCTTACTCCTGCGGCAATAGCACTTTCGGAAATAATTTTCACCATTCCAATATTTCCTGTAGCGGGAGTATGTGTTCCTCCACATAATTCCACAGATTCTCCAAACTGAACCACTCTCACCCGATCTCCATACTTTTCTCCGAACAACGCCATAGCTCCCATTTCCTTTGCCTGATCTATCTCGATATCTTCATGCACAATTAATGGTGTGTTATCACGAATACTCTGATTCAGAATCATTTCAACTTGTTTCAATTCTTCATCTGTCACTCTTGAAAAGTGAGAAAAGTCAAATCTAAAGCGATCATGTGCAACCAAAGATCCTTTTTGCTCAACATGGTTCCCCAACACTTTTCTTAAAGCGGCGTGAAGCAAGTGAGTCGCCGAGTGATTATTCTGAATCGCAAGACGATTCTCTTTATTGATCTCTGCATTAAAGGTTTGTGTTAAATTTTCAGGTAACTGATTGGCAATATGGATAGTCAGGTCATTCTCTTTCAGTGTATTCACGATCTCGATTTGATCATTGATTCCTCTCAACAGACCGGTATCTCCTACTTGTCCCCCAGCTTCTGCATAAAAAGGTGTTTGATCTAAAATGATTTGAAAAAACTGCTTTCCTTTTGCTTTTACCAATCGATATTTAACAATTTTAGCGGGTGCTTCCATCGTTTGATATCCCAAAAATTGAGTTGGTTTGTTATCCGCAATCAATTCCACCCAATCTTCTGTTTCCAGGGTTGCAGCTGCTCTGGATCTGCTTTTTTGTTGCTCTAAATTACGGTTGAACCCTTCCATATCAACACTCAACCCTTTTTCAGAAGCAAGCAGTTGTGTCAGGTCAATAGGAAATCCGTAAGTATCGTACAATTCAAAAGCGAAATCACCATCTACTTCTTTCCCTTTTAGTTTAGAAGCATAATTTTCAAATTTTTGAATTCCATGAGCCAAGGTTTGCAAAAATGAATTTTCCTCCTCTTGAATCACTTTTTCGATTAAGGTTTGTTGATTTTTCAGCTCAGTAAACTGCTCTCCCATCAACGCCACCAAATCCGGAACCAATTGATAAATAAATGGTTTATTGATGTTGAGGAAAGTATAACCATACCTGATTGCTCTTCTCAAAATTCTACGAATCACATAGCCTGCGCCCGTATTGGAGGGCAATTGTCCATCAGCGATGGCGAAGCTCACAGCACGAAGGTGATCAGCAATCACTCTCATAGCAATATCCTTCTCTTCGTTAACCCCATAGTTTTTACCTGACATGTGGGCTATTTTTTGGATCAAAGGTTGGAAAACGTCGGTATCATAGTTTGATTTTTTTCCTTGCACTGCCATACAGAGCCTTTCAAATCCCATACCGGTATCCACATGATTTTTCGGTAATTTTTGTAATTCCCCGGAAGCTGTTCTGTTATACTGAATAAATACCAAGTTCCATATTTCAATTACCAGGGGATGATCTTTATTGATTAAAGTTGCCCCATCAATCTCTTCTCTTTCTTTTTGATCTCTCAAATCCACGTGAATTTCCGAACAGGGTCCGCAGGGACCGGTGTCTCCCATTTCCCAAAAATTATCTTTTTTATTTCCGGGTAATATTCTATTTTTCGGTATATATTGAGCCCATAATTGTTTTGATTCCGTATCCTCTTCAAGTCCATCCGCCTGATCTCCTTCAAAATAGCTTGCGTACATGCGTTCGGGATCCAACTTGAGGTGATCCACCAAAAATTCCCATGCCCATTGAATCGCTTCTTTTTTAAAGTAATCCCCAAAAGACCAGTTTCCCAACATTTCAAACATCGTATGGTGGTAAGTATCCTTACCCACCTCCTCTAAGTCGTTATGTTTTCCTGATACTCTCAGACATTTTTGCGAATCTGCAATTCTGGGAAATTTAATGGGTTGATTGCCAATAAAAATATCTTTGAACTGATTCATCCCTGCGTTGGTAAACATCAATGTTGGGTCATTTTTGATCACCATAGGTGCAGAGGGAACAATTTTATGATTTTTCGAATCAAAAAAGTCTAAAAAAGCCTTACGTATTTCGTTACTATTCATCTTATTCGTTTTTAAAAAATGAAGAGGCAAAGATACTAAATAATAAGGTAACAAAAAAGCTTCCCATAGAAATAATGAGAAGCTTTCAGAGGTCTCTTCCAGATTCGAACTGGAGTAGACGGTTTTGCAGACCGGTGCCTAGCCACTCGGCCAAGAGACCCTTTGAAAGTGCAAAAGTATAAAAAAATTCTCAATTAGAGCACCTTCTATAAAATTTATTTAAAAAAGAGAGCTTTTTCTCCTTTTTAATATCTGTAATGATCCGGTTTATAGGGTCCTTCAACAGGAACTCCAATATAATCCGCTTGTTCCTGAGTCATGATAGTTAATTTTACACCAATTTTTTCCAAGTGTAAACGAGCAACCTCCTCATCTAAAATCTTAGGAAGATTGTACACTCCAATTTCATAGTTGTTATTCCACAGATCCAACTGAGCCATTACCTGATTGGTAAATGAGTTACTCATTACAAATGAAGGGTGTCCAGTTGCACAACCCAAGTTCACCAATCTACCTTCTGCCAAGATAAAAATAGAGTGTCCATCAGGGAAAATATACTCATCAACCTGAGGTTTAATGGTTCTTTTAGTGATGTTTGGCAATGCTTCAAATGCAGCCACTTGAATCTCGTTATCAAAGTGTCCGATATTACAAACAATCGCCTGATCTTTCATTTTCACCATGTGTTCCACTCTAATCACATCTCTATTTCCTGTGGTAGTAACATAGATATTTCCTTCATTCAAAGTATCTTCAATCGGTTTCACTTCAAACCCTTCCATAGCTGCCTGTAAAGCACAAATCGGGTCAATTTCTGTTACAATCACTCTGGCTCCATAGGATTGCATAGACTGAGCACATCCTTTTCCAACATCTCCATAACCGCACACTACAACCACTTTACCTGCCAACATCACATCAGTAGCTCTTTTAATTCCGTCTGCCAAAGACTCGCGACAACCATATTTATTGTCAAATTTTGATTTGGTCACTGAGTCATTTACGTTGATAGCCGGGAAAAGAAGTTCTCCTTTGCTCATCATTTGATATAGACGGTGTACTCCTGTTGTAGTTTCTTCTGAAACGCCTTTCAAACCAGCAACAGTATCATGCCAACGGGTTTTATTTTCTGCCAAAACATTTTTTACAGTTTGGAACAACCAGCGCTCCTCTTCGGATTCTGTTTGTTTGTTCAGAAAAGCAGCATCTTTTTCTGCTTTGTATCCCAAATGAATTAACAATGTAGCATCACCGCCATCATCCACGATAAGGTTAGGTCCTTTTTTATCGGGGAATGCCAATGCTTGGTTGGTACACCACCAGTACTCTTCCAATGTTTCTCCTTTCCATGCAAAAACGGGAACGCCGGCTTTCGCTATAGCAGCAGCAGCATGGTCTTGAGTAGAGAAAATATTACAACTACACCATCTTACATCTGCACCCAAGTGTACTAATGTTTCGATTAAAACCGCAGTTTGAACAGTCATGTGTAATGATCCGGTAATGCGCGCCCCTTTCAATGGCTTGGTATCTCCATATTTTTCACGGATTGCGATCAAACCCGGCATCTCTTTCTCAGCAATTTCAATCTCTTTGCGACCCCAGTCTGCCAATGAAATATCTGCTACTTTGTATTTTAATTGATAATCAGTCATAAGAATTTAATATTTAAAATGTTAATATCAAAAGAACTGCAAAAGTACAAATTTTTATCCTAATAGAATCGATTATTTTTTTATATCTTTGCAAGTTATTTATTAACCTATTCATATATTATGTCAATAGTAGTACAAAGTGTTTCCAAGCTATATGGAAAACAGTGGGCTTTGAAAAATGTCAGCTTTGAAACAAAAAAAGGGGAGATTGTAGGATTTTTAGGACCCAACGGAGCAGGAAAATCTACCATGATGAAGATTATCACCACCTATATTCCTCCTACGGAAGGTGATGTATCAGTATGTGGTTTTGATATCTGGAACCAATCGATTGAATTGAGAAAAAAGATTGGGTATCTTTCCGAATCCAATCCTCTCTATTATGACATGTATGTTCGGGAGTTTTTAGAGTTCATTGCCGGCATTCATCAAATCAAAAACAAAAAAAAGAGAGTTGATGAAGTGATTGCCATGACCTATCTAGAGATTGAGCAACATAAGAAAATCGGAGCTTTGTCTCGTGGGTACAAGCAACGCGTAGGTATCGCTCAAGCGCTGATCCATGATCCGGAAGTCCTTATTCTGGATGAGCCTACCACCGGACTTGACCCCAATCAATTGGTTGAGATTCGCGAATTGATCAGAAAATTGGGCAAATCAAAAACAATTCTGCTCTCTACCCATATTATGCAAGAGGTTGAAGCAGTATGCGATCGCGTTATTATTATCAATCGCGGAGAGATTGTAGCAGATGCCCCAATCAGTGAACTGAAAAACACAGTTAACGAAATGATCAAGAAATCCTCTAAAAAAGAGTATTCCATTGAGGAAATTTTCCAAATCCTAACTAAGAATTAATGAGTAAACTGAATATTATTGCTGCGGTAGGTGAAAATATGGAGCTGGGATTAAACAATCAGCTGCTTTGTCATCTTCCTGCCGATTTAAAACATTTTAAGTCTGTAACTTCAGGTTATCCCATCATCATGGGGCGCAAGACCTGGGATTCCTTACCTTTCAAACCGCTTCCCAACAGAAGAAATATTGTGATTACCCGCAATCGTCAATTAAACCTTGAAGGGTGTGAAGTAGTCTATTCTCTTGAAGAAGCGTTACAATTATTGGACCATGAACCGGAATGTTTTGTTATTGGCGGAGCAACTATCTACAACGAGGCGATTTCCAGAGCCGCTAAGCTTTATCTCACTCGCATTCATGCGTCCTTTGAGGCAGACGTGTTCTTCCCCCCTTTTAATTTAGATCAATGGAAACTAAAAGAAGAAACATTCAACGCAAAAGATGAAAAGAATCCCTATGATTTTACCTTTCAAGTTTACGAAAAAATAACCCAATAAAGAAAAAATTATGAAAAAAGCCTTTTTATTACTCCTGATCAGTCTGTTTTCAATCTCTGTTTTTGCACAAAAAGAGGGCACCTATAGTGTTCCGGATCTACCCATTGATGAGGATACCAAATTGGTTACTTACCGTGATGTGGTTCGTGAAAAGGGTACTCCACAAGAGTTATATGACCGTGCAATGGATTGGATTAAAGCCTATTACAAGAATACCAATGAAGTAATAAAGTCTTCGGATCGTGACAAGGGAGTAATTGAAATGAGGTCCAGTGTCAGGATTCACGTGATCACGAAAGATGGCACCAAAGTATTTAAAAATATCGTTTATTACAATTTCAGATTGGAGTGTCGTCAGGACAGATACCGTTATACCATCACCGATTTCAATGAAAAAGCAGCGGCGGCAGCCCCTATTGAGTGGTGGTTTGATCAAACCCATTCACGCTGGCAACCTACTCTGTTTGACAATCTTAACGAAATTCATGAGCAGATTCAGAGTTTGTTGATTTCGCTTGAAGAGGGAATGGCTCCCAAAGTGGAAAAGGTGGACGATTGGTAGGATTCTAAAAATGCAAGTAGAAAGGCTCCGTTAAAGCCCGATATGCATCACTGTATGTGTGAGGATCCGTTCTTATGCAAAGTGTCTCTTCTTCAAACTGTTGCACCCTATTTTTTGAATAAAACTTGATCATTCGATTGATTGGTTTTCCCGCTATCGGTTCTATATTGAGTTGATAATGAGGATATAACGGAAAATTGTACACTACCCGATCAAACTCCAGCATCTCGGCAACCGGCAGAATCAAAGCAAATAAACCCTCAGGATCCAAATGATCTATAACGAATTGCACCATTTTTCCCCACGTAAAATTTTCATTTCTGTGTTTACTTTTTGTTTTTTTTAAATCAGGGGGGAGCAAACTCTTTCCAAAATAGGGCGGATTTGACATAATAAGATCGAACGATCGCTCTAACTCAATTTCTCCTAAGGAAGAGTGTAACAGTTGAATGGCTTGTGTTTTCGGATGTGGAAACTGTTCCAGATTACGAATCGCTTCATCGATAGAAACCCGGTCGGAATCAAAACCGATCAGAGTTTGGGAATGATTAAAATGCCGGTTCAGCCGGTCGGCCACGCAAAAAAGGATCACTCCGCAGCCGGTTCCGATATCCAATACGGAACGGTAAGGACGAATCGGGATGGTTGCCGACAACAACACCGCATCGGTGCCTATTTTTAATGCACTTTGATGATGATACAGAGAGAAATTTTTAAAATAAAAGGGTTTATGCTCCATGAAGATAAATATCGATAAGTCCCTCCGGAGCATCAATGTAGATGGTTTTGTTCTCGCGTTCCAACTTGATAAACAGTTTATCCACAGCGGGAATCAAAACCTCCTTCCCATCGCAATCCACCTGCATAATTGATGTTTGCGCCACATCCAAAAAATCAACCACTTTTCCAATAGAGCCTTTTTGTTGATCTATAACCTCAAAACCGATCACTTCATGATAGTAGAAATTGTTCCCGGTTAAAGGAGGCAACATCGAAATGGGAAGATAGAGCTCCATTTTCAACAAATCCTTGATCTCGTCACCCTCAACACCTTCAAACTTAACTACTGCCTGATTGCTTCCGCGATATTGAATATCTTCAATCATATAGGGCAGCAACTCTCCGTCAATTTTCACAAAAACCGACTGAAGTGAACTGTAATTTTCCGGCTGATCGGTGTCCAAATAGACAAAAGCATATCCTTTATAGCCAAAAGGTTTGGTTATGATACCCAAATAGTAAAAATCTTTCATGTGAATATAACTTTAATGGGGTTATGATTTTTTCTGAAATCTTTTCAGTACCTCTTCGGTACTTCCCTTAGATAACATTCTCAGAGTGATTTCAGGTATCTTTTGACAATCCAACAGGATAAATACATCCAATGCGTCATTAAAATCTTTATCGATATTAAATGAGAGTACTTCTCCATTCAATTGGATATATTTCTTGATTAAAACAGGAACTCCATTGGCTCCTCTTTCGATGTCGAAAATGACCTTATCCAACATCTCAATCGAATTGATATGCTTCACATTTTTCCTCTCCAATGTTGTAACAAAAGGAAGTAAAGGATTGATTGGCGAAATCCACTTTGACATTTTTTGATTCAAGTGATTCCTTTTCAAATAAGAAACCATCAATTTGATCGACTTATTAGTATAATCACTTGATATTGAGGCTGGTCCCAATAAATAGCGATAAGTATCATTGAATAATAACACTTGAAGAATTCCTTTCCAGAGGTACATTAAGTTATGGGATCCTTTTTGGTACTCTTTCACAATAAAAGAGCGACCCAATTCCAGTGTTTCATACAAAATGGGATCCATTTTATCGGACATTTTGAAGAGCGTATTGGTATAGAAGCCTTTCTTCCCATACTTTTCCATAATCTCCGCTCCCATTCCCATTCTGTAGCCTCCGACAATTCTCTGTTTTTCATCATCCCAAATAAAAAGTTGACGATAATACTCGTCATATTGATCCGTATCAATCTCTTTTTGGGTTCCCTCCCCAACTTCTCTAAAAGTTATTTCCCGTAATCTTCCAATCTCAATAATTGTATTGGGAATCATTTCCGGTTCTGCAAAAAAGACAAACATAGAACCTTGTTGGAAAAGTAAATGCTCTTTTTTCAATATCTCTATTTCATCGATCACCTCTTGAGCTGTATCGGTGTAATCTACCAGAAGGAGCTCGTTTGATTTACTTTTAGCCTCCTGTACCGTATGCAAAGAAGTGTTCTTTAATAAAAAGAGATTGGTTCTAATATATTTTATGTACTCTTCATCTTCCAAATTTTTTACCTTAGTAGGAAAAACCGGAGAAGCGACAGCGATATTGATCACTGAATTGTCTTTATTGACAAACTCACGCAGCAATTGTGCCGTTCTTAACATAGGGTGAAATAATCCCAAAAAATAAAACCAGAAAGAGTTTTTTCCACTCAAATAGAGAGGCACTATAGGCACATTCATTTTTCTGATCAGTTTCATTACTGATCGGTTCCATTTGAAATCTGTAATTCTCAGATTCCATTGAATAGATGCTACAGCTCCCGCCGGAAAAATCACCAATGCCCCGCCATTCTGCACATGTTGGATAGATTTTTTCACACCGGATATATTTTGAGCGTTTTTTGAATTGAATGGATTGACGTCAATAAAGAAGGATGACAAAGGCTCTATTCTACTCAAGAGAGAATTGGCCATAAATTTAACATCGGGTCTTATTTTTGAGATCAAATCGATTAAAATAACGCCGTCCAAAATACCTGTCGGATGGTTGGCCACAATAACAACTCCCCCTTTTTCGGGAATGTGTTTCAGTTGATTTAAGTCTGTGATGTATTTGATATTATGCTTGCTTAAATGTCGCCGTATCATTTCATTACCTTCGAACAGCTCCGCTTCAGCGTAAAATTGATTCATCTTTTCAACAGCAAGAAAACGAGCAAGAAACTTAACAAAGGTTCGTGCCAACTTACTTTTTGATTGAGTCAGTTCCTCTATATCAATTAGTTTTTCCCTATTCATGTTCTCAAAATATAGCTGAGATTTTTACACTGTAAAACAGAAATGCAAATATACAAATTTTTAACAAGCAAAGAATCATCTATAGGTATCGAAAAAATCTTTACCTTTGCATCTTCATTTTTAGAGATCAAATCAGTAAAAAATATCTAAGTTTAAGGAAATGAAAAAATTTACCAATCTCATTGTTTTATTATTAGTAATGAGCTTTATATCAGGATGTTCCGTAAATGGAAAAACCAAAGATAATACTGAACAAAGCGATACAACAACTGTTGACACAAAACCTGAAAAAATGACACAAGTTAAATTTAATGTTGCAATCAACGATACTAAAGGTGAAATTATCATCCAATTGTACAATGAAACCCCACAACACCGTGATAACTTTATCAAATTAGTGAATGAGAAATTCTATGATGGAGTTCTATTTCACCGTATTATTCAACAATTTATGATTCAATGCGGGGATCCTGATTCCAAAAATGCCAGACCCAATCAACAATTGGGTGGTGGTGGAGTTGGTTATACCATTCCTGCGGAGTTTGTTTCTACCCTTTTCCATAAAAGAGGGGCTGTAGCCGCTGCCCGTTTGGGCGATATGCAAAATCCTACCAAAGCCTCTTCCGGTTGTCAATTCTACATTGTTGATGGAAGAAAATTTAGTGCCGCTGATATGCAAATGATGGCTCAAAGATCAGGACATCAATGGACTCCCGATCAAATCAATACCTACGAAACGATTGGAGGTGCTCCTCATTTGGATGGTGCTTACACTGTTTTTGGCGAAGTAATCAAAGGGATGGAAGTAGTGGATCTCATTGCTGCTCAACCTAAAAACAACTTTGACCGTCCGCTTAAAGATATCAAAATCATCTCAGCTACTATTGTCGAATAAGAAATCAATCCATGTCAAAAATAGAACAAATCAAAAGTGAATTGGAGCAGTTCGTTATTGAAAATAATGAACAGTTAGAACAGTTTAGATTGCAGTTTTTAACCAAAAAATCTGAACTCCAAACGCTTCTGGGAGAGATTAAGAATGTTGCTGTTGAGTCAAGAAAAGAATTTGGACAGGAAGTCAATAATCTCAAAGCTTTAGCCCAAGAGATTTACAATAGCAATAAGGAAAAATTAGAATCCAATCAGACGCTTACCCGTTCCGGTTTGGATTTAACCAGAAGTTCCAACAATCTCCATATCGGTTCCATGCATCCCGTTTCGATTGTACTCAATCAGATCTGTGATATTTTTGAAAAAGTGGGTTTTGTGACCGCTTATGGTTCTGATATTGAGGATGATTGGCATGTATTCTCCGCATTGAATTTCCCTCCGGAACATCCCGCGAGAGATATGCAAGACACCTTTTTCATCGAGCTCAATCCCGATATTCTGCTTCGTACGCACACCTCATCGATTCAGGTTCGGACTATGGAGACTCAAGCTCCGCCTATCCGGGTGATTTGTCCGGGGAGGGTTTTCCGCAATGAAACGATTACTGCCAGATCGCACTGTATTTTCCACCAGGTTGAAGGGCTTTATATTGCAGAGAAAGTTACTTTCGCCGATATGAAGCAGATCCTGCTTTACTTTGCCCAGGAGATGTTTGGTCCCGACACTAAAATCAGACTGAGACCCTCTTATTTCCCATTTACAGAGCCTTCTGCAGAGATGGATATTGAGTGTTTGATTTGTGGGGGCAAAGGATGTAATGTGTGCAAACATTCCGGATGGGTAGAAATTTTAGGTTGCGGTATGGTGGATCCCAACGTACTGCTCAGCTCCAATATTGATCCGGAAAAATACTCAGGCTATGCTTTCGGAATGGGTATTGAAAGAATCACCATGCTCAAATACCGAACCAACGATATCCGGCTCTATTTTGAAAATGATATCCGTTTTATTGAGCAGTTTACCAAGGTAAGCCGGTAATATAAAGGCGAAAGGCGGAAGGCGGAAGGCGAAATTCAATTACGAATTACGGGTTTTACAAGGTAGAAGGTAGAAGGTAGAAGGTAGAAGGAATTTGCATTTATTTGAATATCAGCAAGATATAATAAATAATTTCCAATTAATGACAAAAACTTTCGACTTCCGACTTTCGACTTTCGACTTTTTCTCATTCCGCATTCCGCCTTCACCCTTCCGCCTTTAATTCTTCCTTCTACCTTCTTATTTCTACCTTCAAATAAAAGGGGGGCAGGATAGATTTCCCTTTTAGGTTATTTTATTTCCCCACTCTGGAATTTTAGCCCTTTTAGGATATGCAG
>JAKPTX010000117.1 GCA_029570835.1 Bacteroidota bacterium
AAATAAGAAACTTCCATGATTTTTTTTAACACCCGCGAGCATGAAAATTGTACCGGTGATTTTATATTTATGCTTTTTTGTTAACTTTTTGCTGTCTATTTAGTATAAGTATAAAAGTAAAACAAACAAATATGGAAACAGTAGAATTCGTACAAGTTGTTAGTCGGGGTTGTGGCCTTGATGTTCACAAAAAGACGGTAGTTGCTACCATAGACGGAGAAGGGTTAAAACGTGAGACCCGTGAATTTGGGACATTTACAAACTCTTTGACAGAGCTAAAAGACTGGTTATTGGAAAACGGTATTACTCATGTCGCTATGGAGAGTACAGGAGTTTATTGGAAGCCTGTTTATAACGTGTTGGAGCCTTCGGGTATAACAGTATGGATTGTCAATGCTCGACATGTAAAAAATGTACCCGGACACAAAACTGACAAAAAAGATAGTGCTTGGATTTGTAAGCTTCTTTTAGCCGGGCTTCTTAAACCGAGTTACATTCCTCCTAAAGAGCAGCGTGAACTTCGCGATCTGACACGCTACCGTAGGCAGTTGATACAAGATATTGCCTCTAATAAAAATCGTATTATTCGCATTCTTGAGGATTGTAATGTAAAAATTTCAAGTGTACTTAGTAACACAAGTGGCGTTACTGCTACCAAACTGATAGAAAAAATTTGCGATGGTAAATCCATAACGATGGAAGATATTGATGCCGTGTATCACAAAAAAATAGAAGCAACCAAAGAAGAACTTTGGGAAGCCTGTAACGGTATCATTAGCGATCATCATATTTACATGTTGCAAACTATTCGGGAGAATAATCGGCACATTGAAAGACTGATAAATGAGCTTAATCGACAGATTAAAAAGGTTTTGTCACCTTACGACAACGCATTGGAACGCCTTCGGGAGATTCCGGGATTAAGCCGTAAAACAGTTGAAGATTTGATTGCCGAAATTGGCTTGGATATGAATGTTTTTCCAACTGAACATCACCTTGCTAGCTGGGTCGGTGTTTCACCTGGAAACAATGAAAGTGCGGGTAAAAAAAAAGTGGACGAACTACGCATGGAAACAAGCAAGCCAAATCTACACTAACGGAGGTGGCATGGGCAGCGAGTCGTACCAAAAACACTTTTTATAACGCTCGTTTTCACCGTTTGGCAGCTAGACGTGGGAAAAAAAGAGCTGCGATTGCCGTTGCACATTCCATTCTTAAGTCGGTGTATCATGTCTTGAAAGACGATGTTTCTTATCACGAATTGGGAGCAGAATACTTAAATTCCAGAATAGAAGATAAACGGAAAAAGTATTTAAAAAAAGAGCTAGAAAAAATGGGCTATACCGTACAGATAGAACCTATTCCTGTATGAAACGCCTAAAAGACATAACGGACAGCAAGAAACCAAAGGTCGTTTACTACTGACGCACGGCTATATTCTCCTGCCTAAGTCGAGTAAGAAACTGACATCAACAGATAAGCACCCAGGATTGTTGCCACGAGCACGCGTATGAAATTTTAATTTTTTCTTATCTGTTTTGCTTTTCCGATAACTTGGCATTTGTTCAAAAGATGAGTGCTGTTTTTTGTTTTGTCTGAACTTAATACAATTTGTGATGCAAAATAAACTAATCTGTTGATTGTCAGTAAATTAATAAAGGTAAGTATTTTCGTATGAAATAAGAAGTAAGAAGTAAGAAATTGAAAATCAAGAGGATCCGTATTTTATTTCGACTTTCGACTTTCGACTTTTTTTTCGCCTTCCGCCTTCAAAAAATTTATTATATCTTTGCAGGTTAATTAATAACCTAGTAACTATCTATCTAATATAAGACCATATCATGTTAAAAATACAAAATTTACATGTATCGATCCACGGGAAAGAGATCTTAAAAGGGGTTAACCTGGAGGTGAAAAGAGGTGAGGTTCACGCAATTATGGGACCTAATGGAACCGGAAAGAGTACTCTAGCTTCTGTGATTGCCGGAAAAGAGATTTTCGACGTAACTGAAGGATCGATTACATACAAAGATAAAAACATTTTCGATCTTTCTATTGAGGATCGTGCCAGAGAGGGCATTTTTATCGGATTTCAATATCCGGTGGAGATTCCGGGAGTGAGCATTACCAACTTTATGAGAACCGCTCTGAATGAGATCAGAGCTTATCGGGGATTAGAACCGCTGGGTGCTGCTCAGTTTTTAAGACTGATGGAAGAGAAGAAAAAAATTGTTGAGCTGCAATCTAAATTAAGTGAGCGTTCTGTGAATGAAGGGTTCTCCGGTGGAGAAAAAAAGAAAAATGAGATTTTCCAAATGGCAGTTCTGGAGCCGGAATTAGCGATTCTGGATGAAACCGACTCCGGATTGGATATCGATGCTTTGAGAGTGGTTGCCAATGGGGTCAATCAATTGAGAAATCCTGAAAATGCAGCTATAGTGATTACGCACTATCAAAGATTACTGGACTATATCATTCCTGACTTTGTCCATATTCTTTTCGATGGAAAAATTGTCAAGTCGGGACCCAAAGAGCTCGCCATGGAACTGGAAGAAAAGGGATACGATTGGATTAAAAGCGAATATGAACAATCTAAATTGATCGGAAAATAATGGAGCGTTTTAACCAAACTATCGAAGAACTATATCGTGAGATGATCCAAATTGATTCTTTACAAATTCCTTGTAGAGAGCTCCGCGATCAAGGCATGGCGCTCTTCAGAGAAAAAGGGATTCCTCACGGGAAAATGGAAAAATGGAGACATAAAGCGATTGATACACTTCTTGTAAAACCGGATCAGCCATTCAAACCTTATCTAATTCAGACAGAACCATCACCCTATCAGCCTATAGATCAGGTTTTTAAATGCGAAATCAAAAACATTGGAACGATCAGTTACCACTTACTGAACGGTTGGTATATACATCAAAATAAACCGCTGGATATCCGGGATAATGGAGTAATTGTCGGATCTATCAATGCTGCTTATCAACAATTTCCCGAATTGGTGAGTCATTATTTCAATCAACTGGATCCTGAAAAGCAGGATGGATTAATTGCTCTCAATCAGGCACTTTTTACCGATGGGATATTTATCTATGTTCCTGATAATGTGGTGGTTGAAACTCCTATTCAGATTGTATCTTTAGTGGATACTTTGCAAAAACTGATGATTCAACACCACCATTTAGTGATTGTCGGAAAAAATAGTCAACTCTCACTGGTGCATTGCAATGATTCTGTTCACGAAGAAAACAGCTTCATCAATAATATTTTGGAGATCAATCTGGAAGCCAATGCGCAACTGCACTACTACAAAATGGAGAATAAGGACGCGCAATCGATCCTGGTAAACAACACTTTTGTCAACCAGGCTGCGGATTCCCGGTTTACTTCCAATATGATCACTTTCAACTGTGGTTACGTGAGAAACAGTCTGGAAGTGCACCTCAAAGAAGAGGGTTCAGATGCCAATCTTTACGGTTTATATTTGGTTGACAGAAAGCAATATATTGATAATCAGGTAAATGTCATTCATCATGTGCCTCACTGTACCAGTAATCAAATCTATAAAGGGATTGCTGACGATGAGGCGGGTGCGAATTTCAGCGGGCATATTTACGTTGCAAAGGATGCTCAGCAAACTGCTGCATATCAGATCAATAGAAATATCGCACTTACCGATGAGGCTAAAATCACAACGCGCCCCTTCCTCGAAATTTATGCTGACGACGTGAAATGTAGTCACGGGGCTACCATTGGTCAGCTGGATGAAAATGCGATGTTTTACCTGCGTACACGCGGAATCTGTCTCAGAAATGCGCGTATGCTCCTGATGTTTGCTTTTGCCAATGAGATTGCCAACCTAGTGCTGATCGAGAAGTTGCGTGAACGTCTCAACGACATGATTAAGAGAAGGTTAAGCGGCGAACTGACCATCTGTGATCAATGTATGATGAATTGTGCAGACAAAGAAAATCTGATTTACGATATTGATACCACACGATTAAGATCTTAATTCTCTTTTTGAAAAAAGAAAAAAAGGGGGGGAGGATATTCATCGGTGTTCTGATATTATATAGCTCATGAATAAAATTCGAATACACGAAGGAAAGGAAGAGATCTGGGATGCCATCCGTAAAAAGTGGGTTCTACTTACCGAAGAAGAAAAAGTGAGGCAATATTGTATCCACCGATTGGTTGAAGTTCATCAGTTTCCTGTTTCCAGAATTGCCGTAGAGCGCCAAATCAAGTTACATTCCACTACAAAAAGGTTTGACATTGTCGTTTTTGATCCCTCCGGCAATCCGCAAATCGTGATTGAGTGTAAAGCACCTCATGTCAAGCTGGATCAGGAAGTGCTGGAGCAAGTGGGACGTTACAACAAAGTGTTGCAAGCCGGATTGATTGGTGTCACCAACGGTGCGGAATCCATCTTCTTCAATGTTGATTTTGAGCAAAATCTGATTCAACGTTCTGATTTTCAATTATAAACTCTCTATCACAACCCATGATATGAAAATACTTGAAGTTAACAACCTACACCTGGATCTCAAAAATGAAGAGGTATGGAAACCGATCCTGCATGGGATCTCTTTTGAGTTATCCAATGGAGAAACTTTAGGTATTGTGGGCGAGTCCGGTTCAGGAAAATCGGTTACTGCGCTTTCTATTATGCGATTGATCAATCCGAAAATCTCCAAAATTGATGAAGGAAAGATCCACTATTTTGACGCTTCCAATGAGAAGGAGTACTCCTTAACAGAATGTTCTGAGAAAGAGCTGCGCCAAATCAGAGGAAGAAAAATCGCTATGATATTTCAGGAACCGATGAGTTCTTTAAATCCTGTGATTCGCTGCGGAAAACAGATCACAGAAGCAATCTTGCTGCATACTGACCTCTCCAAAAAAGAGGCAAAAAAGAGAGTAATTCAGTTGTTTGAAGAGGTCAAATTACCCAGATCGGAGTATATTTTCAACTCTTACCCTCACGAACTGTCGGGAGGACAAAAACAGCGTGTCATGATTGCGATGGCGTTGAGTTGTGATCCGGACATTTTGATTGCGGATGAACCCACAACTGCGTTGGATGTTACGGTTCAGAAAGCAATTCTGGAGTTGATCCGGGAGGTACAGCAAAAAAGAGGGATGGGAGTGATCTTTATCACCCATGATTTGGGGGTGATCTCAGAGATTGCAGACCGTGTGCTTGTGCTGTACAAGGGCACAGTGGTCGAAGAAGGATCTATAAGCGACTTGTTTGAGAACGCAAGCCACCCCTATACCCAAGGGCTACTGGCTTGTCGGCCCCCCTTAAATTTAAGATTCAAAAAACTCCCAACAGTAGAAAATTACATCAAACAAGAACATCTCAGCGACAAATTTAAAGAACAAATTGGGGTTGTTTCTAAGGAAGAAAGGCAGATTTACCATCAAAAACTGTATGGGGAAAAGCCGATTATTGAGATTCGAAATCTTTGTAAAGAGTATCCGTTGCGGAGGGGATCGCTGTTTGAAAAACGGGAATATATTCAGGCGATATCGGATATCAATCTGGAGATTTATGAAGGTGAAACACTTGGACTAGTTGGGGAATCGGGATGTGGAAAGACTACGCTGGGGCGTGCCATGATTCGGTTAGTGGAACCCTCTTCCGGGTCGATTTTGTATCGGAATCAGGAGTTGCGCAACCTCTCACTGTCTGAAATGAGAAAAGTAAGAAAAGAGTTGCAGATTATTCTACAAGATCCCTATTCCTCTCTAAATCAACACTTAACGATTGGCGCCATGCTGATGGAACCGATGAAAGTACACCGGATTGGAACTAATAGCAAAGAACGAAAACGGAAAGCGATTGAATTGCTGGAGAGAGTCGGGCTGGAAGAACAACACTTGTATCGTTACCCGCATCAATTTTCGGGCGGACAACGGCAGCGGATCTCCATTGCGCGGGCTTTGGCAGTCAATCCACGATTTATTATTTGTGATGAATCGGTTTCAGCTCTGGATGTGTCGGTACAGGCTCAGGTACTTAACCTGCTCAACGAACTAAAAAACGACTTCGGATTCACCTACCTTTTTATCTCTCATGACCTGTCGGTAGTTAAATTTATGTCAGATCGTATGGCTGTGATGGAGAAGGGAAAAATTGTAGAATTGGATGATGCAGACCGGATTTACGAAGCTCCTCAAACGGAATATACACAGAAATTAATCCGGGCAATTCCCAATCCTCCTACCAATAATTTGTTAAGTTTTTTATAAGAAGAAAAAATCTTTTAAAAATATATTATAAAGTCAAAAAAAAAATGTACATTTGCACTTTGCAAATTATGTAGACAATTATGAATAAATCCAAGCTCATTTTAACCTTTTTTCTCAGCATCATCCTGAGTTTTTCGTTACAAGCCCAAACCATTCGTGATGCTGATTACGACTTTCAACACTCACGATACCAGAAAGCTTTAGAGGGTTATCAAAAAGGGATCAGGAAAATTTCCAAAAATCCGGTTGAAGTTCGAAGAGTTAACTTTCAGATTGCTGAATGTTATAGAATTATGGGTAATCTTAAAAAGGCAGAACAGGCGTACTTAAGATTGGAAAAAAGAAATTATCAAAAAGATAATCCTATGCTGTTATTCCAATTGGGAAGTCTGTATCAGTTGCGTGGAGAGTATGACTTAGCTTTGAAATACTATGAGCAGTACAAGAAAAGGGTTCCCGACGATGCTCGGATTGAATCTCGTATTGAAGGATCAAAAAAGGCTAAGTACTGGAATGAAAATCCTACACGTTATGAGGTAGAGAATCTTAAAAAACTGAATAGCAAGCAGGATGATTGGGCTCCAAGATGGGGTAATCCCGAAAGAGAAACGATGTTGGTTTTCTCATCTAACAGAGATGGTTCTGTTGGGAAAGGAAATGATGAGTGGACCGGCGGTGACTTTTCTGACCTCTACTACACAGAAAAACCTAAAAGTAGAAACACCGAGTGGCCCCCTGCCGAATGGAGTCCGGTTAAACCTTTTGATACTGAAAACAATGTTAACACCGAAGTTAATGAAGGAGAATTAACTGCCAACAGAAAAGGATCACAGGTTTACTTTACTCGTTGTCCGCATGATAAAAAACAGGTAAAATATTGCTATATCTATACTGCACCCAAACGGGGTAACGGATTTGGACCCGCTGAAATGCTCGAATTGGGACCCGATTCTTTTAACTATGTACACCCTTATATTTCTATGGATGAATTAACACTCTATTTCGCATCCAATAAACCGGGCGGCAAAGGAGGATATGATATTTACAAAGCTACCCGAACTAAAAGAACCGGAAAATTTACCAATATTGAAAATTTAGGTAGTCCTGTAAACACTGAAGGACAGGAAGTTTTCCCTGCATTAAGAGGTGATTCAACACTCTATTTCTCATCTGACGGACACGCCGGACTAGGTGGTTTGGACATTTTTGTTTCTTCCTATAAAAATAATAAATGGAGTGAACCTGAAAACCTGGGAGTTCCTATCAATTCCTGTTGGGATGAGATTGGTATTGTCTTTGACAATCAGGATGTATTGGATCCTAAATCAAAAGTGCCCTACCTGGCGAAGGGATTTTTCTCATCCAATCGTCCCGGAGGAAGAGGAGGTGATGATATCTACTACTTCCTGTTGAGACCGATTGTATACACACTCTCCGGTTATGTTAGAGACGAGGCCACTTTGCAATATCTAAATGATGTAAAGGTTGATATTGTCGGATCAGATGGCAACTCATATACCACAACTACCGATGTAAAAGGATACTACCATTTCGATAAAACCCAAATTCTCGCCAATACAACATACACCATGCACGTTACTAAACCCGGATACTGGGATAATGAAAACAACAAAGGAACACAAACTACTATTGGATTATCGGAAAATACAGATCTAAAACAAGATTTTAGAATCGCTCCTATTCCACCGGATCCTATTATTTTGCCTGAAATTTTATACGAGTTAGCAAAATGGGATCTCAAACCACAATTTAAAGACTCCTTAATGTACTTGTATAACGTTTTAATTCAAAATCCAACCATTGTTATTGAATTACGATCTCACACTGACTCCAGAGATACGGAGGAGAGAAACATGGTCCTTTCACAAAACAGAGCTCAAACTTGTGTTGACTTTTTGGTTCATGAAAAAGGAATCGATCCTGATCGTATTGTTCCTATGGGGTACGGAGAAAGTACTCCCCGTAAGTTTGATAGTCCTTTCACACAAATATATGAAGGGAGAAGATATACTTACGACAAGGGTGTAGTATTGACTGAAGATTATATCAACTCACTCCCAAGAGGTAGTCAAGAAGCTGCCCACGCTCTCAACAGACGTACAGAGTTTACTGTACTTCACAGTAACTATGTACCTAAAGGAGACTCTATCGGTGCACCAAGAAGTATTACTATTGCTCTTATTGAAGGAAAATCTATTCCTATCACTATTAAGGATAACAGAGTTCACGGAACCTGTTATGCCAATAATCAAACTTCAGATTTTTCAATTGGCGATAACTCCGAAGAGATCTATATGGACTATATCGAAGCTACAAGGTATCTTAAAGATATGATTATTACTGTAGCTGACTTTGAATTGAAAGACCGTGCTATCAAACAAGAGGATGGTTCAATTATAGAAAATACCGCTTTCTATTTAAGAGAGATTCGTGTTGGAGATGACTATGAAGAAAATGTCAAAGTAGTTGTTAAGAAAAATCTACCCTCAAAATTTGTGATTGGAGACCAATATATTCGTGATCATTGGGGAGATTATGATATCGATACTACGAAGAACAAATTGATTTATAAGAAATAACTAAACTCTATATTAATATGGTAGAGGCGGATGATTGAAATATCCGCCTCTTTTTTATGACAAAATGTCAGCCTTAAGATAAGGCATAATATTTGCAGCAATACAAAGTGTAAAACAGAAAATTAATTAATAGCTATAAATTTTTGGAGAATGAAGAAAACAAATCATAATGACGATGAATTAACAGATAACTTAAACAACCATAATGAGGATGAAAATCCTGTCACTGAACCAAAGGACGAATCTGTTAAAGAGAAAATCGAAGATACTAAAGATGAAGAAAAGGAAGAAAAGAAAGCAGACTCTTTTTTCTCTAAAAAAGGGGGAAAAGAGAAAAAACTGAAAGAAGAGATTGAAAAACTCACCTCGGAAAAAGAGGAGTTAAATGATAAATTTTTAAGACTTTTTTCAGAATTTGATAACTATAAAAAGAGAACCAACAAAGAAAAAATAGATATCATTAATACTGCTTCTGAAAAAGTTATTTTGGGATTATTGCCTATTATTGATGATTTTGAAAGGGCCATCGAATACAATAAAGAAACCGGTGAAATCGAAGTGGTCAAAGAGGGCTTTGAATTGATATATAATAAACTGAGTTCACTAATGAAAAGGATGGGTGTGGAAGAGATTATTGCTCAGGACAAAATTTTTGACACCGACTACCATGAGGCGGTAACCCATTTTCCTGCTACATCTGAAGATCAAAAGGGAAAAGTGATGGATGTTGTTGAAAAAGGATATACTTTAAATGAAAAGGTAATCCGATTTTCCAAAGTAGTTGTTGCAAACTAAAAAAATGGAAGTTGAATGAAAAGAGATTATTATGAAGTGCTGGGTGTTTCAAAAGACGCTTCTGCAGATGAAATAAAAAAAGCATATAGGAAAAAAGCGATGGAGTACCATCCGGATAGAAATCCGGGTAATAAGGAAGCTGAAGAGAAATTTAAAGAAGCTGCTGAGGCTTACGATGTATTGAGTACTCCCGAAAAGAAAAACAGATATGATCAGTTCGGACATGCCGGTATGAGTGGTTCCGGAATGGGTGGCGGATATAGTGCCGACTTTGACCTGAGCTCCATATTTGAACGGTTTGGTGATCTTTTTGGAGGAGGGTTTGGAGGATTTAGCGGATTTAGTGGGGGTGGTAGTAGTTCCAGACCTCGTGTGCGCAGAGGATCCAATATCAGAGTAACCGTGAAGTTGACTCTGGAAGAGATTGCAAAAATAACCGAGAAAAAACTGAAAATCAAAAAGATGATTCCTTGCCGAACTTGTCACGGACAAGGAGCCGTTGATAAAAGTGATCTGCAAACCTGTCCCAAATGTAATGGTCAAGGACAGGTAATGCACCAACAGAGAAGTATGTTTGGAATTATCCAACAAGCTGTTGTTTGCGATTATTGTCAGGGTGAAGGAATGATTGTTAAAAAACCATGCTCTACATGTAGTGGTACAGGCGTTGTCAAAGGAGAAGAAGTGATCACCATCTCTATTCCTGCCGGAGTACATGATGGAATGCAACTATCCATGAGAGAGAAAGGGAATGCAGCCCAAAGGGGCGGTATTAATGGAGATTTAATTATTCTGATTAAAGAGATTGAACATCCCCTATTTGAAAGAGATGGAAATAATCTATTCCTCAATTTCTACATCTCTTTCCCACAAGCAGCACTAGGTGGAAGTGTAGAGATCCCCACTTTGGATGGATATGCAAGAGTCAAGATTGCTGCCGGAACTCAGGGGGGACAAATTTTGAGATTACAGGGAAAAGGATTACCTGAATTGAACAGTAACAGAAAAGGGGATTTAATTGTTAATATCAATGTTTGGACACCCAAAAATTTGACAAAAGAGGAGAAACAAATTATCGAAAAGTTCGAAAATTCCGAGAATTTCAGACCAAAACCTGATAAGCAAGAAAAAGGTTTTTTCCATAGAGTAAGGCAAATTTTTAGTTAGCTCAATATAACTAATTAAAAACCAAGAACTTACATTTATTGATATTTTTTGACAAAAAAATCATTTTATATCAAAAAAAAGTGTACTTTTGCAGTTCTAAATTAGAGCTAATGACCAATGGTGTAATGGTAGCACTACAGATTTTGGTTCTGTCTGTCTAGGTTCGAATCCTGGTTGGTCAACATACTAAATTCTCTCACTCATTTGGTGAGAGTTTTTTTTAAAAAAACGTAGAAAGAAAGTGGGGTTTTACTCCACTTTTTTATATAGAAAGATGATGTATAATATTAATTAAAAATGAAAAGAAGTAAATCAAAATCGGATGCCGGAATAGATCAAGCCAATGAGAATCGTCTCAACTTGTTGATGACTTTTCAAGAATTTAAAGAGGTGAAAAGTATTGACAGAACATCAATGATGAGAATTTTAGAGGATGTAATTCAAGCTTCATTAGCAAAAAGATATGGCCCGGAAGCTCGTTTTAGTATTATTGTCAACGTGGATAATGGGGACTTAATGATTCAAAGAATCAGAGAGGTGATTGCCGATGGAGAAATGGAAAATGAAGCAACCCAAATTGAACTCAAGGATGCAATCAAGATTGAAGCTGACCTTGAAGAGGGAGAAGAGTGTTATGAAACAATCCATTTAAGTGACTTTGCCCGTCGCGAAATTTTAACTCTAAGACAAAACTTGATCAACAAAATTCTGGAATATGAGAAAGATAACATATTCAGAAAATATGAAGATAAAGTGGGAGAATTAGTATCCGGAGAGGTAAATCAAGTTTGGAGAAAAGAGATATTGATTTTGGATGAAGATGGGGTTGAGTTAATTCTTCCCGCTTCCGAACAGATCCCAGCAGACAGATATAAAAAAGGGGACACCCTTGTAGCTGTTGTACAAGGAGTAGATGTTAAAAAATCAACACCGGTCATCACCATCTCCAGAACTGCACCCCAATTTTTGGAAAGATTGATGGAAACTGAAATTCCTGAAATCTTTGACGGACTGATTACTATTAAAAATGTTGTCAGGGTTCCGGGAGAAAGAGCTAAGGTAATGGTTGAAGCTTATGATGATAGAATTGATCCGGTTGGTGCTTGTGTAGGAATGAAAGGAAGTAGAATTCACTCCATCGTGAGAGAACTTCGCAATGAAAATATAGACATCATCAATTATACCGAAAACACCAGTTTACTCATTGCAAGAGCACTCAATCCCGCAAAAATTACCAGTATCGAGATAGATGAAGAGTTCAAAAATGCAAAAGTATACATGAAACCTGATCAGGTATCACTCGCTATCGGAAAAGGTGGAAATAACATCAGATTGGCAAGTAGGTTAACAGGATATGAAATTGATGTTTACAGAGATGATGAGGAGTATGATGAGGAGGATGTTAACCTGGATGAATTCAATGACGAATTTGATCAATGGGTTATTGATGCATTTAAAGCTATCGGATGTGATACTGCAAAAGGAGTTCTAAAACTCAGTAGAGAAGATCTGATCCAACGTACGGATTTGGAAGAAGAAACCGTGGATGAAATGATTGCATCCATTAAAAAGGAATTGGATATCGAATAATTAACAATAAAAAATCTCAACAATACTCTTTTAACTTAAATATTTATTAGAAATTTTTTACACTTATATGTCAGAAAAAAAGGAAATACATCGTTTAGCCAAAACTGCCGGAGAATTTAACATTGCTCCCAGTACAATAGTTGCATTCTTACAAAAGAAGGGCTTTGATATTAGTGATGGCAATCCTAATGTAAAGTTATCCCCTGAAATGTATGAAGCCCTCGTAAAAGAGTATATGGGAGATAAAATCGTTAAGGAGGAAGCTCAAAAACTAAAAATCGGTATATACGATAAGAGCAAAGAGGAGGCTCCCGAACCGATCAAGACAACCCCTAAACCTACCGTAGAAGCACCCGTGGAACCTAAGGAAGAGGTTGTAAAAAAAGAGGAACAACCCAAAGAAGTTATTAAACCTAAAGTTCCCGGAATAAAAGAGGTTGGTCGCATAGATTTAGATGCTCTCGAACCTAAAAAAAGAAGTAAAAAATCCGGTTCAGACAGTTCTCCTAAGACTAAAAAGAAAAAAACTCAGGACAAAGCAGTTCCAAATGATGAGATTATATCAACTCAAGAACCAGATACTACTGAGCTCATTGAAGAAACCAAGACTGAATCTGTGGTAAAAACAGAGAGTAAAACTGCTGAAAAAGAGGTAGAACAAATCAGTTCTGAGCAACCCACGGTAGAAATTCCTGAAGAGGTACAACCCGACGTTTCTGAAACTGACGAAACCGATCTTACTCCTTCATCTGTAAAAGAAGAAACTGCAGCTCAAGAAAAAAGGGAAGACCCTGTGTCTGAAGAGAGCAAAGAAGCTGAAAATATAGTTGAGTCAACTCCTGATACGGCAGAGAGTTCAACAGCTTCCGAAAAGAAAAGTGAAGATACTCCTGATGAAAATTTTATTGAAACCCGATATATTAAACTGAAAGCTCCCATTATTAAAGGAACTATTAAGTTAGATGAACTGAACACCAGAGATTCAGGTAGAAAAAGTGGCGGTCAAGGAGGAAAAAATCAACAAAGCAAAGCTGAGACCCCATCAACAGGTGAATCTTCAAGTAAGAAAAAAAGGAAGAGAACGCGTATTAAACCTACCCCCAGCCAACAGTCACAATCTTCACAAGGAGGGGGCAAAAAACAAGCAGCTACTCCTAAAGTTGAGATTAGTGATGAGGATATCCAAAGACAAATTCGTGAAACAATGCAACGGCTGGAACCGCTTGGCAAATCAAGATCTTCCAAACGAAGAAGAGAAAAACGTCAAACTATTCTTTCTGAACAACATGAGCACGAACTCAGAGAAAAAGAAGCCTCCAAAGTATTAAAAGTTACCGAGTTTATTACTGCTAATGAGTTGGCCAGCTTAATGGATGTTCAGGTAACTCAAATTATCTCCACCTGTATGAGTATTGGATTAGCTGTTTCCATCAATCAACGTTTGGATGCTGAGACAATATCATTATTAGCTGAAGAGTACGGCTTCGAAGTTGAATTTATGAGAGTTGAAATGGAAGATGAGTTATCACTTCAGTTTGAAGATGATGAAGCGGATTTAGAACCCAGACATCCTATTATTACCGTTATGGGACACGTAGACCACGGTAAAACTTCTCTTTTGGACTATATCCGTAAATCTAACGTGATTGCCGGTGAAGCGGGAGGAATCACACAACACATTGGGGCTTATTTAGTTAACCTACCTTCCGGAAGAAAAATTACATTTCTGGATACTCCCGGACACGAAGCTTTTACAGCGATGAGAGCCCGTGGTGCCAAAGTTACAGACTTGACCATCATTGTTATTGCAGCTGATGATGCCATCATGCCTCAGACAGTGGAAGCGATCAACCACGCTCAAGCAGCCGGAGTTCCCATTGTGTTTGCTATTACCAAAATAGATAAACCTACAGCAGCACCGGATAAAATCAGAGAAGGACTAGCCAGTATGAATATCCTTGTTGAAGAATGGGGTGGACCCTATCAATGTCAAGAGATTAATGCTAAAATTGGAACCAATGTTGACCTGTTGCTTGAAAAGGTTCTATTGGAAGCTGAACTATTGGAGTTAAAAGCCAATCCTAACAGAAATGGTATAGGTACTGTTTTGGAATCTTCACTAGATAGAGGGAGGGGATATGTAGCTAAACTTTTGGTTCAAAACGGCACAGTTAAGGTGGGCGATCCTGTATTAGCAGGAGCTTTCCACGGTAAGGTTAAAGCGCTCTTCAATGAAAGAAACCAAGAGGTCAACAATGTTGGACCCGCTACTCCTGTGCTCCTATTGGGACTCAATGGAGCTCCACAAGCGGGAGATATACTCAGAGTGTGCAACACTGAACATGAAGCCAGGGTTGCGGCCACTAAACGGGCTCAACTTGACAGAGAGATTGGATTAAGAGTACAAAAACATATCACACTGGATGAGATTGGAAGAAGAATTGCCATTGGTGATTTTAAAGAACTCAACATCATCGTTAAGGGAGATGTGGACGGATCAGTAGAAGCACTTGCTGACTCATTGTTGAAATTAACAACCCCTCAGGTTCAGGTTAATGTGATCCACAAATCTGTAGGAGCTGTTACAGAAAATGACGTTCTGCTGGCATCTGCATCCAATGCGGTTATTGTTGCCTTCCAGGTACGACCCACTCCCGGTGCCAGAAAGTTAGCTGAACACGAACAGATCGATATCAGAACTTACTCAATCATTTACACTGCAATCAACGAAATTAAAGATGCGATTGCAGGTATGCACTCACCGGAAATTAAAGAAAAAATCTTATGTAATCTTGAAGTCAGAGAAGTTTTCAAAATTACGAAAGTGGGAACTGTCGCCGGCTGTATGGTACTGGATGGCAAATTAAATCGAAACAATATGGTACGTCTCATTAGAGATGGAATTGTGATTTATACCGGAAAACTAGGATCTCTAAAACGTTTTAAAGATGACGTTAAAGAAGTTGTTGTTGGACAAGATTGCGGATTAAATATTGAAAACTTCAATGATGTTAAAGTTGGAGATATTATTGAAGGATTTGAAGAATACGAAGTTAAGGTTACTCTATAATACTAATGACTAATGAATAGAACTCTAAAAATTGGAATTACCCACGGAGATATTAATGGGATCTCCTATGAGGTAATCATGAAAGCTTTAAAAGATAATAGAATCAACGAATTTTGTACTCCTATTGTATATGGATTGGCAAAAGTTGCTTCTTATCATAGAAAAACACTGGGAATGCATGACTTTTCATTCCAAATTACCAGAAATATCAATAATGTCTCACTAAAAAATCCTAATTTGCTCAATCTATCCGATAAAGAGGTGAGAGTAACACTGGGAGAATCTTCCTCTATTGCAGGACAAGTTGCTATTCAATCTATTAACGCGGCTTGTCAGGATTTAAAAAACAAAGAGATTGATGCTATTGTAACGGCACCGATCAACAAATATAATGTCCAATGTGATGATTTTAATTTTACCGGACACACTGAATTTTTTGCTTCTGAGTTTGGCGCACCCAGAAGTATGATGATGATGGTCTCCGATCGTCTCAAAGTAGGATTCGTTACCAATCATGTTGCTATTCACGATTTACCCGGGGTTTTATCTGAAAATTTGGTGTTACAAAAAATTGAAATATTGGACCACTCATTAAGAACAGATTTTTTGTGTACTAATCCTAAAATTGCTGTGCTCTCGCTAAATCCACACGGAGGAGATACCGGTTTGATTGGAAGTGAGGAAAATGACATCATTAAACCGGCGATTAACGACGCTTTTGATAAAAATATCAATGTGTTTGGACCTTTCCCTGCAGATGGCTTTTTCGCTTCCGGACAATATATGGAATTTGATGCTACTTTGGCCATCTATCACGATCAGGGGATGATCCCTTTCAAACTATTATCAATGGAAGATGGTGTGAACTTTACCGCCGGACTTCCTATTGTCAGAACATCACCTGCACATGGAACAGCATACCATATTGCAGGAAAAAATCTGGCTTCCGCAGACTCAATGAGAAAAGCGATCTACTTGGCTATTGATATCGCAAATAACAGACTAAACTCTGCTGTTTAATATATAGTCTCTATCCGCACTGTCATGGTGTTACGAATTGAAGATATCGTCCAAATTCTGAATCCTATAGCCTCAAATCTAAAGGATCCCAACAGCGTGATCTCTGAATTAGGCTATGACAGTCGAAAAATACAGGATCTTGTTCAAGTGCTCTTCTTTGCTATTGAGACTAAGAATAATGATGGACATAAATATATTCCCGGACTAATTGAACAGGGGGTGAAAAACTTTATTATTACACACCCTATTAGCGATTTTTCTGACTATAATGCCAATTTTATCCAAATTGAGGATGCTATTTTAGCATTGCAACTGATTGCCGCCAACCACCGGAAACAATTCTCCTACCCTGTGATTGGAATTACCGGAAGTAACGGGAAAACAATTGTCAAGGAGTGGCTGGCAAACACCTTGTCCAATGACTACAGAGTGATAAAAAGTCCCAACAGCTGGAATTCTCAAATTGGGGTTCCGCTCTCTGTTTGGAGAATGAATACGCAACATAACCTGGCTATTTTTGAAGCTGGCATATCTCAGGTTGGAGAAATGGAAGCTCTGGAAGCAGTGATTCAACCCGATATCGGTATCATTTGTAATATCGGAGATGCCCACATGGCAAACTTTGAGGGAATCTATCAAAAACTGCTCGAAAAATTAAGGCTCTTTCAAAGGGCTAAAACCCTTATCTACTGCTCCGATCACTCCATGATCCATTATGCACTACAAAAACCTGAATTTCAGCACCTGCAATTGATTAGCTGGGGGACTCAAGAGGGAACCTACCGAATTGAAAAAGTAGAAAAAACAGTTTCGGAAACTGTAATTATACTGCAAGATTATGAAGAACCGGTAAGAATCCCCTTTACGGACAGTGCCTCCATTGAAAATGGAATGCAAGTGGTAACGCTCCTACTCCACTTGGGATTCCCAATTGAGCAGATCAACGAAAAACTAGCTCTGTTATCCCGTCTCTCAATGAGAATGGAAGTGAAAGAAGCGATTAACCGCTCCATTGTAATCAATGACACTTATAGCCTGGATCTCAACTCTTTAGCTATTGCACTGGACTTTTTAAATACACAAACTCAATTTGAAAAGCGAACCCTGATTATCTCCGACTTTGAACAAGTATTGTTAGGTGAAGAGGAGTACAAGCATATCTTTAACATGATTCAGGAACATCGGATCAATCGGGTGTTATGGGTAGGTTCCAAGGTGATCCCTTACCAACATTTTATGAAGAATGGCACATTGACCATCTTCAAAGATACCCGGGAGCTGTTGGAATATCTCAAATCCGGCAAAATTGGTCAGGAAGCTATTTTGGTCAAAGGAGCCCGGAAATGGCAGTTTGAACAAGTAGTTCAAAAATTGCAATTGAAAAGTCACCAGACTGTGTTGCAAGTAGATTTAGCCGCTTTGGTTCATAATCTGCACTACTACAGATCCAAAACCGCACCGAATGTCCAATTCATGGCGATGGTCAAAGCCTTTTCATACGGATTGGGAGATGTTGAATTAATCAATGAATTGATTTACCATCACATTGATTATCTGGCAGTTGCCTATACCGATGAAGGAATTATATTGCGGAAAAGAAAGATAAAAACGCCCATCATTGTGCTAGGTGCCGAAGCGGCAGGATTTCATTCCATGATTCAATATCAACTGGAGCCGGAGATCTTTAATTTCCACTACCTCCAAAAATGGATGGAAACGCTGAAACAGTACCCTGAAATTAAAGATTATCCGATCCATATTAAAATTGACACCGGCATGCACAGGTTGGGGTTTGATGAGGAACAGATTGATGAACTGGCGGAACTCATTGCTCAAAATCCGCAGATTAAAGTGCGTTCACTCTTTTCTCACCTGGCTGCTGCCGAAGATCCGAATGAAGACCGGTTTACACATCAACAAGCGCAACTATTTCAGAGAATTTGTTCTAAAATGGAGCAAAAGTTGGGTTACTCCTTCCTGAAACATATTGCCAACAGTGCGGGAATCACCCGTTTCCCTGAGTATCACTTCGATATGGTTCGCTTGGGTATCGGCTTGTATGGCTATACCGCTGTAGAAGAAGATCAGCTCCATACCAACAACACCATTACCCTCAAAAGTATCATTACTCAGGTTAAAAAAATAAAAAAAGGGGAAAGTATCGGATATAATCGTACTTTTGTGGCAGATAAAGATATGATATTGGCGGTAGTTCCTATAGGGTACGCTGACGGATATCCGAAAGAGTTAAGTAACGGAGTGGGAAAGATGCTGGTGAAAGGGAAAGAATGTCAAGTGGTAGGTAAAGTGTGTATGGATATTACATTAATCGACATTACAGGAGTTGATGCAAAAGAAGAGGATGACGTGATTATCTACAATTCTGAGATGAATCTGTATCAAATATCCAAATGGATTGGAAAAATACCTTATGAGCTGCTGACCGCCATATCAAAAAGAGTACAAAGAATATATATCAGAGACTAAAGAGATGAAGAAGTTTATTCAAAAAATGAGCGTTTTGCCCTCCTCGGTGATATTAATTTTTGATATCTGTTGTGTCTTCATTGCGGCCATTTTGGCAGTCTTTATCCGCGGAAATATTGGATTACCTTCCAAGCTCACAATTGACGACTACCTGATCGCTCCTTTTATGATTGTTTTGATTCGGTCTCTCGTGTTTTTAGCTTTTGGAACACACCGGATGGTAGTGCGTTATACGGACACCAAAAACCTGCTTACCATCTTCTTCGCTTCCGTTATCGGATCCCTGATCCTCTTTATGATCAACTTCTTTATGGATTTTAAAGGACTCCCCCGGATTATCCCTACCTCCATCATTTACATTGAACTACCGATTACTATTGCTTTTTTGATCTTCTATAGAATCCAGTTCAAAGCCTACTATCTCGAAACCATCAATCCGACAAAACTGAAGAGAAATGTGGTTATTTTTGGTGCCGGAGAGAGTGGAATCGTCACCAAAAGAGTATTTGACAGAGATCAAATCAGCAAATATAATGTGGTTGCCTTTTTTGATGAAGACCCCAATAAGATTGGTATGACGCTGGAGAGTTTAAAGGTGCTTCCCTTTTCACAACTATCCGACTTTTTCGCCAAAAACAATATCTCCATTATCATTATCTCCATTCAAAACCTGCCGGCAGCCAAGAAAAACGAAATCACCGAGATTGCGCTGCTGCATGATGTGAAAGTATTGGTTGTGCCTCCGGTGTTGAAGTGGATTAACGGGGAATTGAGCTTTAAACAGATTAAACAGATAAAAATTGAGGAACTACTTGAAAGAGAGCCGATTCAGATGGATCAATCTTTGGTAAGTCCCGAAATCTATGGCAAAACGATATGGATTACAGGTGCAGCCGGCTCGATTGGAAGTGAGATTGTGCGCCAGCTCCTCTCCTTCGGATTTAAAAAGTTAGTTCTGATTGACAATGCCGAAACCCCTATGTTTTATCTCACCAACTTTTGCAATAGTCAAAATTACAGTGGCAGCATTGATATTCTGTTGATGGATATCACCGACAAGAAGCGCATTGAAAAAGTGATGCAAGAGGAAACTCCCGACATCATTTACCACGCAGCTGCCTACAAGCATGTTCCTGTAATGGAAGAGAATGTCGGCGCAGCGATTAAGACCAATGTGGAAGGAACTAAAAACCTGGCTGATTTAGCTGTGCAGTACAAGGTGGATAAATTTGTGATGATCTCCACAGATAAAGCTGTCAATCCGACCAGTGTAATGGGTGCTTCCAAAAGAATTGCGGAGATTTATGTTCAATCGTTAAACTTTGAGCAGCCTCACACCAAGTTTATTACCACCCGTTTTGGGAATGTTTTAGGTTCCAATGGTTCCGTTATTCCTCTTTTTAGGAAACAAATAGAAAAGGGGGGACCCCTCACCGTGACCCACCCCGATATCACTCGTTACTTCATGACCATCTCAGAGGCTTGTCAATTGGTGATTACTGCAGGAGCCATGGGCGATGGAGGAGAGATCTTTATCTTTGATATGGGAGAATCTGTGAAGATTTACGATTTGGCGGTGAAAATGGTCAAACTCTCCGGACTGACCCTGGGAAAAGATATCAACATCGAATTTACCGGATTGCGCCCCGGAGAAAAGCTATACGAAGAGTTGTTGGCAAACAAAGAAAACACCAAGCAAACCACCCATGAAAAGATCATGATTGCCAACGTAATCCGCTACCCTTACGACGAAGTAGTCAATAAAGTTGAATCCCTCATCCGCATGCAAGACGAAGACCCACTACAAATCGTCAAAAAGATGAAAGAGATTGTCCCTGAATTTTACAGCCAAAACTCCACCTTTGCGGTGTTGAATGGGCCAAAGGTGGGATAGATTTTGGATTTGTTATGTTTTCTCTTTTTTTAGTATAACCCTATTATTTCTTTTTCATTATGAGGTTAATTCAAGAATATTAGACTATAAAAAAACAAAAATTCTTTTGAAACATGTTATTAATTAAAAAATCTGTATATTTGCACCGGTAAATCAAGTGTAATCCTATCCAAAAATTGAAGGTCAAATTCAAATATATGAATATACGCAAATGTTGTATTCGTATATCACAAATTAGGTATTATGTTCTAATTTATCAAAGTTACACGATTGAAAAACTAATTATTTTATAAATAAAATCTAGATAGACTATGGAAACAAATCAAATTAAACTTTTGAATTCTCTTGCAAAGGAAATAAAAACCAAAAAAAAAGATAAAACAGGAATTATTATTACTCTTCAATCAGCTAAAATTCTCACAAAGCAAGGTAACTTTACTGGTAAATTTAACAATTTAAACCGTATCGTGATAACTGCTAAATGAGTATTTACAATAATAGACCAAATCTTACAATTGGGTTTCATGGTTGCGATGAAATCGTAAGAGATAATTTAGTAAATAATCCTAATTCAGTTAAGAAAAGCCAGGAAACATATGATTGGCTTGGGAATGGTTTTTATGTGTGGGAAAACAATTATGAGCGAGCACTCCAGTGGGCAAAAGATAAGAAATTAAGAGGAACACTAGAAGTACCATCAGTCGTTGGTGTTATATATCTGTTGGACTATTGTTTAGATTTTACTGATTCTAAGTTTATTGATGTTCTTTCTGAGTATTACCAATTATTCAAAGATGACTTAAAAGTAAGTGGTAAAACTTTACCTAAAAATAAAGACTTACCCAAAGACCAATATCATGACCTAATCTTAAGAGAATTAGATTGTGCCGTTATTGAATATTTGCATCAGAAAATTGGAGAAAAAATTATTCAAAACAAAACAGAAAAAGGTTTTAGCGAACTTAGAGCCTTTGATACAGTTAGGGGAATTTTTACAGAAGGCGGACCTGCATTTGATGGAGCTGGAATTCAGTTAAAAAGTCATATTCAGGTTTGTATAAGAAACCTAAATTGCATAAAGGGTTTTTTTATCCCAAGAAAAGAAATTAAATTTACATAGAACCCTGTACATAATACTTAGTTTATCACAAACAGAAGTAGGTTGTTATTATGATTACTTTCCCTTTCCAACCTCATTTGATTCTTGTGTATAGGTTTGTACTGCCGCACCATAAAATGAGCTAATATTAAAATTGGATTTCGGGAGGCGGATTTATTTTTGAGTTTCCATTTTTTATTGTATCTTTGTCTCGTAAATTATACGTCACTAACAAATATAAAATATTTAAAATTTAGAGACAACTTTAACCAATTAAAAGCTTTTTAAAAAAATAATCTTGCTAAAATAACTATTGAAAAAATGGAAGTACAAGAGCCGCTATTTGACTACGTTTGTCCGAATATCGTTTATACAATTAAAAACGGTGACTGCTTAACTGTTCTTAAAAAAATTGAAGACAACAAATTTGACCTTATATTAACATCTCCACCTTATAATGTGGGAAAATCATATGAGACAAAAACAAGTATTGAAAAATATCTTGAAACACAAGAAGAAATAATATCTGAACTTACAAGGACATTATCTGACAAGGGAAATCTTTGTTGGCAAGTTGGTAATTACGTTGATAAAGGAGAGGTTTTCCCACTTGACATATTCTATTATCAAATATTCAAAAAGTACGGTCTGAAACTCCGCAATCGTATTATTTGGTATTTTGGCCATGGATTGCATGCTAACAAGCGTTTTAGTGGACGTTATGAAACTATACTTTGGTTTAGCAAAACAGACGATTATATTTTCAATCTTGATAATGTTAGAGTTCCTTCAAAATATCCGGGAAAAAGACATTTTAAAGGTCCCAAAAAAGGTCAACTGTCAGGAAATCCGTTAGGTAAAAACCCCAGTGATATATGGGAAATAATTGAACAGGATTGGGATAAAGCAATGTGGAATATACCAAACGTGAAATCAAATCATCCAGAAAAAACCGAGCATCCCTGCCAGTTTCCTATTGAATTAGTTGAACGCTGTATCTTAGCATTAACGGATGAAAATAGTTGGGTTCTTGATCCATTTGCTGGTGTTGGATCAACAGTAATTGGAGCTATAAAAAACAAACGCAATGGAATGGGAATAGAAAAGGAAAAGGAATACTGTGAAATTGCCAATAAACGAATTGAAGATCTCAAAGAAGGGAGATTAAAAATTAGACCAATAAATAAACCAATACATAAACCGACAAACAAAGATAAAATTGCTCAAATTCCAAAAGAGTGGGCTGAACTTAAATTTATAAATAATAATGAAGTAAACAAACACTAATGAAAATAGCACAAAAATATTCACACCTGAACGGAGAAGAATACCTTATCGTTCATCACAATAACCTATACGAAGAAATTAAACAAGTTATTGAAAGTGTTGATGCTGAGCAATTTAAAACAAAAATCAGTAAAGAAAAGAGAAAAAGTGGTAGCTTTCTTTTCTCTCCAATTGAATTAAATAAAGCCTTTAATGCGGAGTTCCATGAAAGAGAATGGGCAGAAAGTAGATACAACTATTACATTACTCTTAATAGAGAATTAATGGAACAAAGTGTTCTAATGCCTGCTAAAGAACAAAAAGAATTCCTTATTGCTAACGGGGAGATAGAACCAATTTATAGTTACAACCAAACTGACTTTGTTAAAGACAAAATTGCTGTCGAAGTTCAGTTTGGGAAGTATGCTTTTGTTGCATTTGATTTATTTGTAAAACATATGCTATTTTACTCAGGAGGAGTTATCGACTTGGGAATTGAAATTCTACCAACAAAGAAAATGCAAACACAAATGAGTAGTGGTGTAGCTTACTACGAAGGAGAAGTTTACAACGTAATGCGCCAAGGACGAAATAATCCACCAGTTCCATTGTTAATTTTGGGAATCGAACCATAACGAATAAGAAGAAGCCCAGCGTGTAACGTTGTCTATACAATATTTGGGAATTAATTATTTATACAGCATTACATTTCCCTCTCAGCACGTCCATTATCAACAGAGACCCAATTCGAAACGGGCAACAACAGTAACGGAAAGCCACCCTTAATTTCAGATCCGGTGTCTTCGAGAACCTCAGTCACCGGAGTGGAATGTGGTTAGGGCTCTCAAAACTATTGGAACACCAAACTAATCTCGTAACTCTTAATTCCTCTGCCCCCATTATTTCCAAAAAGGTATAATTTTCCAGAGTGGGGAAATAAAATAACTAAAAAGGAAAGCCTTGTCTGCCCCCCTTTTTTTGAAGGTAGAAATAAGAAGGAAGAAGGTAGAATTAAAGGCGGAAATCGGAATGAACAATTACGAATTACGAATTACGAAACCGAAAATTTTAATTGAACGCGATTATTGTAGGGACAGGTCGCGACCTGTCCTGGAGTAATGAATAAAAATAACGTCATGGTCATAGAGATAGGGCATGCCCTGTCTCCATGATGTTGTTATGCAACAGATTAATTTTTGTGTCAAATATTTGATATTCAACATTTTTATGGAATCATTAATTCAATTTTTAATTTATGTGTTTGGTTGTACCGCCTGTCCGCCTTCTTTTTATTCGTAATTGTTTCTGTATCTTTGCCGTTCAATTAGACGTTGTGTATAATTAAATTAAAAATCATGAGAAATTTTAAATTATTAGCTGTAATGCTTTTAGGAGTGGTATTTGCTGTTTCATCTTGTAAAAAGGATGATGACCCTGATCAGACCCAAATACCAAAAGATGGTTTAGTTGCATATTATCCATTCAATGGAAATGCAAAGGATTTAAGCGGCAAAGGAAATCACGGAACTGTTCATGGTGATGTAGTATTAACAACTGACAGAAAAGGAAATAGTAATAGTGCATACGATTTCCCGGGGGTTGCATTCAATTATATCAGTGTTCCTCATAATCCATCATTAGCATTAGATGTTTTTACAATTAATGCCTGGATTTTTACAAAGACAGACTATGGATATGGTCAAGTAGTTCAAAAAAACAGAGATATTTTCGGTGGGCATTACGGTCTTTACACCAACTGTGTTATTGGAAAAATAGACTATGAAAATGATGTTCAAGCCTCATCTCCGGAAAACCCAAGTATTGGAAAATGGCATATGATCACAGGTTCTGTTTCAGGAAAAAAAGCAAAATTTTACATTGATGGAGTATTAATGGATGAGTCCATAGCAACCGATAAGTTTGTTTATTCAGGTTCTGATGATTTAGCTATTGGAATGCACTATTATGAAGGTGTTCCGGATCATTGGACATATCCATACAAAGGCAAAATTGACGATATTAGAATATATAACAGAGTACTGAGCGATAAAGAAATTCAAGCCCTCTATAATGAGTAAATCAATATCTATTTCACATTTTTAGTCACAATTGATTCAACTTAAACCTCAACAACCATGATCAGAGTTCTGCTTTTTTTGCAATTATTACTTTTTATTTCCTGTGGTGGACAGCATATGAAGTACCAAACATCCACTTATGATGATTCGGAATTTGAAAGTTTTGTGAATTCTCAACAGGAAAAGCTTCGGGAACTTGACAAGGCAGAAGTTTTTAGATCCATCCATGCAAAATTGTTCACCGCGTTACCCGAAGAACATCAAAATTATTTCACAACAAAACCTGATTACAGACTGCTTAGCTTCGCTAAAGGAGATCTGTTTTTAAATCAAAAACAAGACTTTGCATTGGTTGTGTACGATGCAAAAAATGTAAGGATTTCAATCCTGGTGATTGATGAAAATAGAAACCGATACAATGAACTTTTCAGGGATATAAAAGTTGAAAATGGCTTGGAAAATGTGGAGTGCCATTACCATTCTTCAAGGACTCCCGACTACCAAATTGGTGATGAAATTGTATATCAGGCTCATTCTCTGATGGAAAACCCGGAAGAATTCCTTGACTTCACTTTGTGTAAGATAACACCCATTTCTAAAGATGAAAGTTTTATCACAGATGAGGGATGCTTTTCGATGAATGAGAAAAAAGAGGAATTACTCAATATCAATTCATTATCTGTATCGACAAGTTTTGTGTACAACAACTGGGAATCTCTGAAATATGACAAAAAGAGAGAGCTGTTTACAATATTTTATGGTCAGGCGTTTGCGGACTAACATTTTAAAGGTAGAAGGTAGAAGGTAGAAGGCAGAATTAAAGGCGGAAGGCGGAAGGCGGAAGGCGGAATGAATAAATTTAGAAATTAGAATTATTTAAAAATGAAAACATTATCACTCATCAATCTGTTTTTAATTATTGCTTTGTTGGGATGCAATGCTCCTGCAACTGACAATGATCAAAATGATGCAATCATCCAAGAGAGCAATAGTGTCAAAAAAATCGGGGAGGCAAATGGAGATTCCGGCAAAATTTTAAGTGCTGACAAAGTTGCCATCGGGATGACCATTGACGAGCTTAAAAAAGCATATCCCAATGCGAAATTTATTGAAGAACCTCTTTATATGTACGGGATTGATAGTGAAGAGTCCGGATTGCTTGTGGTGAACAATAATGAAAAATTACTTTTTGTGTGGGTATCAGAAGATGGTCATATAAAAGGAATTACAATCTTATCCCCTTCCATTGTAATCGACTCCAATGTTTCTGTCGGCATGAGCTTTCAGGAGTTTCTTAAAAAGTATCCCGATACCCAATTGACTGTTAGTCTGGTTGATGAAGGTGTTGAATATTATCACGTAAAAGATAAAAATTACATCATAGAATTTTTGACAAAACCTGATAATAGAGTCGGCGAATATGAGGAGGAAGGCGTGGAAGCCAAATCAATCCGAATTGCAAGACCTAACGCAAAAATTGATAGAATCACGATGAATTGATTTCGGATTTCGGATGGAATCCAATTACGAATTACGAATTACGAAACCGAAAATTTTAATTGAACGCGATTATTGTAGGGACAGGTCGCGACCTGTCCTGGAGTAATGAATAAAAATAACGTCATGGTCGTAGAGACAGGGCATGCCCTGTCTCCATGATGTTGTTGTGCAACAGATTTATTTTTATGATATATGTTTGACATTCAAGGATTTACGAAGTTGACAATTTAAATAAAACGCAATTGTAGGGGCAGGGCTTGTCCCTGCCCTTTTCCAGAGTGGGGTGATAAAATAACAAAAGTGCGAAATATGATCTGCCCCCCATTTTTTTGAAGGCAGAAATAAGAAGGAAGAAGGTAGAATTAAAGGCGGAATTAAAAAAATTCCGCCTTCCGCCTTTTTTCGATTCGTAATTCGTAATTCGTAATTGATTTGTATTTTTGCAAATTAAATCAACTAACCGGTGTGATAGTATGAATATTTCAAAATCAAGATTCATTGAAAGTCAAAATTGTCCGAAAATATTGTGGTTAAACTTGAACCGTATTGAAGAAAAGGCAGAAGAGACTGAAAGTCAAATTGTTCGGATGAATATCGGAACTTCGGTGGGTGTCCTGGCACGGGAATATTTTGGGGAGTATGAATTGGTGGACTTTCCGTATGATGAATATTCCAATAAACTCTCGAAAACACAGGAATTGCTGGAAAAAGATACTGAAATTATTGCCGAAGCTACCTTTCTGACTGATGGAATTTGCTGTAGCGTCGATATTTTACGGAAAACTGAAAAGGGTTATGATTTGATAGAAGTGAAAAGTGTCAATAATCTGAAAGGGTATTATCACTACGATATTGCGTTTCAGTATCACGTCCTCAAAAGTTGCGGATTGAACATTGAACACGCCTACCTCATGCACCTCAACGGAGATTATGTGCGGTGGGGAGAGTTGGATTTACAGCAGCTTTTCAAATTGGATGATGTAACGGATTCTGTTATAGCAAAAAATGCAGAGATTACAGATACAGTTAAAATACTGCAAGAAGTTGCAGCTCAGGAACTTGAACCTGAAATTGAAATGGGTAGTCAGTGTGAAAATTTTGTATATGGAGGATATTGTCCCTATTATGATTATTGCCATCAAAATGAAGAGATTCCCGAAGAGGTTGCAGTTGAAAAGTTTGAGAGAATCGACAAAGATGAGATTGCCAACTTCCTGGAAAAGTTTTCATATCCAATCTATTTCCTTGATTTTGAGACCTATATGGCGGTAATTCCACCATACGACGGACTCAAGCCTTCGGGACAAACACCTTTTCAATATTCATTACATATTTTACACGAAAATGGAGAATTGGAGCATAAAGAGTATCTTGGATATCCCGATAGTGACCCGCGCGTTGGGTTAATCAAACAGATTTGTGATGATATTCCTCTAAACGCCTGTGTTGTAGCATATTTTATTCCGTTTGAACGAACTCGCCTGAAAGAATTGGCCTATTTTGCAGAAAACAGGAATGATTTGCAACATTATGCGGAGCATTTGAACAATATCTGGGAGAATATGATCGATTTGATTGTGCCTTTCAAAAAAAAATACTACGAAAATGAGGCAATGGAAGGGCGTTCCAGTATCAAATTGGTGTTGCCTGCCCTCTTCCCCGATGACCCCGAATTGAATTACCATAATCTTGAAGGAGTTCAAAACGGAACGGATGCGATGACTATTTATCCTTTGTTAACAACCGACAATTACACCCCTGAAGAGATCGAAGTAAAACGCCAACAACTTCTAAATTACTGCAAATTAGACACTTACGCCATGGTGAAGATTTTCCAAAAACTCATTCATGTCATCTCTTGAACAATTAGTAAAATATCTGAAAATGAAACAATTATCATATCTATTGCTGGCTTTGTTTATTTTGACGAGTTGCTCAAATAACAAAGTATCAACTTCTAATCAAGTTGACAATTTAAAACAACACTTTATTCCCATCCTCAACGGGGTTTGGGTTTTGACGGATTACATCGAAGAAATTGAAAAAACGCAATCACCTTTAAAGGCATCCGATAAATTAAATGGTATCGTTGCTATGGATATTGATGAAAATATGCAATCGGATACTATTTTTGTCGGAATCAGTATCAACAATCATGAAGGGTACAACTTTACGACTTATTTTGTGCAAGGACAAAACTCAACCAGCCTGAAAACTAACATTCCGGATTACGATGAAGAGAGTAATTATTTTGAATTGGGTTATGAAACCGGGAATAATCAAACCTTTTTAGTTCTTTATCACTACAACAAAAACAATCAACTGATTGACAAAAAAGAGTTTACGAAAGTCTCTGACAAAGTACAAAATAGTGATGTTTCCCGAGGATTGCAATATATCGTAAACAAGAAATTATTCTCAGGCAATTATCTATCGATTGACAGCAAAAACTCCACCGGAAAAGTCAAATTCAACAGTGACGGCTCTTTGACCGGCTTCCCGGACTTCAAAACTTATTATGTGATAACCGATTTTTTGGGAGGACCCGTGGCTACTTTTGACGAAATTATATTCAATTTATACGAAGAAAACTCAAAAGGTTTCGCTTTCAAAATCGATGGTGACACAACATTTTTATACAGCACAACCGGTGATGAGGATAAAGGAGAACCTCTGCAAATTGATAAAGTACAATATAGACTTGCGAGACAATGATCCAACAATGAAAAACATAAAAAAAATATTTCACAGGCTCAGTTATCTGCAATATCCTTTGCTGTTGGCAGCCTTTTATTTCCTTATAAAGCCACTATTCAAAGGATTTGATTACCTTTCTGCAAATCCTGAATATCTTTTCAATACATACAGTAATGCACTCATACTATTTGGAGTAACCCTTAGTTTTTCAGCTCTGCAAGACCCTTCCAGAACATCGCTGCGGTTTGAAAAGAAAATTTGGGAAAATCCCAAAAAAGCGAAACTGCTTTTAAGTATCACCCTGATCACTACTCTCATCTTTTTTACGGCAGGATTACTTGGATTTTGGATGTCCGGCAGTTCTCAAAAGGAGTTTGCTTTGGGTTCCATAGTATTAGGCATCGGACTTTTAGGCTATTTGAAATTTCAAATAGAACTGTTTGAAACTCACAAAGGAAAAGCATCAGAGGAATAAGGATCTTAACGAAGGCGGAGGGCGGAAGGCGGAATCCAATTACGAATTACGTTTTGAACTATCACGGAATCAATTCTAAATTCTAAATTCTAATTTCTAAATTTACAATCATGTCACCCCTACGGGGTTATTTGGGCTCTTGGGGTCAACATTTTGCTACAATCATGTCACCCCTACGGGGTTATTTAAAAGTCGGAAGGCGAAAGTTTTTGCTATAAATTGAAAATGGTTAAACATCTAATTTATTTCATTGATATTCAAATAATTCCGAAATCCGAAATCCGAAATTATGTTTATTCCGCCTTCCGCCCTCCGCCTTCCGCCTTTTTTCGATTCGTAATTCGTAATTCGTAATTGTTTGGTATTTTTGTAACCAAAAGGGAATTGGTGTTGTCTTATGGGTACAAATAGATTATTCACTTAACAAAAAAACAAAATTATGTTAGTAGCAGTTATCGCTATTATTTGCGTTGTCGGTTTACCGATAGGATTTGGAATGTATTTGGGGTTAACAGCCATTAGAGCTGAACACAAAGAACGTATGAATTTGATTAATCAAGGTATTATTCCTCCGGAAAAAATTAAAAGAAAAGCCACTCCCAATCAATTTGTATCACTTCGGAATGGAATTGTTCTCGTTGCACTCGGAATCGGAATTATTCTAGGATTTTTATGTTCTGAAAAGATGGCTATACCTCAATACAATAAATTTTGGATTATTGCCGCAAGTATCGTGTTCTTTCTCGGATTAGGCTATTTGAGCTACTTTTTGATTACACGAAAAATGCCTGATGCACAACAAAAAGAGGAAGTAAAACAAGAATAATCCGCTTTGAATGAACGAAAAAGAGCAAATACAGCAAGTGCTTTCGGGCAACACGTTCGCATTCAGCTATTTTGTTGAAACCTATCAAGATATGGCGATGACAATCGCCTATCGCATTTGTAGAAACAGGCAAAACGCGGAGGATATAGTGCAGGATAGTTTTGTAAAAGCATACCGCTACTTACACACTTTCAGAAGTGATGCCAAATTTTCGTCCTGGTTTTATCGCATTGTTTACAATACAGCAGTTTCGTACACTAAAACAAAAATGTGGGTCAACGATTCTGACATAGAACTCACAGAAATTCAGGAAGAAAATGTCGACTACAATATAGAAACTCAGATTCTTGCCACTGAACGAACTGAAATAGTGCAAAACGTGTTAAATCAAATGCAGAAAGGTGATGCGTTGCTGCTTACTTTGTATTATATGGAAGATAACTCGATCAAAGATATTGTAAAAATTACAGGACTCAACGAATCCAATGTAAAAGTGAAACTATTTCGTGCCCGAAACCGATTTAAAGAGATGATTCTCAAATCAAATGAGTTGAAACTCATTGTATCCACAAAATAAAAACCAAAACGATGAACAAGAAAAATAACATAGATCCCGAAGATGAATTGATCCGCCAATTGATGCGGTCAGCAAAAGAACAGGCACCTGAAAATTTGAAATACCGGATTATGCAACAGATTAATACTGAAAATGCATTAACCCCAAAACCCGCTCCAATAAAAAAACGGACAGAAAATGTACTGAGAGATTTTATTGGTATTTTTGGCACCATGTACGCTTTGCTGGCATTACTCACCGGTATCGCATATCTGTCGAAAGATGAAAATTTTTTGCTGTCGCCTGAATTTATAGGTGTTGTGCTGTTGGTCACTGTGGTTGCCTCAACATTTTGGTTTTTTACGCGATTGGATGAAAAAATTCGACAAAAACAGAAATAGGAAAAATTACGAATTACGAAACCGAAAATTTTAATTGAACGCGATTATTGAAGGGACAGGTCGCGACCTGTCCTAGAATAATGAATAAAAATAACGTCATGGTCGTAGAGACAGGGCTTGTCCCTGCCCTTTTCCAGAGTGGGGAAACAACCACCCCGCCCTTCGGGCACCCCTCCTTCCCGAGGAGGGGAGTTGAAATAACCAGAGAGTGATGCCTATTCTGCCCCCCATTTTTTTATTTCCAAAATAATATATATAATTAAATATCAACGGGTTATATTAAATAAAGACCTCAACACCAAAATTCCGAAATCCGAAATCCGAAATCCGAAATTATGTTTGAATCCGCCCTCCGCCTTCAAGAAATTCTAAATTCTAAAATCTAAATTCTAAATTTTTAATGTATATTTGTTGCGTGAATTAGATAGCGGACAACCATAAAACAAACCCAATGAAAGTCGGATTAATTTTCCCCAATAAAGACAGAAAAGACAAAACTATCCATGTCGGATTGGGATATCTCGCTTCTTATGCAAGATTGGAACATCCGGAGATTGAATTTTCATTGTTGGATACCAGAGTTGCCACGAAAAAGGAAACCAAAAAGTTTTATCAGACTGATTTTGATTTGATTGGTATTACTGTTTTATCTCCCGTTTATTACGAGGTTATCGAAGTTTTTAATTTCATACGCACAAACAAGCCCGATACTCCAATCTGTTTGGGAGGTCCTTATGTAACAACAATCATGAAGGAAGTTTTTGAGGATACTCCGGCTGATTTTGCTGTGTATGGAGAGGGTGAAATCACATTCTCACAATTGCTGAGCCATCTGAAAGGTAAAATGCCAATAGAAGAAATTGAAGGTATCATGTATCAAAAAGATGGAGCAATAGTAACTAATCCGCCACGAGACCAAATTGAGGATTTAGACTCCATACCTTATCCTGCCTACGACCTGTTTAAGATGGACAGATATCCTATGCATCGTCTTGTATCCAGCAGAGGATGTCCGTACAAATGTGTATTTTGTAATTCATCATCTATTTGGTTGGGGAAATGGAGAAAACGAGACCCTGAAAAAGTGGTTGATGAGATTGAGTATCTGATCAAGAATTACAAAAAGAAAACGGTCTTTTTTAATGACAACAGCTTTAATGTTGACCTAAAAAGAGTTGAAACTTTCTGCCATACGATATTGGAAAGAAATTTGAAAATTCTTTGGTCTACTCCTGTACGGGTTGAAATTATCACCAGTGAGATTGCTCAGTTAATGAAAAAGTCCGGCTGTTATAATGTTGGAATTGGCATTGAATCTGCCAATAACTCCATTTTGGAAAATATGCAGAAAAAAAACAGTATTGAAGCGATTCAAAAAGGGATTCGGATTTTCAAAGATGCCGGAATTGAAGTACTGGGACAGTTCGTCATTGGCAGTCCCGGTGATACATACGAAACGGTTAAGGAATCGATTGAATTTGCTAAGAATTCAGAGTTGGATTTCGTCATGTTTTATTCTATTTTACCCTTTAAAGGAACGGCTCAGTGGGATTATGTTTTGAAGCACGGAACACTTTATAATGAGAAAATTCACGAGTATCATTCGATAAAACCCAGGATTGTTTTTGAAACCCCTGAATTCCCATACGCTGACAGATTAAAGGCAATAAACCTGGCAAAAAAGGAAGGATATTATTCTGATTCAAATGATAGAAATCTATTTTTTGATATCGGTAAAGATTTAGCAACCAAAATACAACAAATTCTACCTCACAGCATAGCAGAAAAACTCTATATTGCCATGAAAAACATTTACAGAAGAAGATTGAGAAAAAGCTGAATAGGACTGCATATTTAAAACGAATCGTAAAAAACAAAAAAAATCCGAAATAGTACGAATTTGAGTGTCAGATTAATTCTAAATTCTAATTTCTAAATTTAGGAATCGTAATTCGTAATTCGTAATTGTTTCGTATATTTGTACCGTGAATAAAATCTTGCCACTAAATTAAAATAGACATGAAAAAATCCCCAATTGATTACAAGGAGATTCAAAGATTTATTATTGAAAGTAGAGAAAATGGTAAAACTGACCAGGAAATTTATAATGAACTGGCTCCGAAATATTACGACAAAAAAACTCTGGCTCTGCTTATCAGAGGTACCGTAACCAGGGAAAGAAAGGAAAAATATAAAAGATTAAACGGGCTTCTACTAGCTCTCATTGGCATAGCTATTGTACTCGAAATATTGTGGATCATAGCTTTTTCAATAACTTATAGTAGTTTTTGGGTTTTAATAGGCATTTTTATTATACCTCTATTTGCCGTTTTTCTTTTCTATCAGGTTTATCGATACAATGCAATAGCTTATCAAATGGTTGGAATATTGGGAATTATAATTTTTATGCGTGCATTTCAGCTTACAGATGGTCATCGGCTTGCTATCATTATAAGCATACTGTTAGGTGGAGGTATTACCTTCCTGGGGTTTTATGTGAAAAACAAACTGATCCCCGGTTACAAACCCAGAAAACTCAAAAAGGATGCCGATGGGGAGTATATATTGGATTAAACTTTACCAATCAGCGCCTTCATACTTCTTATTTTTTCCTTATTTTTGAAATAAAAATAAAAAGGGGGATTTTGATTTCGGATTTCGGATTTCGGATTTCGGAAGTTAGCATTGCGCATTTTATTATATAACCCATTGATTTTTAATTATATATATTATTTTGAAATAAAAAATAAAAGGGGGCAGAATAGGTATCACTATGTTGATATTCCGTTTCCCCACTCTGGAATCGTAGAGACGCAACGCATTGCGTCTCTACAGCCGATTTAGAGGTCAGGTTTGTTCATCGTAATTCGTAATTCGTAATTCGTAATTCGTAATTCGTAATTGGATTTCGACTTTCGACTTTATTATAGCTCTATTCTTTATTCTTCGTGTCAATCCAAATCGTAACGGGCCCCCAATTGAGGAGAGAAACATCCATCATGGCGCCGAACTCGCCCTGTGCGACAGGTTTTTGCGTTAATTCACTCAACAGATCAATCATTTGCAGATAGAGTCGTTTCGCTTTTTCCGGTTCAGCTGCCCGGATAAAAGAGGGTCTGTTGCCCTTCTTGGTCATAGCATGTAATGTGAACTGACTCACCACTAAAATTGAACCCCCATGTTCCATCACAGAATGATTCATCTGATCCTGATCATCAGGAAAAATCCTCAATTTCACAATCTTGGATGCCAGCCAGTTCAAATCCTCCTCCCCATCCTCCTCTTCAATGCCTAAAAAAATCAATAACCCCTCTCCTATTGAACCTACCTCTCTGTTCTCTACGTGGACTGCCGCATGACGCACCCGCTGAATCACTACTCTCATACAATACTCAAACTTTAATCGTGAACTTAACAAATAAACGCCCAAAGATATCAATTATTTTTGTGTAAAACTTTGGTCATATTATATTTTTTTACGATATTTGCATATTAAACATTGCACTAATGGAAAGAATTGGCATTATTGGTGGTGGACATCTGGGAACCATGATGGCTGAAGCTGCCCATCGTATGGGGATGCAGATCATCGTTTTAGATCCACAACCCAACTGTCCCTGTTCTCAGTACGCTGACGAACAGATTGTCGCAGAATTTACTAATCAAAGCAAAATGGAGGAACTCTGCATCAAAAGTGATCTGGTTACCTACGCTTTTGAAAATGTTCCCTATCACATTATCAAAGAGTTAGGAATTCAATACAACATCCCTCAGGGAGAGATGCCGCTGTTCCTTTCTCAACACCGCTTGCGTGAAAAAATTTCAGCCACCCGCGCCGGTGCCATCTGCGGAGAATATATCCCCGTCAACAATACTTACGAGTTAATTGAAGGAATCCGTTTGATTGATTACCCTTGTGTTCTGAAAACTTGCGATACTTTCGAAAAGAAAGAGTCCGTTATTCTCAAAGGGGGTACACAGTTCCCGGAAGCTTCCCGTGTAGTGGAAAATCACCATTCTATTCTGGAAAAGTGGATCAACTTTGATTATGAAGTGAGTATTGTGGTAGTCAGAAGTATTTTTGGAGATATCAGCACTTTCCCGGTTACCCTGAATATCAACAAAGGCTCCAATCTGCTGATGAGTATTGCTCCTGCTCCCATCCCTGAAGAGATTATCCACAAAGTTGAATCCACAGCCAAAACAATGATGCGTAACTTTGGATTTGTGGGTACACTGACCATTGAAATGTTTGTGGTTGGAAATGAGGTGATCTTTAATGAGATGATTCCCCATCCTCATAATTCAGGAAATTACACCATTGAAGCGTGTGAAGTGGATCAATTTGAACAACATATCAGAGCGTTAAGCGGACTGCCACTGAAAGAAACTACGCTGCTCCATCCTGCAATTACTGTCAGTTTTTACGGACAAGATGTTGAGGGAGTCAGAATCATAGAGCAAAGGCAACTGCCCCGAACCTATGTTCATGATTATCTCAAAAATGAGATCCGGGATAACATAAAAGTGGGACATGTTACATTTATTGACTACTCCAAAGAGGAGGTTGAAAAGCTCATGGATCAGTATTGGAAGAGTCATTTGGAGGAGAGCCAATAAATGATTTTGAGTATGATATTGGATTCTTCGCCCCACAACAGCAGCCAACAGGAAATAGATAACCTGACTGCTCAAGGGTTTCAGAAGAGCCACTGAATGTCCTCCCCCCCAATTATTTAAAATAAAAAATAAAAAACAAGAAATTAGAAATAAGAAATATCAACGTGACTGAAAAGAGAAAAATTAAAAATGTTTTTGCCCAGGGAAACTACAACTGTATCGCTTGTTCTCCCTACAATCCTATCGGTTTTAAACTCCAATTTTATGAGGAAGGAGATTATATCACCGCTTCGTGGAACCCGCAACACAACTACGAGGGTTACCCGGGAATTTTACATGGCGGCGTACAGGCTCTGCTTTTAGATGAAATCTCAGCCTGGACTGTTTATATTAAAGCCAAAACGTCGGGAGTTACGGGAAGAATGAGTATCAGATACAAAAAAGAGGTGACTATCAATCAATCGGAGATCAGATTAAGGGGTAGAATTTTAGAACATCGAAGAAATTTATGTATCCTGGAAGCGCAACTTTTTAATGCGGATGGAGAATTATGCGCCGAAGCAGAGACTACCTTTTTCTTATTCCCTGTTGAAAAAATGATTGCAGAAGGAACCTATCCGGCACGTTTTGAAGATTTTTATGACGAGTAATCCCTTTATCGCCCGTTATGTTTTTTTCTGACGAATATTTTATGAAAATCGCCTATCAAGAGGCATTGCAGGCTTATGAACTGGATGAAGTACCGGTAGGAGCTGTCGTGGTGCTCAATGATCAAATCATTGGGAAAGGACACAATTTAACCCAAACCCTTACTGATGTTACCGCTCACGCCGAAATGTTGGCTATCACAGCAGCATCCAATCATTTGACTGCCAAATATTTACAAGATTGCACTCTCTACGTGACTTTGGAGCCCTGTATCATGTGTGCCGGTGCCATTGCGCTGGCACAAGTCGGAAAGTTGGTCTATGGTGCCCATGACCCCAAAAGAGGCTACACTTTGCTTGGGAAAAATATCTTACATCCTAAAACAGAAGTGGTTACAGGCATCATGGAAGGAGAGTGCAAAGAATTATTAATCCGTTTTTTTAATCAAAAAAGAGACTCATGACACTAATCAAATCGATTTCCGGAATCAGAGGTACCATCGGTGGAAAACCTGACGAAAACCTCACCCCTATAGATGTAGTCAAATTTTGTTCAGCTTTTATTCAAACCCTTCAAAATAGAAATCCGTCGCCAACCATTGTGGTAGGACGAGATGCCCGTATTTCCGGTCCCATTTTGAGCCAACTGGTTTGCGCTACCCTTCAAAGTATGGGTGCTCACGTAATTGATGTGGGTTTGTCGACCACTCCAACCGTTGAAATGAGTGTAATCCAAAAGCAAGCTGACGGAGGAATTATTCTCACCGCCAGTCACAATCCGATGGAATGGAATGCGCTCAAACTGTTAAACCACAAAGGAGAATTTATCTCCGCGGAAGATGCATCTCAACTGCTTGAAATCGCTGATAATGAGGAGTTTGAATATGCAAAAATAGATCAATTGGGAACTTATCAACTGTATGAAAACGCCATCAACGACCATATTGACGCCATATTGGCGCTTCCATTAGTGGATGTTGAAGCGATTCGTCAAGCTCAATTTAAAGTGGCTGTTGATGCGGTCAATTCAACCGGAGGAATATCGATACCCCCGCTATTGGATCGTTTGGGCGTAGAGTATCATCTGTTGAATGGCGAACCCACCGGTATTTTTGCGCATAATCCTGAGCCGTTACCTGAACATTTAGGCGATATTTCGAGACTGGTAGTTGAAAAAAAGCTGGATTTGGGCTTGGTTACAGACCCCGATGTCGACCGTTTGGCAATGATTATGGAAAATGGCGAAATGTTCGGTGAAGAGTACACCATTGTCGCCATTGCCGACTATATTTTGCAGCACACACCCGGCAATACCGTTTCCAACCTTTCCTCTTCCCGCGCTCTAAGGGATGTCACCCATCGTTACCAAATGCAGTATGAAGCGGCTGCTGTCGGCGAGGTGAATGTAGTCAAAAAAATGAAAGAGATCAATGCTGTTTTCGGAGGCGAAGGAAACGGAGGGGTGATCTATCCCGAATTACACTACGGCAGGGATGCTCTCGTAGGAATTGCCCTCTTTTTATCTTGGCTGGCGCACAGCAAACAGAGCATGACGGAGTTGAAAAAGCGCTATCCCGCCTACTCCATCTCTAAAAATAAACTACCTTTGGAGCCTGGTATGGATGTCAAACGGATCTTAAAAAAAGTTGCCGATCAATTCCGTTCTACCGAGCAAGTAACTGATATTGATGGAGTTAAGATCGACTACAAATCCGGATGGGTTCACTTAAGAAGTTCCAATACCGAGCCGATTATCCGAATCTACGCCGAAGCTCCCACCATGGAAGAAGCCGACCAACTGGTTCAGAAAATCATGCAACTCCTCAAAGAAATTCAATAATTATTCTGATTTTTCTGTTTTTATTTTGGAAAAAAAAAGGGGGGCAGATCATATTTCGCTATTTCGTCAATTCTTTACCCCACTCTAGAATATCTGACCTTTTAGGATATTCTTGATCAATTACGAATTACGAATTACGAATTACGGAATCTTAAATTTAGAATTTAGAACCCCAACCCCGACATAAATTTCTGGTCTATTGATATGAATACCAATGTGATATGTATAAAAATTAGCTCAATTCCGAAATCCGAAATCCGAATTCATTCTGACTTTCGCCTTTCGACTTTCGAAATGTCCGTTGATAACGAAAAAAGGAGCTTTTAATTCGGCTCCTTTTTATTATAGTTAACGGTTTGAATACACATTACATTATCCACATTTAGAATATCCGCAGCTGGAGCAGGTTAGACAACCCTCCTGGAAATATATTGACTCCATACCACAACTGGGACAAGTTTTTCCTTTTTGTTTGGTTCCATCGGCAATAAAGCTTTGCAATGCTCTAACCACACCTCTTCGCCAGGAATTGATTGTTTCCTCTCTGAAGTTCAGTCCACCAATGATGTTCACAACATTTTCGATTGGAATTTCATGACGCAAGAGAGCTGAAATCATTTTAGCATAGTTCCAAAACTCCGGATTAAAAGTTCTGGACAAACCTCCCATGGTTACTTCATACCCATCTTTATCATAATACTTGAAATCGTACTGCTTAACTCCCTCGGGAAGTCTGTTTTTAACAATGAAACCACTTTCTACCCAACCGGGAACAGGAAAACGCTCCCCTTCAGATTTACCCGTAAAGATCTCGTAAGGTCTTCCATCTCGGGTTCCAATAAAGGCCATCCAATCTTCATTATTATTTTTAAACCTTACGATTTTAGCTGCTAACTCTTTTGGTCTTCTTAATTTCTTGGTTTCTTCTTCTGTTCTCTTCGGTTTTGCATCTGTTGAAATGAAAATTCCTTCTCTGGAACCCTCTCTGTAAACGGTCATTCCTTTACAGCCGGACTCCCAGGCTTTCACGTAAACAGCACCAACTGTTTCTTCAGTAGTTTTTTCAGGTACATTAATGGTTACAGAGATCGAGTGATCCACCCATTTTTGAACCATCCCTTGCAGTTCTACTTTTTTAAGGTAATCTGTATCTGCGGCAGTTGACTTATAATATGGTGATTTCTCAACCAAGGTCCTAATTTCAGATTCCTCCATGTTTTCAAGAAGATTTCTGTCTATTCCTTGAATTTCTGCCCAAGTTACAAATTTAGGGTGAAACACATGATACTCTTCAAAAAGATCTCCATTCATATCCCGTACCGCTTTACGGTTATTCAAATCGTTAGGATTTACCTTTCTTCTTCTTTTGTAGTAAACATTAAAAGCGGGTTCAATACCTGAAGTAGTTTGAGTACAAATACTCACACTTCCGGTAGGAGCAATAGTTAGTAAGGCAATGTTTCTTCTGCCATATCTAACCATATCTTCATATAATTTTTCATCTGCTTTTTTCAAGCGAAGTACAAAAGGATTTTGAACTTCTTTAATACAGCTATAAACCGGAAATGCGCCTCTTTCTTTAGCCATTGTAACTGAGGATCTATAAGCTGATAAAGCGAGTTGCTTATGAACCTCTTCTGAAAAAGCATTCCCTCTATCAGAACCATATCTAATATTCAGTGCAGCCAACATGTCTCCTTCCGCAGTAATACCCAATCCTGTTCTTCTGCCTTTCAAAGTTTGTTTTTTAATTTTGTTCCACAACTCCATCTCTACTCTTTTGATATCATCTGTTTCAGGATCACTCGCCACTTTAGCCAATATTTGGTCAATCTTTTCTATTTCCAAATCGATAATATCATCCATTAATCGTTGAGCATACTGAACATGTTGTTTAAAAAGGGTCATATCAAAAAAAGCCTCTTCTGTAAAGGGATTTTTTACGTAGCTATACATATTGAGAGCAATCAGGCGACAACTATCATAAGGACAAAGAGGAATTTCCCCGCATGGGTTGGTAGAAACTGTTTTGAATCCTTCATCTTCGTAGCAATCCGGAATCGCTTCTTTAGCAATTGTATCCCAAAAAAGTACACCGGGTTCTGCAGATTTCCACGCATTATGAATAATTTTATTCCATAATTTGCGAGCATCTATTTCTTGAGTATAGGTTGGTGTTTCACTATGAATCGGATATTGTTGCGTATAGGAAGTTCCATTTTTAACTGCTTCCATGAATTTATTATCAATTCTCACGGATACATTCGCACCGGTAATCTTACCGGGTATCATCTTAGCATCTATAAAATGCTCCGCATCGGGATGTTTAATTGATATTGATAACATGAGTGCTCCTCTTCTTCCATCCTGAGCTACTTCACGTGTTGAATTGGAATATCTTTCCATAAATGGAACTACTCCTGTAGAAGTAATTGCACAATTCTTCACCTGACTACCTGAAGGTCTGATATGTGAAAGATCGTGTCCTACTCCACCTCTTCTTTTCATCAACTGCACTTGTTCCTCATCCATTTTCATTATTCCACCATAAGAGTCGGAACGTGAGTCATTTCCTATTACAAAACAATTTGACAAGGAAGCAATCTGATAATTATTCCCAATTCCTGCCATAGGACTTCCTTGTGGAACAATATAAGCAAAGTTTTTAAAGAGAGAATAGATCAACTCCTCATCCATAGGATTAACATATTTCTTTTCTATTCTTGCAAACTCTTTGGCTAATCTTCTATGCATTTCATCAGGAGTTCTTTCCAACAAAGCCCCTTCGTCATTTTTCAATGCGTACTTATCTATCCAAACTCCCGCAGCTAATTCATCGCCATTAAAATATGCCACCACCTCACTGAAAATTTCAGATTTTGTGTATGTTGGTGGTGATAATGGCTCCTCTTCTACTTCCTCTTTTACCATATTAATATCCGTTGAACTCTCCATTTCCAATCCCTCAAACAGCGTTTGACTGGACGTCAATCGTTCCAATTCTTGCTCTCTTTTTATTACTATTTCATCATTTTTCTTGCGCAAAATAAGCTCCTCTTCTTCCAAAAAAAGACCTAAATTTTGAGGTTTAAAGGATTGGCTCTCGTTCATTTTTTATGTTATTATTTTATTTATATTTTTACGTTTTTATCACCAAAAAGGGGTCAAAAAAGGAGATCTTAAGGTATAAGAACAAATGTTAATTTATATATGTGAGTTAAAATCAGTAACTTGTAGAATTAAAATCTCTAAAGAAACCCATTTGCTAAAATAGAATAATGAATGGCATTTTATATCTTTTATTTTAACATATTATCAACAAAATATCGTTGATATTTTTTAAAGGTTATCTATCAGGCGTTTAGATATTTTTATTTAAAAATTATTTTTTTCCTGATAGCTGTGCCGTAGGATCTATTTTTTTAATTAACCCTTGTAAAACCTCACCGGGTCCATATTCTATATAGCTATTAAATCCATCTTTCATCATATTCTGGACAGTCATTGTCCACAATACCGGTGCCGTTAATTGCTTAATTAAATTCTGTTTGATTAAAGCTGGATCTGTTTCCGGAAGAGCGGTATAATTTTGATAAATTGGACAACATGGCGTTTTAAATTGAGTATTATTGATCGCTTCAGCCAACTCCTCTTGTGCCGGTAACATCAGTGGGGAGTGAAAAGCACCACCCACATTCAACATCATAACACGTTTAGCTCCGGCTTCTTTAATTTTCTCCATCGCTATTTCCAACCCTTTAAAAGAACCTGAAATTACTAATTGTCCGGGACAATTAAAATTGGCAGGAACAACCACTTCATCAATATCATCACAAATCTCTTTTACTTTTTGATCTTCAAAACCGATGACCACTGCCATTCCTGAGGGATTTGCCAAACATGCTTTTTGCATTGCATTAGCTCTTCTGGATACCAATTTTAGTCCATCTGCAAAGTCCAATGCTCCACTTGCAACCAATGCAGAAAATTCACCCAATGAATGTCCTGCAACTCCATCAGGGTTACCCCCCTCATGAAGCATTAAATATGCTATGGTAGAATGTATAAAAATTGCCGGTTGGGTAATATGAGTTTCTTTCAAATCAGCATCTGTTCCATGGAACATTTTATCTGAGATTGAGAATCCTAATATTTCATCAGCTTGAAGAAAGAGACGCTTAGCTTCAGGAAATTGGTCAAATAATTCTTTACCCATTCCTACAAATTGAGCTCCTTGTCCCGGAAAAACGCATGCCTTCTTATTCATAAATTTTAATTTTAATAATGAGTTTGCAAAGATATCGATTTTTTTCGATAGTGCAGCAGATTTCCTCCCCCCTTTTTTTTTATTAAAAATAAAGAGAAAAGGAGTATATTTCACAAAAAACCATTATCTTTGCGCAAAATTTCCGAATATGATCTATCGTCGTATCTTATTAAAACTGAGCGGAGAATCTTTGATGGGAAAAGATGGGTATGGTATTGATTACAATGCAGTTAGCCATTATGCTTTAGAAATAAAAAGTGCTGTTGAGTTGGGTGTTCAGGTTGGAGTTGTAATTGGAGGCGGAAATATTTTTAGAGGAGTAAAAGGGTCAGATCGTGGTTTTGATAGAAGACAAGGAGATCAGATGGGAATGTTGGCAACCTTAATTAATGGATTAGCACTACAAACCGTATTGGAAGAGCATGGTATCGCTACACAACTTCTTTCTGCTCTTTCTATTGATGGAATCGTTTCAAAAACTTCTTTCCGCAAAGCTGTTTCTCACCTTGAAAATAATGAAGTCGTTATTTTTGTTGGAGGAACCGGTAACTCTTTTTTCACCACTGATACAGCCGCTGCTTTACGTGCTGTTGAAATTCAGGCAGATCTATTGTTAAAAGGAACTCGTGTAGATGGAGTTTACGATGCTGATCCGGAAAAAGTGCTTACAGCAAAGAAATTCGACCAGATTTCTTATGAACAAGCGTACACTATGGGACTTAATATCTTAGACTTGACCGCATTTACCCTTTGTCAAGAAAATCAAATGCCTATTTACGTGTATAATGCAAACATTCCTAAAAATCTTTTGAAAATTTTACAGGGTGAACATATTGGAACAATAATAAATTAAGGATTTATGGAGCAGAATCAAAACCAAATTAATGAGTATGGTCCCCTTTTTAACAAAGCAAAAAAAAGGGTTAATTTTAAAATCCATGCTGCTATTTACCTCATAATTTTAGCCATATTATGGGTAATTTGGGGTTTTATCTTTAAAAATAGCTCCGCTGAAACTTCTATTTTTTTAAAATCGATTCTCTTTATTACCATTATATGGAGTATCATATTAATTGCCCATTATCTCTACGCTTTTAAATGGAACTCTGCCTTGGTTGAACGAGAGTTACAACGCATGATAAAACAGATGGAGAAGGATAAAAAGAGTGAAACAGAATTAAATCAGGAAACAAAAAATAACGACGAACTATAAAATAAAATATTAATCACAATAAAAATTTAAAAAAATGGACGAAATAACAATATGTATTGATACTGCAAGAGAGGGAATGTTACAAACGGTTGCTTTTTTTGAAAAAGAACTTCAAAAATTGAGAGCCGGAAAAGCATCACCCCAAATGTTAGATGGAATTAAAGTTGATTATTATGGTAATCCTACTCCTATTGAACAAGTTAGCAATATTTCAACCCCGGATGCTAGACAAATCATCATTCAGCCTTGGGAAAGAAATATGTTACAACCTATTGAAAAGGCCATTATTAATGCTAACATTGATGTAACTCCACAAAATAATGGAGAATTTATCAGGCTTGTAGTTCCCACTCCTACCGAAGAAAAAAGAAGAGATATGGTAAGAAAAGCTAAACAAGAGGCCGAGCAAGCAAAAATAGGTGTTAGAAATACTCGTAGAACAGCTAACGAAACTGCAAAAAAATTAAAAGATGAGGGTCTCCCTGAAGACACTGCTATAAAACTTGAAGGAGATATTCAAAAATTAACTGACGACTTTATTTCAAAAATTGATAAAATTACTGAAATGAAAGAGAAAGAAATTATGACCATTTAATTTATACATTAATCATAAAAATAGTCACTATTTATTTATTTAAAAATCGAATTATGAACATGCCAAGTAATCTTAAATTTACAGAAGACCACGAATGGGTTGTTATTGAAGGTGATATTGCTATTGTAGGTGTAACTGCTTATGCTGCCGATCAATTAGGAGATATCGTATTCGTTGACGTTGCAACTGTTGGAGAAACCCTCGATGGAGGAGAGATATATGGTTCAATTGAAGCTGTTAAAACTGTTTCTGATCTTTTCTTACCTATCGGTGGTGAAATTATTGAGTTTAACGAAGAGGTGGAAGCAAATCCTGCTATTATTAATGAAGATCCGTACGGAGCCGGTTGGATTATCAAAATTAAACCTACCGATCCTGCTGAAATGGATAACCTCCTCTCCCATGAAGAGTACTTAAAAATTACTGAATAGTTAAAATTATTACTTTATTGTATTGTAAATATCGTAATATTTTGTATCTTTGCGCAATATTTATAATCCATTTAGAGTTATAATGATAAGACTAATAACCTATTCATAATTTTAAAAAACCGAGTACAAAATGATTAGAAAAAAGTCCGACAAAGGAGACTTAGAAGTGAGACGCACCACCTTCCTATTGATAGGATTAGTTGTTGTTCTTGCTTTGGTTTACGCTGGGTTTGAACTGTTTGCTACAGCTGAACGAGCCGCTGAGATGGTTCTCGCTGATGATGAAGTATTCGTGATTGTCGATGACGTCGTTCAAAATACGGATGTTCAACCTCCTCCCCCACCACCAGACCCGATGCAAAACAAAGAGGTAGTCATTGAAGTGGTTGATAACCTGATAAAAGTACAACCCACTTTTGACTTCACGCAAGATTTTAGTTTTGACGAAGAGATCCCTGATTTTGAAATCCAAATGGTTGAAGAGGAAGTTGATTTACCCCCACCAGTATATTGGGTTGAGGAAATGCCTGAGTTCCCCGGTGGAATGGATGCACTACCCGAATATCTTAAAAAAGAGATCAGATATCCTGAAGTATGCCGTACTCTAGGTATCACAGGTGTGGTTCAAGTTGAATTTGTGGTTGAGCGTGACGGTTCCATTAGTAACGTTAGGGTACTAGACCCGGTATATAAAGATCTTGATGCAGAAGCTGTACGTGTAATCTCGGGATTCCCTAAATGGAAACCGGGAAAACAAATGGGTAAACCTGTTCGTGTATTTTACCAAATTCCTATCAGATTTACTTTGAACTAGCAGTTTCTGTTATGGTAATTAAAAAGCTCTCAATAATTTGAGAGCTTTTTTTTTGAAACTAATCTCATGAAAAGTACTCATCAATTGTCGAATGATTAAAATTATTACTTTTCACGTTAAAATTGATTCTTTGTACAACATTTATTACCCAAATGGAGTTATAATACTAAGATAAGTAACCTATCCATAATTTGAAAACCCGAGTACAAAATGATTAGAAAAAAATCCAACAGAGGAGACTTGGAGGTCAGACGCACTACCTACCTATTAATCGGGTTGGTTGTTGTTTTGGCCCTTGTTTACGCTGGGTTTGAACTGTTTGCTGCTGCTGAACGAAGCCCTGAAATGGTTTTTGCTGATGATGAGGTATTCGTGATGGTTGAAGATGATATTGTAAGCACAGACGTTCAACCCCCTCCCCCACCACCGGATCCGGTACAACACAGAGATGTAATCCTTGTAACGGTGAGTAACCTGATAGATGTACATCCTATTACTGACCTTTTTCCACCAGAGTGGGACCCCTATGCTGATATCCCTGATTATGATGACATCAAGCCTGTCGAACCAGAGGTTGATTTACCACCTCCGGAATATTGGGTCGATGAGATGCCTGAGTTCCCCGGTGGAATGGAAGCATTACCCACATATCTTAAAAGAGAGGTTAGATATCCTGAACCATGTCGTGCTTTGGGTATTACAGGGGTAGTGCATGTTGAGTTTGTGGTTGAACGTGACGGTTCAATTAGCAATGTTAAAGTGCTGGAGCCGGTGTATAGAGATCTTGACGCAGAAGCTGTACGTGTAATCTCAGAATTCCCTAGGTGGAAACCCGGGGAAAAAATGGGAAAACCTGTTCGTGTATTTTACCAAATTCCTATCAGATTTACTTTAAACTAACAGTTTCTGTTATAATGATTAAAAAAGCTCTCGATATGTTGGGAGCTTTTTTTATGAATATAAGAATCAATCCTTAGAAAATGCAGAATTAAGTTTTAGAAATGTCAAAAAATTAATGTATTTTTGCGGGTCATATAAAAAGCTCTTATGGTAAGCAGACGTTATTTGAGAATCAAGGTAATGCAGGAGATATTTGCATTTAAAGCTAATGAAAAGGGGAACCTTGAGCAGGCAGAAAAAAAGTTGGATCATGCCATTCAGGGGTGTTATACTCTTTTTTGTTACTTTTTTTCACTCTTCCCTGAACTCAAAAGATATAGACTCAATAAGCTGGAAGATCTTAAAACTAAATTTAAACCTACTTATGATGATCTTCACCCTAATAGAAAATTTGTTGATAATTTGGTGATTGACCAAATAGAAAACAACATTACACTTAACCGACTGTGGAATAATTTGAGAATCAATTGGGATGATCAAGGTGATTTTATAGCTCAGATTTTTCAAGAAATTGCCAAAGAGGAGTTCTATACACTATATTTAAATGATAAAAACTCAAGTTATATTCAGGATCAGGAGTTTCTTCTAGATGTGATTGAAACCTGCTTCGCTAACAGTGAACTACTACATTGGCATTTTCAAGAGATGAATCTCCATTGGTTTGATGACTACAACGAAGCTTTGTTAATGTTTTATAAAAACATCAAACAATTTAAAGAAAACAAGGGAAATGAAAATAAAATTTTCCCTCTCTTTAAGAATGCAACTGAAGATAAAGAGTTCTACAAAAATCTATTCCAAAATACATTACTCAATGATGATCAATATGACACCATTATAGAAAATAAATTACAAAATTGGGAGTTGGAAAGACTTAATGGAATCGATATCATTCTAATGAAAATGGCTATCACTGAGTTCCAGCACTTTCATGATATCCCCATTAAAGTAACTATTAATGAGTATATTGAGTTGGCAAAATGGTACAGCTCCAATAAAAGCGGTGCATTTATCAATGGGTTATTGGATCAAATTGTACTGACTCTCAAAGAGGAAGGGAAAATTACCAAAATGGGAAAAGGATTATTAAATAATTGATTAAAATGATGCAAAAATTTTTAATTTTTATTGTTTTATTACTTCTTATTGCTGGGTGTGGAAGAAAAAGTTCTACTGAAATTGGTGTTGAGAGTATCAATAATCCTGCAACTGCAGAAGGTATTGATCCTGCACGTGCAGAAAGGATGCCGGTCATCACTTTCGAAAAAATAGTTCATGATTTTGGCTATGTTACCAAAGGTGAACGTTTAAGCTATAACTTCAAGTTTAAAAATACAGGAAACTCTGATTTAATTATCAGCTATGTTGAGTCCTCCTGTGGATGTACAACCTCATCACCTCCCAAAGCACCTATAAAACCGGGTGGTTCCGGAGAGATTAAAGTTACTTTTGACTCTAAAACCAAAAGCGGTATCACTGAAAATCAAGTGATGATTGTCGCCAATACTTACCCTGTTAAAACCGTATTAACAGTGATTGCAGATGTTAAAAATCCATAAATAAAAATTTAAAAGTATGAACATGATTTCTTTATTATTATTCGCACCGGCCGGAGATGGAAAACAAGGAGGAGGTGGATTTACAATGCTTATTTTCTTAGGATTGATGATCTTAATATTTTATTTTTTCATGATCCGTCCTCAACAAAAGAAACAGAAACAGATTCAACAATTTAGAGAAAATATCAAAAAAGGTGACAACATTATCACTATTGGCGGTATTCATGGCAAAGTAGTTGATGTAAAAGAGAACACCTTTGTTATAGAAGTCGCTGACAACGTCAGAATGACTATTGAAAAAGCAGCTGTCGCTATTGATGGCAATGAAACCAAAAAATAATCCTCTCGGATCTGATCAAAATGAACAAACAAAGTCCTAAAACAATATTGACCTCCACAACATTCCTGATTTGCTTTATCATTGCGGTTTTGGGGTGGTTCGTTATTACATTTTCCAAAGAATATGTCCAAACCTTACCTTGTGAGGTTGTTCTGCATGAGATTCCGGAGAATGTTAAAACTATTTCAACTTCCGACTCTGTTGTTCTTATCACTTTTAAAGCAAAAGGGTTCAATTATTTAAAAAACAGTTTTACTGATAAATACACTACTCTCAATCTTTCAGTTACTAATTTAACCGCAAAAAAAGGGAAAAAGAATGTGTATGCTTTTTCAAAAAGAGAACTCAGCAGTTATATTAAAGAGTATTCCCTGTACGGTAACTCATTTGTTGAAATTGAGAAGCCGGAATCTCTTTCAATATATATTAAAAGATAAATCATGATTAAGATTGTTTTAACCGGAGGAATAGGAACCGGGAAAACCCATTTATCAAAACATTTTATTGAAATGGGTATTCCCGTTTTTTATGCTGATGAAGAGGCTAAAAAGTTATATTCAGAACCTGAAGTAATCCGTTTTTTTTCCTCTACTTTTGGAAATATAGTGCTCTCAGATGGGAAGATAGATTTTAAAAAACTAAGTGACCTGATCTTTTCTGACGAGAAGGCAAGAGCCAAGGTGAATCAATATATTCATCCTCTGCTTTTTGAAAGTTTTAATCAATGGGGGAAAAAGCAAAAGTGCAACATTATCATGATGGAAAGCGCTATTGTTTTTGAAGCGGGTCTGGATCACCACTTTGACAAAATTATTGTTGTGGATTCCCCCATGGAGGTGCGATTGGAGCGGATTCGTAAAAAGTATCCACATTGGAGTGAGGATGAGATCCAAAAAAGAATTACCACCCAACTCTCTCAAGAAGAAAAGTGTAAACGAGCTGACCTTATACTCCTAAACTAAGTTTAACGTGTCAATGCTGCTGCTCCTAAAATGGCAACATCATTGGTGGGTAATGAGGAGAGTAGAATAGGAATCTCTCTATCATAAATAAAGAGTTTATGTTTCTTGAAAGACCTTCGGATTGGATCCAGGAACACCTCTCCTGCCTGAATTGGACCACCCATTAGAAAGATTGCTTCAGGAGAAGAGAAAGTAACAGCATTGGCTAATGCAATACCCAGTAGATATCCTGTCCTTTCATAAGTTGCTATAGCTAATGGATCATTTTGTTTAGCAGCATCCGAGACAGTTTTACCGGTCATCACTTCAAAAGGAATAGAGCATAAAATTGAATCGGGAAATTGCGGCATCAATTCCAGACAATTGAGAACAATACCACTTGTTGATGCATATTTTTCTACACATCCTTTATTTCCACAACTACACTGTCTTCCTTCAGGGATGAGAATAGCGTGACCCATCTCCCCGGCTAAACCATCGGCACCATAGACCAATTTCCCATCAATAACGATGCCGCTACCAATGCCTGTCCCGAGAGTGTACATAATAAAATGAGACATCCCTTTAGCCCCCCCATATATCATCTCTCCATAAGTAGCCGCATTAGCATCATTAGTAACTACCACTTTAAAAGGAAAGCGCTCCTCAAACAAAGATCGAATGGGAACCACCCCTTTAAAATTCAAATTTGTAGCATTTTCAATATTCCCTGAATAATAATTAGTAGCCGGAGCTCCAATTCCTATCCCTGAAACTAACGCTACATCTACATTTTTAAGCAGTTGTTTAATCTGCTCCGAAATCTGATCCACATAAACTACAGGATCATGAAAATCAGCAGTCTTAATATTAGCTCTACTGATCACCTTTCCACTTCCGTTAACTAAACCGATATCTGTATTGGTTCCTCCAATATCGATCCCGATTGAAAATATCTCATTCATTTTTGTAAATTTATAGTTGTAGTTCCAATTAATTTATCGTAAGAAGTTCCCTCTTCTCTCAAGTAAACTAACACAGTATACATATTCTGCGTTTGCCAATGAGAACCCTCAATATAAGTTTCATCAATTATCGTTGACCCCTTGGGAACATACACATATTGATAATTATAAAAACCCTGTTTCAAATATAGTGCTGTTTCCCAATAATGGGTATCCGGATTATAAATTAATTTTGCATCAGGATCTAAATTCCAATCAGTCAACTCTCCAAAAACATAAACATCTCCCTTTGAAAAATCATAATCTGACTTTAAGGAAAAATAAGTTAACACATAATCCTCCGTATTTTCACCTTTAAAATCAAGATTTTTCCAATAGCATGCTCCTTGCAATGTCGGATCTGTTTCGTAAACTCCAAAAGGTCGTGCAATATCCTCCATCACATAGGCTTGATTGATCCTATCTCTGAAGTTAATAGATACAATTCGATCTGATAAATTGCGTAAAGTACGAATATCAAATCTCCTAAATTCCGATCCTCCGGAAAAGAGTGTTTTATTCAGCTGTTCATACTGAAAGCTAAACTCTCCGGGTTTCAGAGAACGGTAAGTCAAACCCATAATTGCATTATCCCATCTGCCGTTTTGCACGATGGTGGCATGTAAATAAAGGGCCGGATTTCTAATAATATAATTCCCGGAATAAACAATAAAATCGACCTGCTGTTTGGTCTCTTTATAATTTACATCCGTGGCAGCTTCCACACGTGCCGATATACCTACTGTGGAAGGTTCCACCACCATAATACGACGTGTTAACACCGGATGATTGATGTCAGTATCATACACGACTAATAAATAGTTCCCCGACTTGGTAATTCGCAACAAATCTGTTGGAAAAATTAATTCATAATGAGTATAATGTTGGATTGTGTTAAACGAAAAAGTATAATTTACAACCTCATCCTCCATAAAACCATCCAAATACTCTATAGGATTAAGAGCGGAGTATTGCCAATCATGGGTACAGTGAATAAGGGTATATTTTAGGTAGCGATCATATTGTTCTAAATCATCAAAAACCAATTTCAACTTTTCATTACTATTGAGCGTAATGATCGGCAATCCAAATTGTACATCCTGGTTGGTAATTTTGACACTGAATATATCCTGATCAAAGATTTGATTCACGGGATCAAAAAGGTATGTTTGTTGTGCCGAAACAAACAGAGGAATGATCCAGATTAAAAAAAATATCCGGTATTTCATAATAAGCACTTTAACCCGCAAATATACTGAATTAACCTAATACAATCGGAACTTTTTAAAAAATTATTGACACAAAACAAAAAGATCGTCTCTTTCATTCAAACAGAGTACCGGTACTCCTTCCGAATTTCCAATAATTTTAGATTCTTTGGGTCCGAATAGCCAATCAATCAAACCGAAAAATCGAGTCATTATAATCAAAGTAACTCCTGCTCCCTCTCGCATCGCATAAGAAACCGACTCCTGATCTATATGCATCGAAGCCTGTTGAGGTTCAATGGTGTAATCTACCTCCAAATTCATAAAGAGTTTCTCAATAAAACTAAGATTATTGTCCACCTTCTTCTGCGTAACCTCCTCCTTATGTTGAGTGTGGATTACTCGAATCTCCGCTTTAATATCCTGTTTTTTATAAAAGCGAACAAAATAACTCGCCCACATTGCCTTCTCTTTTGCTTGTCTATCCACATCCACAGGAAGAATCACCTTTTGATACCCTGTAGGAAGAGGAAGAGCCTCTCCAACAACCAATACTGGAATTCGGGATCCCCTGATAAAATAGATTCCCTTTTTTACTGTGAAAAAACTTTGTACCCTACCTTTTATTCTCTTGGTTGGATCTGAAATCCCCATCACAAAAAGAATCACATTTTGTGCTTCAGCGTATATATAAAGTTGCTCCGGAAGAAATCGTTTGTCCATCATGATCACTTCCATCTCAGATTGAAACAGTTGCGCCATCAATTGACCATGCTCCCGGGCAGCTGTTCCTGCTAAAGAATGATCCGACAATACCAATATTTTTGTTTTTTTAACCTCTTCTTTCATAATTTAATCGGAATAAAGTCCCTTAACGGTTGATTTTACTGGAATATAATCTTTCAAATAGAATGGTTCAAAATAGGCAGTATCTTCAAACTCTTGTTTTCGATATTTTTCCAAAACAGGCTGAATCATATTTTGGGCAGATAGGGTGGCATCCGAAAAGAGAGCGTTAGTGTTCCTTTTCATCAACGATTTAAATTTAGCACTCCCATTACCACAAAATAGAATCGCTTCTTTTTCCAGAAATTCCCGAAATGAGTTCTCATCCAAAACTTCTGAGTGTATCTCATTAAGTCGGACTCCATTCCAGTCATAAAGCGTGGTATAAACCTCCATCCTTCTGGCATCAATCATAGGAGCGATCCGGTATTGATCCGGAGTAGCAACACTCTTTTTTGCACCCAAAGCAATATTTAAGAGCGTGGAGATTGCAATCACCGGTATCTCCATTGCATACGCCAATCCTTTCACTGTGGAAACCCCGATTCGAAGTCCGGTATAAGACCCCGGACCGATACTTACTGCTACGGCATCCAGGTCGGATGTTTTGAGTTGATTCCTTTCCAACACCTCATTAATCAACTGCATCAATTTTTCTGCATGAGAAAAACTTTGGTCATAATCAATCACTTGAAGAAGACGATCTCCCCGGGATAAAGCAACAGAACAAACCTCAGTAGCAGTTTCTACATGTAAAATAAGTGGATTATTTTTTATCATTTGAGTTCCATTTAAAAAAATTAAGCATAAAACCATCTACTCATGGTTTCTTCTTTCCAGTTTCGGGTCAACGCCACAAAGATATAAGTAATTATGAAAGCATAGATCAATCTGAAGATAAAAACACCGGAATAGTGAGCTCCAATAGAAATCATCAACAGGGAATCCTCAATCAAACTATGACAGAGCGACATCAACAGTAAAGCATTAAAGAGATCTCTTTTATTGAGTTGACTTTGCTCTACTTCATTGATAATCAGGGCACCTCCATACGCTAATCCCATTGTCATTCCCAACACAGTGATAGGTATCAGTTCCTGAGAGATTCCCAACCATTTCAAAATAGGAGAAAAGAGCTTATTAATAAACCGAATCAAACCACTTCTTTTCAAGAGATCCAGCAGGATTATGAGCAGCACGATAATAATGAAAATCAGCAAATAATTTCTTAATTCCCCGATGAACCATCCCCCCCAAGATTGATTCTTATCTTGCATAACAATCTGAGTAACATTTTCTGGAGAATAATCCAACCAACCACCCATTCGATAGATATGATATATCAACACTCCTCCCAGCAAGGCAAAGAGAAAACGAGCTAAAAAAAGGGCATACACTTTCCCTCCTGATTTTCGGGTAACCCCTAGCTCAATAGGGAGTGCATGAGCGATCAGAATCACTGTTGACAAAGTTGTAATTTGCGCTACTGTCAGCGTAGGAGCAATCGCAAAATAGGCAATCAGACCGGCATAAATATTCCCCAACATGGCAGAAGCCCATACAAGCCCCATCTCTCCGGGAAGTCCCATCCAGCCCATCAGGGGTGCCAAAGCATCTCCGATATGGTTAATCATACCCGTTTCTTGCAATATTTTCACTACAATAGAAACAGGAATCATGATTTTAAATATCTTCAATGCACTCTTCCAACCTTGTGCCAACCATGTATACAACAATTTCATCTGAAAAGATCTAAAATAGTTGGCAAAAATACATGATTTTTTCCTATATTTGCCATCTCAACCAAATATTACTATGCAACCTCAACTGCTTGATACTCCCATTGAATTTCTGAAAGGTGTAGGACCCAAAAAGGCACAACTTTTTAAAAAAGAGTTTGAAATCTACACTTTTGAGGATCTGCTTCATTATTACCCATATCGCCACATAGACAAATCCCAAATGCACCTAATCAAAGATATCGTTAGTGAAGGTGCATACATTCAATTAAGAGGAAAAGTAGTCTCCTTTGAAATTTTAGGTGAACGGTACAGTAAAAGATTAGTTGCTCAATTTCAGGATCAGAGTGGAAGAATTGATTTAGTTTGGTTTAACTCCATCAAGTGGATTGAGGATCTGTTGAAACGCAAACACGAATTTATTGTTTTTGGACGACCTACCCTATTTAATGGACGTTGGAATATTACTCATCCGGAATTGGATGACCCTATGAATCAGTCTCAATCAACGGTTTCAGTTGCTTTTCAACCGCTCTATAATAGTAGTGAAAAATCAAAAAAGGGGGGATTAGATTCCCGCGCTATATCCAAACTGATGGTTACGCTACTCAATAACATTAAAGGTACTGTACAGGAGCGGCTAAGTCCACAATTGATCTCAAAATATAAACTTCTCCCTATTGAGGAAGCATTAGAAAATATCCACTACCCAAAAAATAACGAATTATTATCGCAAGCCAAACTGAGAATTAAATTTGATGAACTTTTCTTCACCCAACTGAAAATGCTCAAAATCAAGGTTGAAAATTCAATAAAAAATAAAGGTTTTTTATTCCCTATTGTTGGGGAAACTTTTCATGATTATTATAAAAATCACCTCCCTTTTGAGTTAACCAATGCCCAAAAAAGAGTGATTAAAGAGATTCATGCTGACCTTAAAAGCGGTAAACAGATGAATCGCTTATTGCAAGGTGATGTTGGGAGCGGCAAAACAATCACCGCATTAATGATAATGTTGATTGCTAAAGATAACGGATTCCAATCCTGCATGATGGCACCTACTGAAATTCTGGCAACACAACATTATGAATCACTTAAACGCTTGCTGAAAGAGACCAAAGTCAGTGTCGGTTTTCTATCCGGTTCCACTAAAGAGAGTGAACGAAAAGTGTTGTTGGAACAACTCTCTACAGGAGCAATAGATATCATAGTTGGAACCCATGCCCTCATTGAAGATCGGGTACAATTTTCTAACTTAGGCCTGGTTATAATCGATGAACAACATCGTTTTGGGGTTGAACAGCGAGCCAAATTGTGGAAAAAAAATGTTATCTTTCCACATGTACTGGTGATGACAGCCACTCCTATTCCAAGAACTTTAGCAATGACTGTATATGGAGACCTGGACCTGTCAGTAATCGATGAACTCCCTAAAGGACGGAAACCAATCATTACAAAACTTTTGTTTGAAAAGGATCGATTGGCACTTATCGGATTTATCAGACAACAGATTCATTTGGGACGACAAGTGTTTGTTGTTTACCCACTTATTGAAGAATCTGAAAAGATGGATCTTTTCGACCTGATGGCCGGTTATGAAGTAATGAGCCACCACTTCCCCTACCCGGAGTATGGTGTCGGAATTGTACATGGTAAGATGAAAGCAGAAGATAAAGATGGGGGAATGCAAAACTTTATTGAGAAAAGAACACATATCCTATTGTCCACTACTGTTATTGAGGTTGGAATTGACATTCCCAACGCTTCTGTTATGGTAATTGAAAATGCAGAAAGGTTTGGTCTCTCTCAATTGCACCAACTCCGAGGACGTGTAGGGAGAGGGGCTGAACAATCATATTGTATCTTGATGGGGGGACAAAAGATAAGTAAAGAGGGTAGAGAGCGATTACGCGCTATGGTAGAGACTCAAGATGGCTTTGAGATCGCCAATATAGACCTGAAATTAAGGGGTCCGGGGGAATTGGAAGGTACCAAACAGAGTGGTATTTTGGATTTTAAACTGGCAGATATTGTAAAAGACGAAAAATTGGTCGCATTTACCCGCAATCTGGCTAAAAAACTGTTAGAACAGGATCCCGAACTGAAAAAAATAGAACACGAACCGATCAAACAATATCTGGATCGGATCATTAATAAAAATCAACATTGGAGCAAAATTAGTTAAAGCATGAAAATCAAATTGATTTGTATCGGGAAAAAAGAGGCTGATTTATTTCAGGAAGCAATCCAATTTTATCAAAAAAAACTTGAATATTACTGTACTTTTGAATCCATTACAATACCCTACCTAAAAAATGCTCAATCCCTATCTGTAGAAGAACAAAAAAAAAGAGAGGGTGAACTATTGTTAAGTAAAATGAATCCCGGAGATCATGTAATCCTTCTAGATGAACAAGGGAAAGAATATGATTCCGTTGCTTTTTCTGAAGCAGTACAACAGTGGCTCAACAGAGGAATTAAAACTCTAATTTTCGTCATTGGAGGCGCCTATGGATTCTCCGATGAGATCTATCATCGAGGCAATAAAAAGCTCTCTTTATCTAAAATGACCTTCACCCATTTGATGACTCGATTAATATTTATTGAACAATTATATCGCGCATTTACTATCATAAATCATGAACCTTATCACCACAAGTAATCTATAAATCAGGTAATCAATGAGTTAAAAATTTTAAAAAATATCCTTTTGTTCCGATTTTTTTATTATTTTTGTGGGGTTGTATTGAAATTAAAAATCAAAAAATAAATTTATGAAAAAATCTATTCTTTTATTCGTTTTGATGACGGTAGTAACGTTTGCTTTTGCAACTCCTGTTATTCCTGTTGAAGACGCAAAACTGATTTCAAAAAACTTTATAACTGAAATCTCAGGTAACTCAAATTTTCAATTATCAGATTTTGCATTAGTTCATACTGAAACTGATGAAAATGGGGAAAGTTTATACTACTGTTTTCAAATCCGTGACAATGGATTCATTATGATCTCTGCAACTTCATTAGCACATCCTATTTTAGGATTCTCTTTTGAAGAAAATTTCACAGATAATGATAAGAGCAACTATTTTATGTTGAAACACCGTGATCAACTTTCTTTCTTAAAAAAGAATCCCGGCCAAGCTAAAAATCACTCTGCCGCTTGGAGTCGTTATAACACTACTTCCTTTGTACCTAATCAATCTAAAAATGGTAGTGTAGGTGTTGAGCCATTGCTCACAACAACTTGGAGTCAAGAAAAGTATTACAACGCCTATTGTCCTTTTGATTCAAGACCTAGTCAAACAGGAACTTCGGCTTCCCGTGATTACAGAGCTTATAATGGCTGCGTTGCTGTAAACTTAACCAACCTGATGTTCTTTCACAGATGGCCTGCTACCGGAAGTGGTGGTATATCTTATATTCCTGTAGATTATAACGTTGATCCTCCTCACGTTTATCCACGTCAAACTGTGAACTTTGGACAAAACTCATACAATTACGACGTAATGTATGAAGGTAGACTCGAAAGTTATGTTAATGAACTCGCCAAATTGTTCTATCATGCCGGAGTTTCTGTAAATATGTCTTACGGGAATGAAGGTTCCGGATCTAACTCTTTGGAAGCAGTTAACGCATTGAAAACGAACTGGAAAATGAATCAATTTTTATTTAACTTGAGAGAATCTGACTTGAGTGAAAATGCATTCATTGACTCTATGATTACACAACTTGATAAAAATCTTCCTCTCTATTTTTCGGCTACAGTTGGTGGAGAAGATGGACACGCATTTATGATTGATGGCTATATGAATATTGACTCAACAACAACCTATTTCCACTGTAACTTTGGTTGGGGAGGAAGCAAAAATGGATATTACCTATTCAATAACCTTGACGGATACAATGCCGATGAAAGTATCTTGATGAATGTTATACCCAATACCGATGATATCGACGTACTCAAACCTCTAACTTCTAATGATACTATCACTGCCACTTTAGGAACCATTTCTGATGGATCAGGTGCATACAAATATCAACCAAACACAGAACGTTCTTGGTTATTTAATACACCAAATGCAACTAGATATACCTTCAATTTTTCAAAAATCAAAACTGAAGCCAATGGTGATATCATCACTATTTACAATGGACCTACTATAGCTTCAGGAGTTAAAGCTCAATTTAGCGGTAACTATTTAATGAAAGCAACCAATGATCCCTATGGTGCAATTCAAAGTGTGTTTCCAGGTACTCCACTTCCAGGACCTGTTGTTGTTAACAGTTCTTCAGTCCTAGTTACTTTTACATCTAACAGTAATGATATTACTGACTATGGATTTGTAATGAACTATAAAGCAACAACTTCAAATGTTCCTGAAATGTGCGCTAGTGTAACTATTATTCCAGGAACAGAAGTTATTGGTATAATTAGTGATAAGAATCTTAGTGCTGATGATAATTTAAACTATGCAGCTGACAAAGAATGTCAATTTATTGGTAGACTTTTTAACTACGTGGATGGCTTTGCCATGGCTTTTACAAAGTTTGATCTTTTGGAAGGAGACTATGTTGATGTATGGGATATTTCAAACCAAAATATTCCAGAATTGGTTAAACGCTTCGACATAAACAATATGCCTAATGGTCCTTTCAATGTTAGCGCCCGTAAATTCCAGGTTAACTTCGTTTCTGACAACTGGAGACAAGGAACAGGTTTCAAATTACAATATTATGCTATCCTCGGAGTTAACAATAATAGCGGACTTGACAATGTAGCTGTTTATCCTAATCCGACTTCAGGTAATATCAATATTGCTATTTCTACCGACTTAAATGAAACTATGCAATTCCAAATCTTTGATATGACCGGTAAAATGATCTCTTCAGAGAGTGCTGAAGTTTCAGGTGACTACGTTTACACCACTTCAACAAATCATTTAGCCACAGGAATCTATATGGTTCATATTAATACATCTAAAGGTAAGAGCGTTCACAAATTTATCGTTGAATAATTTTTATCTTTGCATAGCATAAAGGCGGTTTGAACCGCCTTTTTTTATAAAAAATAAAATATAAAAATTTTGATAGCGTTTTCAATTTTATATAGATCAATCTAAAACTCTATGCCCTATGAAAAAAATCTTAATTACAGGAGGTGCCGGATTTATTGGATCACATGTGGTACGTCTTTTTGTTCAAAAATACCCTTTCTACGAAATCTATAACGTAGATAAACTAACTTATGCCGGGAACCTGGAGAACTTAAAAGATGTTGAAAAGGCGCCTAACTATCATTTTATTCAGGCTGATATCGTGGATTCTGACTTAATGCTGGAACTTTTTAAAAAATATCAATTTGATGGAGTCCTCCATCTGGCAGCTGAATCTCATGTGGATCGATCTATTGAAAGTCCTATGGAGTTTATCTATACTAATGTGGTTGGAACCGTTAACTTACTGAATTGCGCACGTGCAATCTGGAAAGATCAGTATCAGGGAAAACGTTTTTACCATATTTCCACCGACGAGGTATACGGATCTTTATCTGAAGAGGGTTTATTCACAGAAACAACACCCTATGATCCACATAGTCCATACTCTGCATCAAAAGCTGCTTCAGATCACTTCGTGAGAGCTTACCACGACACTTACGGTCTACCCGTAGTGATTTCCAACTGCTCCAATAATTATGGCCCCAATCAGTTTCCCGAAAAGTTGATCCCTCTCTTTATTCATAATATTAAAAACAATATTCCACTTCCGGTATATGGAAAAGGAATCAATGTGAGAGACTGGTTATATGTTGAAGATCATGCTAAAGCTATAGACCTGTTGTTTCACCAGGCTAAAGTGGGAGAAACCTACAATATCGGAGGAAATAATGAGTGGCGTAATATTGACCTCATCAAGCAATTGATTGCCATTATGGACCGCAAATTGGGCAGACCGGAAGGAACTTCTCTTTCACTCATCACTTATGTAACAGACAGAGCAGGACACGATTTACGCTATGCAATTGATGCTTCCAAAATTAAAAATGATTTGGGATGGGAGCCTACCATACAGTTTATTGAAGGATTTGAAAAAACCATCGACTGGTACCTGGCAAATGAAGAGTGGCTGGATAATATTGTCTCCGGTGAATATAAAAATTACGTTCCATCTCATCCATGATTCGATATTTAGAATCTTCCGATATTGACCCTCAACAGTGGGACCGCTGTATTGCTGCTTCCGCCTACTCTACTATTTTTGCCTCTTTTGACTTCTTGTCCGCAGCAAGTGACAGGTGGGGTGCTCTGGTGACAGAGTATTATGAAAGTGTAATGCCTTTGCCCTACCGCAACAAATTTGGAATGCGCTACGTCTTCTCTCCCCCCTTTATTTCTAGATTAGGAATATATTCAAAAAAAGAAATAGATCACGCTTTGGAAAAAAAGATGATCGAAATGATTCCTAAAAAATTTGTGCTTACTGATCTAATTTTGCATCCTCTCCATCAATATCCCGAAACGACAACTCATGTTTCATACCAACTTGCTCTGAATCAGGAATATGAACAATTAAAAAAGCAATACAACGAAAACACCAAGCGAAATCTTAAAAAAATCAATGAAGAGGAGCTAATATACTCACAAGATGTTACAACTGAGCAAGTTATAGATCTTTTTTCCAATAATAGAGGAGAAAATGTGAAGCTACCCAACCATTTTTACAGTACATTAGTCCGACTGGCAGAAGAAGCCGATAAGCAGAATCGTTTGGAGAAAAAAGCAGTTTATGATCGATCGGGGAACCTGCTTGCCGGTGCGCTTTTTTTGCATGATTATCAAAGGGTTTGGTTTTGGTTTTCCGGTCGGGATCAAGCAAAAAGTGATCAAATGGGAATGTTTTATCTTATTGATCAATGGATTCGTCAAAATGTCAACCACAATCTGATTTTGGATTTCAACGGCTCTAATAATCCCAATATTGCCCGCTTTTATCATGGATTTGGAGCAGAAAAATATGAGTATCCTTTCTATCAAAAGAAAAAAAAAGGAATAAAAATGATAATTTCTGCCTATCGATATCTAATAAAATAGTATCTTTACGGAAAAAATAAGAATCATGTTAACAGTACACAATTTAGGAGCCACCAATTCGATTTTCAATCAGTTTATTGCTGAGATCAGAAGTATTAAAGATCAAGGAGATAGCATGCGTTTCAGACGCAATATGGAACGAATGGGTGAAATTTTTGCGTATGAAATCAGTAAAACTTTGCGATATAAAAAAGAGGAGATCTCGACTCCTTTTGGTATTACTTCGCTTCCATTAATTCAGAGACAACCTGTCATCGCGACCATTTTACGTGCCGGTTTGCCGCTTCATCAAGGGTTTCTCAACTATTTTGACAAAGCTGAAAATGCTTTTGTATCCGCTTACCGTAAGCATCACCGTGACAGAAGTTTTGAGATCCAGCTCGATTATATCTCTTGTCCCGAGATTACCAATAAGACCTTAATTATTACGGATCCGATGATTGCCACCGGACAGTCGATGTGTATTGTTTACGAAGCGCTGCTTGAGAACGGAAAACCCAAACATACTCACATTGTTACCTCCATCATTAGTTCTCAGGGGTTAGAGTATCTGCAATCGCATCTTCCGCCGTTGAAATGCACTCTCTGGGTAGGCGCAATAGATGATGGTTTAACAGCACAATCTTATATTGTGCCCGGTTTGGGTGATGCCGGTGATTTGGCGTTTGGCAATAAAGCCCAAGATTAATTTAGTTTATTACTTTTCTTTTGGAAATAAAAAAAAGGGGGGGACGCAAATTCCCCCCTCTTTGATTCTTTATTCGTAGTAATCTTCACAACTACACATTAAGTTCCTGTCCCCATGAGCTTCGTTCACTTTACTTACTGTTGGCCAATATTTTTCAGTGTGTGGCTGTGGGAATGCTGCTCTTTGACGAGTATAAGGTCTTGTCCACTCATCGGCACAAATCACTTGCATGGTGTGTGGAGCATTCTTGATTAAGTTGTTCTCACGATCTGCTTTACCCTCTTCAATCTCTCTGATCTCCTCACGGATTGAGATGAGGGCATCACATAATCTGTCTATTTCACTTAGTGGTTCACTTTCAGTAGGCTCAATCATCAATGTTCCATGTACCGGGAATGCCACTGTTGGAGCGTGGAAACCGTAGTCCATCAAACGTTTCGCAATATCTCCTACCAGAACACCTGCTGTCTTATCAAACTCATTGCAATCGATAATAAATTCATGAGCGCACATACCTTTCTCACCGGTGTACAAAATAGGATAATGATCTTGTAAACGCACTCTCATATAGTTGGCATTTAATATGGCCATCTCAGTAGCTGACTTCAATCCGGGACCACCTAACATTTTCAGATAACCGTAAGTGGTGGGTAATGCTGCCGGACTACCATAAGGAGCTGCAGAAACCTGACTTCCATGAGTTCCACCGGTTGGTACCAACACGTGGTTAGGTAGGAAATCCACTAAATGTTCAGCCACACCGATAGGTCCAATTCCGGGACCACCACCACCGTGAGGAATCGCAAAAGTTTTATGCAGATTCAAGTGACAAACATCAGCTCCCATGTAGCCTGGGGAGGTTAAGCCTACCTGAGCATTCATGTTAGCTCCGTCCATATAAACTTGTCCGCCATTTTCGTGAATAATATTGATAATCTCTAAGATTGCTTCTTCAAACACCCCGTGAGTTGATGGATAAGTTACCATCAAGCAGGAAAGTTTATCTCTGTGTTCTACCGCTTTAGCTCTCAAGTCTTCCACGTCAATCTCCCCTTTATCAGTAGATTTCACGATTACAATATCCAAACCGGCTTTAGCAGCTGATGCAGGATTAGTACCGTGAGCAGAAGCAGGAATCAAACAAACAGTTCTGTGTCCCTCTCCTTTACTAATTTGATAGTTACGGATCGTGGTTAAACCGGCATACTCTCCGGCAGCCCCCGAATTAGGTTGGAAAGAGATCGCTTTGAAGCCCGTAATTAAACTCAACCACTCATCCATCTCCTCAATCATTTCCATAAAGCCTTCTGCTTGATCAAGCGGAGCAAATGGGTGAATAGCTCCCACTTCTGTCCAGGTTAATGGGAATACCTCAGCAGCTGCGTTCAACTTCATGGTACAAGATCCAAGAGGAATCATTGCTCTGTTTAAAGAAAGATCCTTCACCTCAAGCAGTTTCATATATCTCATCATTTCTGTCTCAGAGTGATATTTGTGGAACACTTCGTGAGTCATAAAATCAGAGGTACGATGTAAAGATTCAGGAATATGCAATGCCGGAACACAATTACCGGTGCAAACATAAGGCTTATGCTCTTTATTAACAGCTTTTGCCAACACTTCCAAAATCTCATTCACATCCTCTAACAATACAGTTTCATCCAATGAGATAGTTAAACACTCATCGCACCAGTAGTAGAAGTTGATTTGATGTTCTAGTGCTACCTTTTTAACTTGTTCTGTATTAAACCCTTGTGGAACCTGCAAGCAAACTGTATCGAAAAAGTTTTGATTGTGTTGTTTATATCCCAATTTTTCAGCTTCGTTAGCCAAAATACCGGTCAAAACATTAATTTTTGTTGCTTTATCTTTCAATCCTTTTGGACCATGCCACAATGCGTAAAATCCGGCTGATATAGCAGAAAGTACAGATGCGGTACAGATATTGGAGGTTGCTCTTTCTCTCTTGATATGTTGCTCTCTGGTTTGAAGTGCCATTCTCAACGCTTTATTTCCTTGTGCGTCAATGGTTACTCCGATAATTCTACCGGGCATCTGCCTCTTCATGCTCTCATTACAAGCAAAGTAACCTGCATGAGGTCCACCAAAGCCCATTGTAGCTCCAAAACGTTGGGTATTCCCTACCACACCATCAGCACCCCATTCTCCCGGAGGAGTTAAAAGAGTCAGAGCCAAAAGATCAGCAGCAACTCCTACGAAAATTCCTTTTTCTTTGGCATCTTTAACAAATGAGGTATAATCAACAACTCGTCCCCAACTACCGGGATATTGAAGCATCAAACCAAAGTAAGTATTATCCAATGTGGTTTTAAACGGATCACCTGAAACTACCTCAATACCTTGTGGTCTGGCATTTGTTTTGATCACCTCTAAAGTTTGAGGGAAAAGGTCTTCAGCTACAAAAAATTTGTTTACGTTGTTTTTAACCATGTCACGAGGTCTGCTGTTGAAAAACATCAACATCAACTCAGCCGCAGATGTTGCCTCATCCAGCATAGATGCGTTTGCCAAATCCATTCCGGTTAAATCGCATAACATGGTTTGATAATTCAATAATGCTTCCAAACGCCCTTGGGCAATCTCCGCCTGATAGGGAGTATAAGCCGTGTACCATCCGGGATTTTCAGTAATATTTCTCTGAATTACAGCGGGAGTATAGGAATTGTAATAACCCATTCCTATATAGGATTTATAAATCTTATTTTTGGCAAACAATGCTCTTACATGTTTTAAATAAACCCCTTCGGTCATCCCTTCGGGAAGAGGAAGATCCTCTTTGAAACGAATTGCAGCAGGAACAGTTTGTTCAATCAACTCCTCCATACTGTTCACTCCGATTCTTTTCAACATCACGTCCACCTCTTCCGGAGTTGGCCCATTATGTCTGTCCTTAAAGTCGTCTTTAATAATCATATACAATCTATATTTTACGTTAAACATCCGTTTGTTTCGGGAAAAACCCAATCTGCAAAGATATAAAAAATAATTGTGTTATACCCTATTAGAGGAGATCATAAAAAAGTTGTATTTTTGCATTTTATATGAAAATTGTAGTCCTTTTATCGCGAGTTCCTTATCCCTTGGAAAAGGGTGATAAGTTGCGTGCATACTACCAGATCAGAGAGCTCTCAAAAAATCATGAGATCTATCTGGTAGCACTGAACGACACTCAGTTACATCCCGATGCCATCAAAAAGCTACAACCACTCTGTAAAGAGTTGATCATTCTGAATCTTTCCTGGTGGACACACTTTTTGGGGCTGATCAAAGCATTTTTTACTAAAATTCCTTTTCAATGCGGATATTTCTATTCTCGTAAAGCGAAAAAACAGTTTCATCAACATGTGGAGCGGATTCAACCGGATCATATCTATGCTCAAATTATTCGTGTTGCGGAATATGTCAAGATGCTACCCTACCCCAAAACATTGGATTATCAGGATGTTTTTTCAATGGGGATTTATCGTCGTTTTCAAAAAGCTCCTTTTTATCTGAAACCTATCTTTTTGTGGGAATACAAGAAATTGCAACGCTATGAAAATCATGTTTTCTCCCTGTTTGACAACCTTACCATTATCACAGCGATTGACCGCAGTTTGATTCCTCATCCGGATAGAAATCAAATCCATGTGATCGCCAACGGCGTTGATCTTTCCATCTACAACTCGATCAATGTGCGTAAAAACTATGATCTTATTTTCTCCGGAAACATGAACTATCCGCCCAATATTGATGCAGCAGAATACTTGGCAAAGAAGATCTTCCCGGAATTGAAAGAAACCTATCCCTACCTGAAACTGGTTCTGTGTGGTGCTTCTCCTCATGCCCGTGTAAAAGCCTTAGCCAACGAAGATATTATTGTTACCGGATGGGTCGATTCCATGGTAGATTACTATGCCCAATCCAAAATATTTATCGCTCCCATGCGTTTGGGTACCGGTTTACAAAACAAACTGATGGAAGCAATGGCCATGAAACTCCCCTGTATCACCTCTCCACTAGCGGGGAAACCCCTCGAAGGAATCCAATATAATCGGGATATCATCGTTTGTGAATCTACTGACGATTACATAGAAGCAGTGAAAATGCTGATCGAAAATCCGGATAAGTACCATGAAATAAGAAACAACGGGTACCAATTTGTAAAAGAACGATACAACTGGGAGAAAATCACTGCCAAGTTGGAGCAACTCATGAGTGAAAAATAACTAAATTTAAAAGATGAGTAAAAAATTAAGTCCATATATTCTGGAGAATATAGAGATCATTGATATTGGGTCTGAAGGTAAAAGTATTGCTAAACAGGAAGGGATGGTAATTTTTATCCCAATGGGAGTACCCGGCGATATTGTTGATATTCGGATTATTAAGAAAAGAAAAGGATATATGGAGGGGATCATTACTCAAATCAAACAACCCTCTCCGCTTCGTATTGCACCACGCTGCTCTCATTTTGGAGTATGTGGCGGCTGTAAATGGCAAATTTTACCCTATCAGCAACAGCTCCAATTCAAACAACAGCAAATATATGATAACTTTAAGCATTTAGGTAAGTTTGAATTTCCTGAAATGGAGCCGATTTTGGGATCAGAAAATGAGTATTACTACAGAAATAAGCTGGAGTTTACTTTCTCTGACTCCCGTTGGCTGGATCAGGAGGATCTGGAACATCGCGATCAGTTGAATCTCAATGGGTTAGGATTTCACGTTCCGGGAAAATTTGACAAAGTGGTGGATATTGAACATTGCTACCTCCAGGAGGACCCCAGCAATCAAATCCGATTGGCAGTTAAAAAGCAAGCTTTAGCGAAAGGAATTCCCTTTTACAATATCAAAACACATACAGGCATACTGCGCAATCTGATTATCCGAACGCATGGTCCCGGACAATTAATGGTAATTTTAGTAGTTAAAAGTGTTACTCCTGAAGTAATGGAACTGCTCCAATTCCTGGTTGAACAGTTCCCTGAAATCAGCTCTTTGCACTATGTCATCAATACCAAACTCAACGACTCTATCTCCGATCTCCCCACTGAACTATTCCATGGGAATCCTCATGTTAAAGCCAAAATGGAAGAGCTGGAGTTTATCATCAGTCCCGTTTCATTCTATCAGACCAACTCACAACAAGCTTATCGCTTGTACCAGGTTGTTCGGGAATGGGCTGAAATTCAACCCGATGAGATTGTGTACGACCTCTATACCGGAACAGGTACGATTGCCAACTTTGTTGCCCACCAGGCAAAAAAAGTAGTAGGAATTGAATATGTTGAAAGTGCGATTGAAGATGCATGGGTCAACTCCCGCAACAACGGAATTGAAAATAGTTTCTTTATTGCCGGCGATATCAAGGATATTCTCACCTCTTCCTTTGTGAAAGAGCAAGGTAAACCCAATGTGGTGATCACCGACCCTCCACGTGCCGGAATGCATCCTGCCGTTGTTGAACAACTTTTGAAAATTTTACCGGATCGAATTGTATATGTGAGCTGCAATCCGGCTACTCAGGCTCGTGACATTACATTATTGGCAGCCCACTACAAAGTAGTCAAAGTGCAACCTGTAGATATGTTTCCTCATACTCACCATTTAGAAAATGTGGTGCTCCTGAAAAGAAACACCACACTCAATTAATCCGATAAAATCACTGCTTTTAGTAGTGATTAATCTGTTTATCTTTAGGATATTTCAACGTATATTTCAACGTCACGACCTTCATTTCATTGGAGTTGAGATTCAAATTCCATTCCACTCTTCCGCGCTCTTTGTCTAACTTACCACCATCCAAATCAACAACATCGACACTGATTTCTCCTACTTTTGAAATCGGAACCTGATCAGCTATCATAATATTGATTGGATAAGATTTATTGTTTCTCACGGTAATTTTATAAGACGCATTTTCCCTTCTATTGCTTCCGATGATCGTTTTCTCCGAATAGTTTTCTACTCGCTCACGTTTCACAATAACGTTATGATCTACGCCAAAAGAGAGTTGTAAAGTATCTTGATATTGTCCGGTATTGAGTCTTGATTCCCCCACATAACTATTCTCCATAAACAACTTGGCAACACCACTCGCCAATTCAGCTTTTTTCCAATCATGAATTTTAGCAATCAAATACACTTTTTCACTTAATTTAGGTACAGCCTGATACTCAAAAGAAGCATCTACTTTGGTTTCTCCGTAAGAAATCAACATCGATTTAGGAGAAGAGGGGATCGTTTGACGAGCCGCTACTTTATACTCCTTAATGATCTCCATTTGAGAAAATCCCGAGGTTTCGGGAATAGCTTCGTCAAAACTCTCTTGTGAAAATTCAAATGTTATCTCTTCTTTTGAACGAGGTGACGCAGCTTTATTCGACATTATTGCTCCTCCTACAACCATAGGCTGAGGAGTTACAAAGGACAAAAAGTAAGGATACAGTGTCGGTATTTGAGCTGAAAGCTGAGGTTGTGCCGTAGAAAGCAGAATTGAAACTTTTTCCCAATCTACTTGTGTTTGTTGTAGAATATTAGCATAATAGGTTATTTCCAATGGTTTATCAAAGCCTACAAACTTAATATCATAGCTTGGGTACCAGGAAGCGTTATGAGTATAAACTGAAAAAGAGAGTTTTGAACTCTTATTCGCTTTAGCTTGAATAGTTAGCGTTAAAACTCCTGAAGGAGTTGAAGGTATGCGAGTTAGAGTTCCCAATTGATTATTTAGCTTATCCAACTCCTCTCTATATTTTTTAACTGTCCGATCTCTTTTTTGAATATCCAAAGTCAAAGCCTCCAGATTGCTCCCATAAATTTGGTTCATCTGTTTAAAATTTTCCGGAGAAATCGGATCATTTTTCCCGGAAAGCTGTTTGTTTTGATTTAGAAAATCGATCTTATCGCGATTCACCTTGATCATAATCTCCTCATCTTCAATTTTAAAAGTCAACTCCTCAACCTGCTTTTTCAACTGTTTAATCTCATCACTTTTAGGATTTTCCGTCAGATAATCGGTACTCACCTGAACATTGACTATTGAGAAATTAGGATCCGATACCACTCTGATACTCTCCTGACTGATGTTAGGAAGTAAATTGGGAATAACCAATGTCATAGGACCGGCTTGTGCTTGGAAATCAGCAATATACTCTAGTTGAGCTCCAATAGGATATACAATTACCTGATCAATTTTTGCCTGAACTTTTTTCTCAACCTGAGCTGATAAAAAACAGGTCGTACCCAATAATAACAAGGTAAACAGCATTAATCTCTTCATGATATAAAATTTAAGGTTATAATCGTTTAGACCCCCTCTACTTTAAAAAGTTAAGTATAAAAGAGTCCCATTTTAAAAATTTCTACTTGGATTGCCGCATAAACAGGAACAATTTATACAGATTAAATAAAAAGATAGAACTATTTCCATTTTTGAGCAGGAAGAGTAGTAATGGATTGGTTATCAATCCAATGGGATTCAAAATAAATTTCCATTTTTTTACTTTCTCGTACACCCGCAACAATCTCACCTGTTCTACCAAATAAGGATTATCTTTGTTTTTCAGGTAAATCTGATACAAGTTTTCCACTCCTTGTTTGGTTTTTTCCAGAAAAACCGGGTTAGTTTCGATATCTCCATTCAAAATTGGATTCTCTATATGCAAAATCTGCACTCCTCTTTCCAGTAATTGCAATCCAAACAGCGTATCCTCGTGTCCATACTGCGTTAACTGTTCATCAAACTGCACCTGTTCCAGCAACGCTTTCGATATCAGGAAGTTATTAGTCATAAAGGAACTGTTCGGGTTTTCTTTTCTTTTCCATGCCGGTTCACTTTCCACCCGATGTCCATATTTCCATCTTAATTTTTTATTTCCTTTTAATAATTGGGGGGGATAAACCCTCCCTCCACACACTATTTGTGGCTTGCTATCGAGCAGATTGAGGTACTGCTCCAGGAACTGATCCGATATAATCAACGCATCGCAATCCAGGAAAAGTAAGTAGGGATAGCTCGCATACTGCAAAAACAGATTTCTGATTTTCGCGCGCCCTACGTTTTTTTCCAGCTCAATATAGCGGCAGGAATCAGCAAAAGTTCTGTAAATCTCTCTGTATTTCTCTTCCGAAGCATCATCAATCAGGATCAAATCTGCCGGTTGATCCAATTGATCGATCTGTTTGATGAGTTCCCGAATTAAGGGAGAGGCATCAAAGTTAAACAGAGGAATACAGACAGAAATCATGGATTCAAGCGCTTTTCAACCTGATGGGAAATATTCTCCCAAGGTTGGGCATAATCTGACCCGGTTGGCTGTTGATAAATTTCCAGGTCAAAGAACTCTGCAGCAGCCAAAATATGATCAAAGATACTCGCTACAATCCCTTCATACTCAATCCATACGGAGGTATTGGTAAAACAGTAAATTTCCATAGGAATTCCTTTATCCTCAATAGATAACTGTCTGACCATTAGGGTCATATCTTTTCTGATATCGGGTCTGTTTCTCAGATAATTTTCCAAATAGATTCTAAAGGATCCGATATTGGTCATTCTTCTTCCATTGATATCATATTCTACATCAATCTGATGCTCATCATTATAAGCATCAATTTCAGCTTGTCTCTCCTCCACATAATCGGCAATCAAGTGAATCTTTTTGTAATTTTCACGAATCTCTTCATCAATAAACTTTACAGTTCTGACATTGATATAGATTGCCCTTTTGATTCTTCTGCTTCCACTTTCCGACATATAGCGCCAATTTTTAAAGCTCTCTGTTAGAAAGTTGTGAGTAGGAATAGTGGTTACAGTTTTATCAAAATTCATCACTCTCACTGATGTCAAATTAATGGAAACCACATCTCCATCCGCACCAAATTTAGGCATCTCAATCCAGTCTCCCACTCTCACCGTATCTCCGGTTGCCATCTGTATACTGGCAACCAACCCTAAAATCGTATCTTTGAAAACCAACATCATCACTGCGGTCATGGTTCCAAAAACCCCCAAGAAGACTGCCGGTGACTTATTAAGCAATATTGATAAAATCAAAATTCCAGTTGCGATATAAAGAATGATTCGGATCAGTTGAAATAAACCTGCAATAGGTTTGTCCTTAAAAGCAGCTGTTTGTCCCAATGCATAATGACCTAATCTCAAAAAGGCGTTGACAATCAGTATAAAAACAATAATAAGGTAAATATCCGTAATTTTGTTAACCCACGGAAGCAGATTCGGAAAGTCTCTAAATATCATTTGCAGAGCACCACGCAGTACAATAGCGGGAATCAAGTGAGCTACATGATTAAACACCTGAAACTTCACCAACGCATCATCCCAGGAAAAATTAGTTTTTAAGAAAAAGCGGTAAATCCCCTTAATCACGAGATGTTTCATGATCCAGAATAGAATCAATGCCAACAAACCTGCCGCTACAATCAGCACCACCAATCTCAGGTTGACAGCCACTGCTTCTGCAACACCCCATCTCATCAAGACGGCTTCAACCCAACGTTCCGTAAACTTCATCATATCTATATTATTTTTAAATTAATAAATTCAAGTATAACTTGCAAAGATATAAAAAAGTTCCAATATGCCTGATTATAGTCGCAGAAACAGTTCGAAGCTAAAAAAATGGGCATCCCAATAACTCAAAACACGGGCATCCCAACTGTAGGGAATGAAGTGATAATTGATTTGCGCTCCCAAATAGGTGGATTTCATAATCGGAATTAGAGCAGAAATACCTAAAGCCGTGTAGAGTGTCATGGGATAATAATAGTTCACCTCATCTACGCCAAACGTTTCATAAATTGAAGTATAAATCCAGTCCACTCCCAACCCGGCTTGCGGATAGATTAAAAGTGAACGAGTAGCTGTTAATGGAATTTGAGTGCTGCGATACCCCAAATGAAATCCAGCAGTAGAAAGTACATTGGGTTTAACCTCAAAGTATTGCTGCATTGCTTCAAAATTGAGTATATCGTACCGATAGGGAAAGCGAAACGACAAAAACCCATCAAAAAGCCACCGTTTGGCTAAAGGAGAAGAAAAACCTATTCGTACTGTTTGCGCATAGCCGACCTGAGTTGCAATGCCGATCTGCCGCATCAAACCCAATCCCACTACAAAACCCGGATATTGATCCCGCTCCTTCCGGAACTCATTGCGCATATAACGCCCAATAGTGCTTTTCCTGTATTTTCTTTTTATCGATTTGGATTCAAAAAGATCAATATCACCCGAAAAGAGCGTCAGAATTAATTCCTCATCTTGTTGATATTGAGATGTTTCCAGTAGTTCTCCCGCATTCTTTTGGAGAATAGAATCCAGTGGGGACCTGAGGGGAAGATAGCCGTAATATGTTTTATTGACATCGTAATAATTATAATAGTCCGATTCCCGGGCATCCTGCATACGGTTATAAAACTGCTCATAGTAGCCCATATCAAAGTAAGAGGAGACAGCCCAATCGACAGGTTGCTGATGGATCAATTCATACATCATCAAAGTGCGCAATGTCGGTTCATGGTAACCGCAGGAGTCGATCCAAAGATCCAGGGTAGGGAAAAAGTTATCCCACTGCCGATGGTGAAACTGGAGTTGCAGGTGCGACGCCACTTGCGGGGTAATCCGAATTGCCCGTGCAGAATCAAAATCGCTCTGCGTAGTGTCCGCAGGCGGAGGCGTTCCTCCCCATACGGTTACACTCCAAAAAAGCACCCAAATCAAACTAACCCGACGCATTAGAATTTTTTTGCAAAGATATAACAAAAAGGTAGAAGATAGAAGGTAGATGGCGGAATGATTTCGGATTTCGGATTTCGGATTTCGGAATCAAAATTTAGAATTTAGAATTTAGAATTACTTAATTATCAAGCATTTAGAAATATATTTCTTTCATATTTTTAATTTCTTTCTTTTTTTTGAAATAAAAATAAAAGGGGGGCAGGAAACCCTTCACAATCTTGTTATTTCTTCACCCCACTCTGGAATATTAGACCTTTTAGGATATGCAGGATCAATTACGATTTTACAAGGTAGAAGGTAGAAGGTAGAAGGTAGAAGGTTCACTCGGGGTGCGACTTCAAGTTATGAACCGAGTAGGGAGTTACACGAGTAGTAGTCGCGCCCCGAGTAGCCTAATTTAAAAAAACTTTCGACTTTCGACTTTCGACTTTCGACTTCAAAATAACCCCGAAGGGGTGACATGATTGTAAATTTAGAATTTTAAAATTTGACGATAATTTTATTTAACTGCTTGATATTCAATCATATAAATTGCCACGTCTCTTTAGGGCGTGGATAGGAATAACCCCCGGAACACAAGGGCTTTAGCCCAAATTTACAAAATATGAAGTAAGAAATAAGAAATATGAAATAAAGAGAATGTAGATCATAACACCTTGATAATCAAGTTTTAAATCCGAAATCATTCCGACTTTTAAATAGTCCCGAAGTGGTGATAGGATTAAAATTTTTGAATTATTGATAGTGTTTTATTGTGCAAAGGTTGAATTAAAAAACGAGTTAGAGATATTTCAGCCTTATAAGTTCAGTTACTTCAAATACTCAATTTTATACAGATGAAAATCTTTTCCCTTTATTTTATACCGACGAGATTTTCTTTTCTTTATTTTAGACTTTAAGTAATATTTACACTTATCAGTCTTAATTATTATAAAATTCATGTGATGATATCTGAACGGAATTGAAAAAGGAATTATTATTTTAGTTTTTCCTTTTTTTTCCAAAATGGAACGCAAACAGCTCCTGCTCGTGGAATAATCCTTATAATAAAAAGTATCAGGCTTACAAGAAGGAGTAATAATTAATGTGTCATAATCTAGCGAATACTCAATATATTCCAGTTGTATAGAGGTGGTTGTATCTAAAATTTCTGAATAAAAAATGAATCTATTATTAATTAATCCAATCTGCCCAAAAAAAGTACTAGGCAATACCATAAAAAATATTACAAATAAAACCTTTATTTTATTCATGATCCTGTCCACTCCTTTCTTTTATATCTTTTGGAAATTGATTTTGCAAAGATAAAAATAAAAGGCGGAAGGCGAAAGGCGAAAATTCAATTACGAATTACGAATTAGACCTCCCCTAGCCCCTCCTTTGGAGGGGAACAATCGATAAAAACAATGAAAAAGGTCATAAAAATGGCTGTAGAGACGCAATGCTTTGCGTCTCTCGACCGTATGCGATCAAAAATTTATTACCCCGAAATTTGTGTCGTTTTCAAAAAGGTATGATTTCCAGAGTGGGGTGATGAAATAACCTATAAAGAAAGTTTTATCTGCCCCCCATTTATTTTTATTTCAAAAATAAGAAGATAGAAATTAGCATTATTATTCAGGTATTTCGACTTCGCTTAATGAACGGAATCTTAAGGTTATATTCCAAAAAAATATGTACTTTTGCCCTTATGAATTTAAATATATAAAAGATGAAAACACACATTAAAATTCTGGGATTCTTAGTTGCCTTTTTGGCGGTAATCAGCATGACACAGGCACAAAAGTGTAAGTACGATTATCAGAAGACCGATGAAATAACAGGAAAAGCCCTTAAAGGGATCAGTACCGAATTGGATGGCGATTGGAAACTTACCTTGCATAAGGAAGATGAAAGTTATTGTTTGGAACTTCGTTTCGAAAAGATGGCCGGTCAATTGACTGAAGAGTTGGCAAAAGGAAGTCCGCTTGTACTAAAATTAGAAAATGGGGAGTTAATCAATTTAGTATCTAAAGAGAAGGTTACACCCAGAGCCGAAGTAGCCGGATTTGTGGTGGTCATTGTTTATTATATTAAATATGATATTTCAGCTGAAGATGTTAAAAAAATGTCGGAACAGGCGTTGACTTTCGGAAGGATAGAAGTACAAAACACTACTTTTGACATCAGTGTGGAGAAAAAACCGGCGAAAAAATTTAAGCAAGCAGCTGTTTGTATTTTACAATAATTATTTTATTTCTCCTGAAAATCAAGCTCAAATTGTAGACAAAAACTACAACTTTACAGCACAAAAAAAGGCAACAAACCGATGTCTGCTGCCTTTTCGTAGATTAGAGTATAAATCTGAGGGTTTTACTGATCTTCCATTTTAATCATATCACACAACATAGCCGGAACATTCACTTGTTCAACTTCTATTTTTTCTATCATGGTTAAGCCTTCATCGGTGAGTGAAAAGTTCATTCTTCGTTTGTCAGAGTGCCCTGATTCTCTTTTGATCAAACCTTTTTTCTCTACGGAAGTGATGATTTTGGAAGCATTTGAAGCCGTCACTCCCAACTCCTCAGCAATCTCTCCGGCAGTCAATACCCCTTTGGAAGAAACACTGCATAACAACATCCCCTCATTCATACTGAGATTGTAAGTCGCCTGGAATTGCTCTTCAAATTGTGCAATCGCCCGATAAATATCTCTAATTCTACATATTGTTCTCATGTCAAAGAATCCCTTATAAAATTGATCTATTTTACTTTTAATACATCATTGATCACTTCAATCAACGTGTTTTTAGGTAATGCACCTTGTGCAATTTGTGGTTTGTCATTCATCGGAATGAACAACAATGTCGGAATACTCTGAATACCAAATACTGCCGCTAACTCTTGCTCAGTTTCAGTATCCACTTTATAAACGTATATTTTTCCTTCATACTCTTTAGCCAACTCTTCCAATACGGGACCTACCATTTTGCATGGACCACACCAGTCAGCATAAAAATCGACTATGGCGGGTTTGTCACCTAAATAGTTCCACTCATTGGGAGAGGTTTCGTAGTTTACCACTTTGGTTAAAAAGTCTGCTTTAGTTAATTGAATCGCTTTTTTCATTGTTTATTTTAATTTTAAAGGTTTTATATCATTTTTAATAAATTTATTCAACATGATCTGTTGCTCCTGACTCTTCTTTTACTTTGGGTTTCTCTTTTTTGAAGAGACCAAAAAGCAACCCTCCGAACAACATCCCGTATAGCGTACTGCTGATAGGATTTGCAGTGATGGGACAAGCACCACTCGGACATCCAATGAAGTACCAATAAAGATAACCTCCTATCGCTCCAACCGGAACTCCCCAAATGATCAGTCTGTTGTTCCTATAAAATTGTTTCAATCTCTCTTTCATTTCTCGCATTAATTTTGATGACAAAAGTATATAAAAATTTCCAATGGAAACTATTTCCATCGGAAACTATTTGAGGATAAACAAACCTTAGGCAAATCGCTCTTCAGGTATTGTTTTGATTAAATCAATAGGAGATATTGATGGTTTAGATGACCTCTTCCACCAATTTTTTCGCAAAATTTTCAAATTGTTTCACCACAATGGGGTCTGACTGGTTGAAAATGGTCATCCCTTTTTCTGCCATTTCACCCACTTCAGCAACCAGCGGAATTTGTCCCAAAAGAGGAACGCCTGCTTCTTCGGCTAACATTTGTCCGCCACCGCTTCCAAAAATGTAATATTTTTCTTCAGGGTGATTCAAAGGAGTAAACCAGGACATATTTTCAACAATTCCCAAAACGGGAACCTTAATATGGGGATCCATCAACATGGAAACCGCTTTACGTGCGTCGTTTACTGCTACTTCCTGAGGTGTTGTTACCACAATAGCACCGGTAAGGTTCAATTTTTGCAGTGTTGTCAATTGGATATCGCCTGTTCCGGGAGGGAAGTCTATAATCATATAATCGATTTCTCCCCACTCCGTATTTTCAAACAGCTGTGTTAAAGCACTTGCTGCCATGGGTCCTCTCCAGATCAGAGGTTTTTCCTTAGAAATAAAGAATCCGATTGAAATCATCTTCACACCAAATCTTTCCACAGGATGGAAAACCTCTTTTTCATCGATATAATCCACCTGAGGTTGATAATCTTCCACACCCATCATTCTGGGGATTGAAGGTCCGTATAAGTCGGCGTCAATCAAGCCCACTTTCATACCTTGTCTTGCCAACGCCACTGCTAAATTCACAGCAACTGTTGATTTACCTACGCCCCCTTTCCCGGATGCCACAACAATGGTGTTTTTCACACCTTTCATTTCAATTTTAGGATTTAATAAGTCCATATAATGTGTATTTTATTATTAGTAATTTTAATTCCCGGCAAAAGTAATGAACATTTGTCAATGAAGTAGCATAAAAAGTCGAAAATTTTAAGTTTCCCTGTTTTTCCTAATTTATTTGTACCTTTGTTGTTTGTGCCAATCAGTGTCTCATTTTTATCTAACTATTTGCAAATCATTGATGTATGAATAGAAAACAGCAATTCTTTCTCCTTATTTTAACTGTAATGATCCCATTTTCTCTATTTTCTCAGACGGTAAACTCAACCAGTTGGGCTGAAAAACAGCTTCAAAAGATGAGTTTGGAAGAAAAAATTGCTCAATTGATGGTTATTCGGATTCATTCCAATCAGGATGAAAATTACAATCTGAAGAAGATCGAAGAGATTAAGCAATACCAACCCGGAGGAGTCTGTTTTTTTCAGGGTGGTCCGGTACGGGAGATCGCATTAACCAACCGGATTCAAGCTGTAAGCAAAGTTCCGCTGTTGATTTCTATGGATGCTGAGTGGGGTCCTTCCATGCGATTGGACAGCATGCCGGTTTTTCCACGCAATATGACTTTAGGTGCTTTGGCTCCCCAATATGACAACCTGATTTACCAAATGGGTAAACAGATTGGTCTAGAGTTAAGAACTTTGGGAATTCATGTCAATTATGCTCCGGTGGTGGATGTGAACAACAATAATAAAAATCCGGTGATCAACAGCAGGTCCTTTGGAGAGCAGAAAAACAGAGTTGTTGTCAAAGGATTGGCATATATGCGGGGCTTACGCGACGGGGGTGCCGTGCCTTGTGCCAAGCATTTTCCCGGACATGGAGATACCGATGTGGACTCCCACCTGGGACTCCCCACTATTTTAAAATCCAGGAAAGAGTTGGATGAGACAGAACTGTATCCTTTCCGCGAAATGATTAATCAGAATGTGGAGATGATTATGGTCTCTCATTTGAATATTCCCGCACTGGATGATTCCGAAAATTCGATTGCGTCGCTCTCCTACCCTATTGTTACCGATTTGCTCAAAAAGGAGATGCGTTTCAAAGGCATTGTCATATCGGATGGAATGGAGATGGATGGGATTCGCAAATATCACAAAGAGGGTGCTGAAGCGGAAATTCTCTGCTTAAAAGCCGGTGTTGATCAACTCTGTTTGCCTGCGGATTTGAGTATTGTGATTCCTGAAATTGCCAAAGCTGTTCGGGAAGGAATCATCTCTGAAAAAGAGATCAATGATAAATGTCTCAAGATTTTACAACTCAAAGAGCGTTTGGGATTGACTCACTACACCCCACTATCAACTCAAGTAGAACATTTAGTGAACAACAAAGAGGCTGATGATTTAATCAAAGAGATTGAAACTAAAGCATTGACACTGCTTACTAATCAGGGAATTATTCCTCTGATTGACAAAACGGAAACAACCCTTTTAATTGTGGGAGATACCCAAACGATTCCATACAGTAAGAAAGTTGCTGAAGAGCAAAATCTACCCTATATTGAACTCAACAGAGAGTTTAAACCGAAAGAAGCAGATCAGGTTTTGCAATTCCTAAGTAACTATCAGGAGGTGATTGTGTTATACAGCAACACCAATCAAAACCCTGCCCGTCAATATGGAATTACGGAGCAAGCCGTACAATTGTTTGAAAAACTTGCCAAATCAAAAAAGGTTGTTTTAGCTCTTTTCGGTAATCCTTATGCATTGGAGCAATTCAAAAAAGTGGATCATTTCGAGGCTGTGATCATTGGATATCAACGTACGGAGAACAGCATCCGTGGTGCCGTTCAGGGAATTCTGGGGGAACTACCTTTTAAAGGATTACTTCCTGTTTCAACACTCCATTTTAAATCGGGAGAAAACTTTTATTCTCAAACTGCTTCGAAAGAGAATTTATCCCGGATTTCTCCTGTCAATGCGGCTTTGATTGACTCCATTGTAATAGACGGAATCCAGCGAAATATCTATCCCGGATGCCAGGTGATGGTAGTCAAAAGTGGAGAAACCGTGTTCAAGAAAAGTTATGGCACTTTAGATGGAGATCCGGCACATCCGGTTGAAGAGAACACCCTTTATGATATCGCTTCCATCACCAAGATTGCTTCTACCACATTGGCTGTCATGAAGTTATATGAGGAGGGGAAGATCAAGCTACGTCACCATGTGGAGGAATATCTTCCATTTTATGAAGATACTCCTGTTGGAAAAACAAGAATTGAAGAACTGCTCACACACACTTCCGGTTTACCGGCTTACATTCCTTTTCATCAACTGTTGAAAAGCGACAGCATGCGCTATCTCTACCTTAATGATATTTCCAACGAACGTTTTAATGTTCCGGTTGCAAAAAATCTTTTTGTAAGTTCCGATTTTCAGCAATGGATTAGAAATGAGATCAAAAACTGCAAATTGAACAAACAAAGATATGTATACAGTGATTTGGGGTTCATTTTACTCTGTGACATCATTGAAAAGATCTCCGGAGAATCATTAGACAGATACGTAAAAAAACATTTCTACATCCCTTTGGGCATGCACAACACTTGTTATAATCCGTTATTGCAAGGGGTTTATGAGCAAAGGATTGCACCTACCGAAAATGATACGTTGTTCCGGATGCAATTGGTTCGGGGCTACGTTCATGATCAAAATTGTGCATTGATGGGTGGCGTTTGCGGACATGCCGGTATTTTTTCAACCACAGAAGATCTGGCAATCCTTTTTCAAATGTTACAGCAAGAGGGAAAATATAATGGTAAAACCTACTTCAAAAAATCAACCGTAAAACTCTTCACATCTCCTTATGAGATTCATCGCACTTCTATTCGAGGTTTAGGTTTTTACACACCCAATGCGGAGGAAAAGAGTTCTATTCTTCCTGTTCAAGCCGGTGCTCAAACTTATGGACATCAAGGATTTACCGGAACAGTGATTTGGAGTGATCCTGATGCAGAGTTGATTTACATTTTTCTTTCCAATCGAGTTTACCCCAATGCTGAGCCTAATCTTCTTTCTCAAAGCAAGATAAGACTCATTTTGCATGAAAAATTTTATGAATTTTTAACACAATAAGCTAAAAAATCCTATTATTTTGAACTTTAGTAACTTAAAATACAAAAAAACTGAATTTTGTGTTAAAAAATAGCGATTTTTTCCTTATCTTTGCAGGTTCAATTCATTTTCAATAAATTGAAATAAAAAAACGAAAATATATTTATTAAATAATCAAATCAATATTAAAAATCATGATGAAAAATTTAAAAAATTTACTTTTCATAAGTTTAGTAGCACTTTTGGTAGCTAGCTGCGGATTTGGTAAAATGGTGCCCAAATCACAAGTGCAAATGAAACTTGAAAACCAGGATTTAGAAAACAAGGGTGGCAAGGTTGAATATACAGTAAAAGGTACTGTTCCCCCTAAATTTCTTAAAAAGAGAGCATCTATGGATATTCAAGTTCCCGTTTTAATGACTGATGCTGACGGAAAAACCAAAGAAGTAATTAAAACAGTTAAACTTGTAGGACAAAAATCCAAAGAAGAAGGTGTTCGTATTCCATATAAAACCGGTGGTTCTTTTACTGTTTCCGGATCATTTGATTTCAAGGATGAGTATGAAGATCAAGGTGTTTACGCTTTACAAACAGCAAATCTAAAAAAGAAATCTTTTACCTATGAGCCTTTATTAATTACTGAAGGAATTAGTAATACAGCTTCCAGAATCTCCTTGACACCTGTTCTTTCCGATAAAGCAGGTAGTGGAACTACTCTACTTTTTGCTCCTCACAACTACCAACCTGAGTATATTACTCAAGAAGGAACCATCTACTTTGAGGTTGACAGATCTAACTTGAATTGGAATTTAAAATTAAACAGAGATGCCCAAGCAAAACAGATTGTTCAAGATTTCATCGCTTTCATGGAGCAAGCTTTAGCTGAGAACAGAGTTGTTGATAAAGTAGTCATTACCGGATGGGCTTCTCCCGAAGGTGAAGAATCTCGCAACCAAGGTTTATCTGAAAGAAGATTAGAGGAAGGCAAAAAATGGTTTGAAAGTGAATTGAAAAAATGGCAAAGAAACTATGCCAGAAAAAATAAACTTAAAGTAAAAGATGTTCAACTTCCTGAATTTGCATTTGAAAATAAAGCTAACGGAGAAGACTGGTACGGATTCCAGGCTGCTGTTGAAAAATCCAACATTGCTGAACGCAATAAAATTATGAATGTGGTACAATCTCAAGAAACCAGTGCTATGAAAGAGCAAAAAATTCGCGAGATGACCGATATCTATCCTGAAATTGCAGAGATGATCCTCCCTCCATTGAGAAGAGTTGAAATAAAAATGATCTATAATAAGCACTTATTCAACGAAAAACAAATTCCTACAGTAGTACTTAACAATCCTGAGCAACTTTCCTTAAATGAAAGATTGTATGGTGCATCTCAAATTGAAGATCTTAAGGATAAAGCTAAAGTTTATAATGCGATTATCGAAAATAGTGACCTTCAATCTGATTGGAGAGCATATAACAACTTAGCTGCTATAGAATTAAACCAATTTTTAGAAGATGGTAATCCTGCACATTTAACAAAAAGTACTGACCTTTTAAAGAAAGCTGCTGCTACTTCACCTAACAATGGTATTATTTTGAATAACATGGCTATTGCTTATTTCTTAAGCGGGGATGTTCAAAGTGCAAGAAACAATTTTGAGAAATCAGCTAAAGCTGCTGTTCTTCCTGTAAAACAAGATTATAACTTAGGTATGTACAAAATATTAGATGGTGATTATGCTGCTGCACAAGAAGCTATGGGTAACAAAAGCTGTGATTATAGTGTTGCTTTAGCTCAATTATTAACTAAGAATTATGGTGCTGCTAAATCTAATTTAGATTGTATCAATCCTAAAAACGCACAAGTTTATTATCTGTTGGCTGTTGTTGC